>DATMIG010000174.1:0-6848 GCA_035554335.1 Burkholderiales bacterium
GCGCGAGCCGCTGCCGCGGATCGGGCGCACGCGTCTGGCCGTAGACGGTACCGGTCGGGCCGACCGCGCGCGAGAGGAGCTCGGTCGTGTAGCCGCCTGCCGCGCTCACGTCGAGCACGGCCATGTCCTCGCGCACGCCGATGAAGGAGAGCATGTCGACCGGCTTGCGGCGCACATCGTTCTGCCGGTCGGCCGCGCTGCGCTCGGGGCTGGCGACGATGGCTCGATAGTCCGGCGTGCGATAACTGGCGCAGCCGCCTAGCAGCAGGCCGCCGACGAGGCCGCCGACGCCGAGCAGCCAGAGGGGATTGATTCGGGTCATGACCATTACCGTAGCACTGGCCGCGGCGATCGCCCATAGGCGCGGATCCGGCGTGGACGGCGTGCAGAGCACGTAGCCACCCGAGAGCGTCAGGCCGACGACGAGCGGAGCGATGGCCTTTGCGATCGCGGCGCGCCAGGGCGAATCCTTGAAGCGCTCCCACAGCCCCGCGATCCACCACGCGAGCACGCCGGCCGGCACGCACGCCGCGAGCAGCGCGACGAGCGCGCCCGGCAACCCGGCCGCCTTCCAGCCGATCAGGCTGACGATCAGCACATTGGGGCCCGGCGCGGCCTGCGCGATGGCGAAGAGCTGGACGAATTCGAGCGGCGTTGCCCATCCCTGCGACTCGACGACGATGCGCTGCATCTCGGGCATCACAGCCGGCATGCCGCCGAAGGCGAGCAGCGACAGCACGCCGAAGTACAGCGCGATGTGGAGCAGGATCAGAGCCATCCGCGCCGCGCGGCGAACACGCCGATCCCAGCGGCCATCGGCATGACGTAAAGCAGCGAAAGGCGGCCGATGCCCACGGCGAGGAAGCAGCCGGCGATGAGCACGAGCGCGGCCGGCTTGCGCGCCAGTGCGCGCCCCAGCTTGACCGACGTGCCCATGAAGAGGCCGGCGCCGGTCGCGCCCACGCCCGTGACCACGGCGCGCACCACCGGATGCGACGCCCACTCCATATAGAGGATGCCGAGCGCCATCACCCAGACGAAGGGCAGCGCGAAGAGGCCGAGGAAGGCGACCACCGCGCCCTTCAGCCCGAACCAGCGCTTGCCGAGCACGATGGAGGCGTTGCCGATGTTCGGCCCGGGCAGGAACTGGCACAGGCCGATCGTCGCGGCGAAGTCCTCCTGCGTGAGCCAGCGCCGCTCCTCGATCATCGTGCGATAGGCCCACGGCAGCACGCCGCCGAAGGAGCGGGCGCCGATGGCGAGGAACCCCAGGAACAGCTCGCGCAGGCTGCGCGGCGGCGCTACTTCACCCTCGGGCGTCAAATCCTTTCCCAGTTCACGCGCACGCGGCCGATCGCCATCGATACCGCGGCCTGCGTCGGCTCGACCACCGGCACGCCGAGCTCCTGCTGCAGCCCGTCGCGGTAGCGCGCCATGCCGGCGCAGCCCATGACGACGACATCGGCGCCCTGCTCGCGCAGCTTCTTGCCGACGCTGACCATGCGGCCGAACGTCTTCTTTTCATCCGCCAGCTCCAGCACCGGCAGATCGACCGGCAGCTCGCCCGCACAGCGGTCCATCACGCCCATCGCGCCCATGTAGCGCAGGTGGCGCGGGATGGATTTCTGCAGGATGGCGATCACGCCGAACTTCGAGCCCAGCGTCATCGCCGTCAGGATGCCGCACTCGGCGATGCCGAGCACCGGCTTCTTCGTCACCTCGCGCACCGAGAAGATGCCCGGGTCGCTGTAGCAGGCGATGACGAAAGCCGCATGGTCCTTTTCACGCTGGGCAACGAAACGGCTGAGCGGCGCGATCAGCCCGTCCACGTGCTGCTGGGTCTCGATTCCCGGCGGGCCTTCCTTCAGCGTCGCCGTCTCGATCGCCGGGCCGCCCGGCATGCGCAGCGGCGCGCACGCATCGTCGATGCCGCGCGTCATGGCTTCGGTGCAATTCGGATTGATGACCAGGATGCTGGGAGCCATGCATCGATCCTAGCGCACCGCGATCGTCTTGTGCTCGAGGCGCGAGACGAGGCGCACGAGCGGCCAGAGCGCAATCAGGTAGATGAGCGCCGCGGCGACGACCGGCGTGGCGTTATAGGTCAGCGCCTGGGCGTTCCGTGCGTTGTTGAGCAGCTCGGTGAAGCCGATCACGCTGGCGAGCGTGGTGAGCTTGATGACTTCCAGCGTGTTGCTGACCAGATCGGGGAGCACGTTGCGCGTCGCCTGCGGCAGGACCACCCACACCATCGTCTGCCAGCGGGACAGGCCGGTCGAGCGTGCGGCCTCCACCTGACCGGACGGCACGCTCTCCAGCCCGGCGCGGAAGATCTCGCCGTAGTAGCTCGACGTGTTGAGGAGGAAGGCGAGCGCCACCGTGCCGAAGAGCGGCAGGTCGATGCCGAGAAAAGGCAGCCCGCCGTAGATGAAGAGCAACAGCACGAGCGGCGGAAAGGCGCGAAAGAAGTCGACGTACGCCATGAGGAGGCGATTCAGCCACCTCACATGCAGGTGGTAGAGCATCGCCACGCCCAGGCCGCTGAAGATGCCGATCGGCACGATGACCAGCGAAAGGAGCGCCGTCATGCCCATGCCGCGCAGCAGGAAAGGCCACGCGCGCTCGAAGATCGCGGCGTTGAAGAAGACCTGGATGATCTGGTCCATCTACCGCTTCCAGGCGAAGCGCGTCTCGATCCAGCGCGAGAACATCACGACCGGCAGGAACAGGATCAGGTAGGCGAGCGCACCCAGCGTGAGCGGCGTCGGATTGCCCGCCTCGCTCGCACCCGAGGACGCGTAGTAGATGATCTCGTGCACGGCCACCACCGAGCCGAGCGCGGTGCCCTTGGTGATGGCGATCATGCGATTGGTGAGCGGCGGAATGGTGAGCCGCACCGCCTGCGGCAGGATGACGTGGACCAGCGTCTGCGCGCGCGACATGCCGGTCGAGCGCGCCGCCTCCGTCTGTCCCTTGGGGACGGAGAGGATGCCCGCCCAGAAGATCTCCTCCGCAAATGCCGCCAGCACCAGCGCGAGCGCGAGCCAGGTGGCCGTGAACGCGCTCATGGCGAGGTTGACGTAGGGAAAGGCGAAGAAGAGGACGATGATCACCACGAGCGGCGGCAGCGCGCGGAACGCGTCGGCAAAAATGACGATCAGCACGTTGGCCGGCTTGAACTGGAACGCCCTCGCCAGCGCGAGGGCCAACCCGAGGCCGAGCCCGGTGATGGTCACGGCGGCGGCGAGATAGGTCGTCACCCACATGCCGTAGACGATGTCGAGCCAGTAGCGCGAGGCGACATCGGCGTTGAAGAAGCTGAAGACGAGCCGGTGAAGCTCCATCTACGCGTGGCTGGCGATACGGGCCACGAATTCGCCCACGCGCGAATGGTCCGGATTCGAGAAGATCTTTTCCGGCTTGCCCTGCTCGAGGATCAGCCCGCCGTCCATGAACACCACGCGGTCGGCCGCGGCGCGCGCGAACTGCATCTCGTGGCTCACCACCACCATCGTCATGCCCGACTCGCGCAGCTCGCGCATGACTTTCAGCACGCTGCCGACGAGCTCGGGGTCGAGCGCGCTGGTCGGCTCGTCGAAGAGCAGGATCTTCGGCTCGAGCGCGAGCGAGCGCGCGATGGCGACGCGCTGCTGCTGGCCGCCGGAGAGCTCGTTGGGATAGGCCTTCGCCTTTTCCGCCAGTCCCACCCGCTCGAGCGCCCGCCTGCCCTTCGCCTCTGCATCCGCTTTGGATAGCCGTTGGACCTTCCGCAGGGCGAGCGTCACGTTGCCGAGCGCGTTCATGTGCGGATACAGGTTGAACGACTGGAACACCATGCCGATCTTCTGCCGCACGCGGTTGAGGTCGACGCCGGGCCGCGTGACGTCGGTGCCGTCGACGACCACCGCGCCGCTCGTCGGCTCTTCCAGCCGATTGCAGCAGCGAAGCAGCGTCGACTTGCCGGAGCCGGAGGGGCCGATGACGAACACCAGCTCGCCCGGCGACACGGAAAGGTCGATGCCCTTCAGCACCTCGAGGGTGCCGAAGGACTTGCGCAGCGACGTGACGTCTAGGATGCCGATGTGATTAGCTGCACTTCGGCGGATACGGACCCGGGTCGTAGCCTTCCATGCCCGGCACGCCGTGTCCCGGCGCCACCTTGTGCACCCACGAGTCAGCCGCCGGCTTGATGCCGAACCACTTCTCGTACAGGCGGGCGACCGTGCCGTTGAGCTTCAGGCACTTCAGCTCGTTGTTCACCTTCGCGCGGCCTTCCTTGTCGTCGATCCGGAAGGGCATCGCCCAGACGAGGCCGGTCTTGTACGTATAGGTGGCCTTGACCGCCGGGTTCTGCTTCGCCGCCCAGAGCACGACGGTATGGCCGGCCATGTTCGCATCGGCGCGGTTGGAGAGCACGGCCTGCACGGCGTCGGCGTTCGTGCCGTACACGTCGAACTTGAACCCGTACTTGTCGGCGTTGGCCTTCGCCCAGGTCTCGTAGGCGGAGCCCTTGTTGACGGTGATGGTCTTGCCCTTCAGGTCCTCGAGGCCCTTGATGTCCTTGTCGTTCTTGCGCTGGAGGAACATGTAGTCCGTCTCCATGTATCCCTCGGAGAAGAGCATTGCCTTGGAGCGCTCCGGCGTGACGGTGGTGGGCGCGATGAGGAAGTCGTACTTCTTCGCGTTCATGCCCGGGATCAGCGCGCTGAACTCGGTGCCGTCGATCTGGATCGGCCGGTGCAGGCGCTTCGCGAGCTCGTTGGCGAGGTCGATGTTGAAGCCCTCGAGCCCGCCGCCGGGCTTCGGCATGGCGTGCGGCGCGAAGGTGGCGTCGATACCCGTGCGGATCGGCTGCTGCGCGAACGCCGTTCCGGTCAGGGCAAGCAAAACGACTAACGATCGGATCATGGATATCCCCCTTGGATTAACGGATTCTAGATGCGGCTGTTCGGCCGGTAGAACGGCTCGTTCACCATCTTGTCGTGCCAGCCGGCGTACCACTTGTGCATGTAGGGCTTGAGCCGGGCCAGCATGTCGGCCCGCTTGCGGTGCTCTTCGGGCAGGCCCTTGGAGCAGAACTCGCGCACCTCGGCGAACAGCGCCTTCACGTCCAGGAGCTTGAGCTCCTTCTCCTGCATGGCGACCCGGCCGCCGATCACCACCGTGTTCACGTCGCTGCCCATGGCGCGCTGGACGAAGGCTTCGACGATGTCGGAGCGCGGGTCGAGCCAGGGCTCGTTCTCGACCCGGTCGAGGTCGACCAGCACCGCGTCGGCTTTCATGCCGGGCGCGAGCGCCCCGGCCTCGCCCTCGAAGCCGCACACCCGCGCACCGTTGACCGTCGCGATCTCGAAGGCCTCGTAGGCGTCGAGCGGCGGCTCGGTCAGCTCGTAGGTGGAGATGCGGTGCACCTTGTGCATCATGCGCAGCTCCATTACCGCGTCCTCGTCGTCGTTGATGGTCTTGTCGTCCAGGCCCATGGCGACGTTCACGCCCGCCTTGCGCATCTGCATCACCGGCGTAATGCCGTTGCGCATGATGAAGTTGCAGCTCGGGTGGTTCGTCACCGACGCGCCGCGCCGGCCCATGAGGTCGATGTCCGCCTGCGTGACGTGGATGGCATGGCCGTAGGTGACGTTCTTCGCCACGAGGCCGACGCTGTCCAGCCATTCGAAGGTCGGTCTTCCGTGCCGGCGCAGGCCGTATGCCTTCTGCACCGGCGACTGCAGCGTGTGCATGTGGATCTGGGTTTTCCCACCGGCCACCTCGACTATCCTCCGCGCGAAGCGTTCGGTGAGCCCGTGCGCCCAGGACGGCGACAGCAGGATCCGGGTGTCGCTGCCGTCGTAGCGGGATTTCAGGTCGGCAAAAAGCGCGAAGTAATCCGCCTCGATCTGCGCCTTGTCGTACTCGACGCGCGGCCGGGCGAACTCCTGCAGGTCGGCGGGCAGCGTCTTGAAGAAGCCGAATTCGTCCAGCGCGAGCTTGGATTCGTCGCGCACGCCGGGCGAGAAGGCGAGGCGAATGCCGGAATCGAGATACACCTTGATCGCGGCGTGCGCGCGCGTGCGGCCGATCGCCCCGTCGTCGTCGAAGCCGTTGTGGTGCAGCAGCGTGCAACCCGAGCGGATGTGGTGGTACGCCGTCATCCCGGCGCAGAGATCGGGCGGCAGCAGGTGCATGTACGCCCAGTCGAAGAGCGCGTTCTCGAGGAAATCGTTCTTCACGCCCTTCTGGATCGGCGACATGCCGCGGCCGTGGCTGTGCGCGTCGACCAAGCCGGGCATGAGGAGCTGGCGGCCATTGCCGAGCACCTTGGCGCCCGGATGTGCACGGCTGAGATCGTCGAACGTGCCGACGGCGGCGATGCGCTCGCCCTTGATGGCGACGGCGCCGTTCTTGACCACGCCTTTTTCCTTCTTGCGCGGGTCGGTGAGCAGGTAGCGGCCGCGCAGGATGAAGGTGTCGCTCATCGCTGCATAATACAGCCGTGCGCATAGTGCTCGCGGCGCTCGTCTCGATTTCCCTGCCGGCGGCGGCGTGCGAGCTGCCGGTGAAGACGATGTCCGGGCTAGCGGTGAGCCGCATCCTCGCGCACGGCCCGTGGCCGCCGAAGCCGCGCCGCGATCCGAGCAACCGCGTCTCGGGCAAGCCCGAAGCCATCGCGCTCGGCGAGCGGCTCTTCTTCGAGCCGCGCCTGTCCAGCACCGGGTCGGTGCTGTGCGCGACGTGCCATGCGCCGTTTCGTGCTTTCCAGGATGGCCGGGCGCGCGGCTTCGGCCTGGAAGAGGTGGACCGCAACACGCCGAGCCTCATCAACGTCGGCCTGTATCGCTGGTACGGCTGGG
>DATMIG010000175.1:0-6984 GCA_035554335.1 Burkholderiales bacterium
CGGCGGAATCGACATCAGGCCGTCCATGATGCGCATCAGCACCGCGTCGGCGGCGCGGTGGAAGCCGGCGACGAGGCCGATCGCGAGCCCGGCCGCCGTGCTGAGCAGCGCGACCGTGAAGCCGACCCAGAGCGAGACGCGCGCGCCATAGAGCACGCGGCTGTAGAGGTCGCGCCCCAGGGGATCGGTACCGAACCAGAACTCGGCGCCCGGCGGGCGCAGGCGCTTGATGGGCGCCACCGCGGCCGGGTCCGCATACGTGATGAGCGGCGCGACGATCGCGGCGGCCGCCAGCAGCGCGAGGAGGACGATGCCGGCGAGCGCCGTCGGGTGCCTAGTAGCGAATGCGCGGATCGAAGAGCCCATACGAGAGGTCGACGGCCAGGTTGACGAGCACGTAGACCGCCGAGAAGACGAGCACCACGCCCTGGATCACAGGATAGTCGCGCCGCAGGATGGCGTCGACGGTGAGGAGCCCGACGCCCGGGATCGCGAACACCGTCTCGGTCACCACCACGCCGCCGATGAGGAGCGCCACGCCGATACCGATGGTAGTCACGATCGGCACCGCCGCATTCTTCAATGCATGCCCCGCCAGCACGTGCGCGGTCGACAGTCCCTTCGCCTGCGCGGTGCGGATGTAGTCCTGGCCGAGCACTTCCAGCATGCTGGTGCGCGTCATGCGCGCGAAGAGCGCGGTGAGCACCCAGCCGAGCGCGAGCGACGGCATCACCATGTGCGCGGCGAATTCGCCGATGCCTTCGCGCAGGGACGCGTAGCCCTGGACCGGTAGCAGCTCGAACGTGAGCGAGAAGAGATAGATCAGGCCGTAGCCGATGACGAACACCGGAAACGAAAAGCCGAGCACCGCGAAACCCATGATCGTGCGGTCGATCCACGTGCCCGCCTTCCACGCGGCGATGGTGCCGAGCGGGACCGACAGCAGCACGGAGACGAGGAGCGTGCAGAGCGCGAGCGCGATGGTCGGCTCGAGGCGCTGGCCGATCATCTTCGCCACCGGCTGGCCGTCGTAGATCGAGCGGCCGAGGTCGCCGCGCGCGAGGTCGGCGAGCCAGGAGGCGAACTGCACCGCGAGCGGGCGGTCGAGCCCGAGCTGCGTGCGGACCTTCTCGATCTCCTGCGTGGTCGCCTGGTCTCCGGCGATGATCGCCGCCGGGTCGCCGGGCGAGAGGTGCAGCAGCCCGAAGACCACGACCGCCACGACCACCATCACCGGGATGGTGGCGAGGATGCGCCTTCCTATATAGCTAAGCAGTTTGCCGTCTTACGTTCCAGAAGAAGGGGTGCCCGGAGAGCACGCCGGTGATGTTGTTGCGATACGCCGTGGGCGGGATCGACTGGCCGAGCGGGATGTAGGGGACGTCCTCGAACGCCTGCCGCTGGATCTGCTCGCAGATCTTCTTCTGGTCGGCCGCCGTCTTCGCGTCGAACCAGGCGCTGCGCAGCTCCTCGATCTTCGGCATCGTCGGCCAGCCGAACTGCGCGTCCTTGCCGTTGCCGCGAAGCAGGAGGTGGGAGGCGGGGTCGAGCTCGTTGGCGCCGTTGTCGTAGATGCAGAAGATGTTCCAGCCGCCCTGCTCCGCCGGCTCGGTCTTCTGCCGGCGCTGCACGACGGTGGTCCAGTCGGTGGCGACGTAGTCGACGTTGAGGCCGATCTTCTTGAAGACGTCGTTCGACACCTCGCCCATCATCTTCAGGTACGGGATGTTGACCGCGACCAGCATCACGACCTTCTCGCCCTTGTAGCCGGCCTTCTCCAGCTCGGCTTTCACTTTCCCGTAATCGCGCTTGCCGGTGAGCTTCTCCATGCCGACCTTGCTCGCGTACGGCGAGGTGGGCGCGAAATAGCCGACGCCATCGCGCCACAGGCTCTTGTCGGCGCCGTTGATCGCGATCATGTAGTCGCGCTGGTCGATGGCGCCGATCAGCGCGCGGCGGATCGCCGGGTTGTTGAACGGCGGCACCAGGTGGTTGAAGCGCATGTACGCGATGAGCCCGGTCGGCAGGATCGTGCGCACGACGATGTTCTTGTTCGAGCGCAGCACCGGGATGAGGTCGTTGTTCGGGGTCTGCAGCCAGTCGATCTCGCCGCGCTGCAGCGCCGCCGCCGCGGTGGCGGTGTCCTGCATGATGGTCCACTCGACGCGATCGAAGTGCGCCACCTTCGGCCCCGCGGTCTGCTCCGGCTTGCCGCCTTTCCGCGGCTGGTAGCCGGCGAACTTCTCGAACACGAGCTTCGCGCCCGGCACCCGTTCGTTGGCGACGAAGCGGTAAGGCCCGCTGCCGACCGTTTCCGTGATCGCCTTGAACGGATCGGACTTCGCGATGCGCTCGGGCATCACCATGCACGGGTAGGCCATCGTCTTGCCGAGCGCGCTCGGCAGGAGCGGGAACGGCTTCTTCAGCCGCAGCTCCACCGTGCGGTCGTTCTTCGCGGAGATCTCGTTCGTCGCCGCGAGCAGCGCCTGGCCGAACGCATCGCGCGCGCCCCAGCGGCGGATGCTCGGCACCACGTCCTGCGCACGCACCGGCTCGTTGTCGTGGAACTTGAGTCCCTCGCGCAGCGTGAGCGTCCAGGTGAGGCCGTCGGCCGACGTGTTGGCGCCCTCGACCATCTGCGGCTGCGGATGGTTCTGGTCGTCCATGCCGTAGAGCGTGTCGTAGACGAGGTACGCGTAGTCGCGCGTCTGCCACGAGGGCGTGGTCACCGGGTCGAAGATGACGACATCCGCCTCGGGAACGAAGCGCAGCACGTTCGCCTTGGTCTGCGCGCGCAGGATGCCGGGCGCGGCGAGCGCCGCGGCGGTGGTGGCTAGGAAGGTGCGTCGTTTCATGGCCGATCCTCGTTATTCGTGCGGCGATCGCCGGAGAGCCAGCGCTTCAATTCCTTGTGCGCATCGGCGCGGCGCATCGCATTGATCTTGTCGACGTCGGGCGCGTCGACGGTGAACTCCATCCTCACGTCGTCGGGCGAGGTGAGGTAGAGCGAATGGCAGTAGCCGTGGTCGATCTCGCGGAAGGAGACGCCGGCGCGCTTCAGGCGCTGGCGGATCTCGTCCTGCGTTTCCCTGGTGACCTTGAACGCGCTGTGCAGCGCGCCGGCGTCGCCGCGCTTCGCCGGGACGAAGCGGTTCATTTCCCAGCATTCCTCGTCGGCGTACTGGAAGTAGGCGATGGCGCCGCCGTCGGCGAGCTCGTAGAAGGTATGGCAGTACTCCACCTCGCGGCCGACCTCGGAGCGGAACACCTTCTCGCACCAGGTCGCCACGAGCGGGATGCCGAGGACGTCTTCCATGAACTGGCGCGTCCGTTCCTGGTCCTTCACCGCGAACGCCTGGTGGTGCAGCCTGAGCGGCAGTTGCTTGAGCATCGTTCCTCCTGTTGCGGGGGCGATTGTGCCCCATGATGCGCCGCAAGAGGCTCTCCGAATGACCTCGTTCCGCAGCGGCGGGCGTGGAAGAACCCCTCAGCCGTTTAAAGATGCTGGTTTAGACTCGGCTCCCCTACCTTCGGGAGAAAAGAAATGAAGAGAGCTCTGGTTTTCGCGGCGGCGCTGGCCGCGTGCGCCACCGCGCAGGCCGCGGGCGTCGGCGTGCGCATCGGCACGACCGGCCTCGGCGTCGACCTCGCCAAGAACGTGGTGCCCACCCTGGACGTCCGCGTCGGCTATTCGGGCGGCAGCTGGGGATATGACACCAACACGTCCAATGCAAGCTACAAGGGCGACCTCAAACTCTCGAACCTGAACGCGCTGCTCGACTTCCACCCCCTCGGGCCCCTCTTCCGCATCTCCGGCGGCGTGATCTTCAACAAGAACAAGTACGACGCGACGGGCACGGTGAACGGCCAGCCCGGCAGCGTCGATGCTCGAGTGGAATCCGGCCGCACGGCGGCGCCCTACCTCGGCATCGGCTACGGCAACGTCGCCGGCACCGGCGTCAACTTCTACGCCGACCTCGGCGTGATGTTCATGGGCACGCCGAAGGCGACGCTCACCGCGAACTGCTCGGGGCTGAGCGCGGCCCAGTGCACGGTGCTGCAGACCCAGACCGCGAGCGAGCAGCAGGCGCTGCAGGACAAGCTCGACCGGTTCAAGGCCTACCCGGTGCTCAACATCGGGCTATCCATCGGGTTCTAAAAATAGGGACGGACCCTATTTATTTTTTAATTAGGGTCTGTCCCCATTTAAACGAACGAAGTCGGCAATCCTCTTGAGCGCATCGCGCGATGCGCCGGAGCCCGGATCCTTCGCAATGAACGTGTGCGGCTGGCCGTCGAACTTGACGAGCTCGACGGAGCCGCCGCGCGAGCGATAGGCGTCGGCGAAGCGGTCGGCGCGGAAATGCTCGACGTTCTCGTCGGCCGTGCCCTGCAGGATGAGCATCGGCGGCATGGCCGTCGCCTCGCCGCGCTCGAGCACGAGTTGCGGGTTCCCTTCCCTCATCGCGGCCTCGTCGGGCCAGAAGGCGTGGTGGGCATCGATGAGGTTCTTCAGGCCTTTGGCTTTCGCCATCTGGTAGCGCGCCAGCGGATCGAGGATCGGCCAGCAGGCGACGACAAAATCCAGGCCTGCATCCTCTCCAAACTTTTCCGGCTGTAGCGCAGTCAGCACGATCTGCTGCCCGCCGCTCGAGGTGCCCAGGCCGCCGATCCGCTTCGGCTTGAGGTTCGCCTTGGCCCAGCGGATGCCGTACGCGACGTCCTCGATCGCCGCCGGGTAGCGATGCTTGGGCGCCAGGCGAAAGTCGAGCGCGAACACCGCGATGCCGTTCTGCGCGAGGTGCTGGTGGATCGCGGCGTTGGTGGTGCGGTCGTTCATCGTCCACGCGCCGCCGTGGACCTCGACGACGAGCGTGTCCGCCTTGCCGCCGGCGGGCTGGTACAGGCGGCCGAGAAGTGACTCGCCGCCGATGGATCGAAATGTCAGGTCTTCGAACATGGGCTTTCCATTATCATCGCCGCAAGGGAGGACACACCATGTTCCGCACATTGCTCGCGGCCACGCTGGCCGCATTCTCGGCGCACGCCGCCGCCCAAACGAAGCTCATCGTCGGCTACACGCCGGCCAACGCCTTCATGCCCGCCTTCGTCGCGAAGGACAAGGGCTTCTTCGCGAAGCGCGGCCTCGACGTCACGCTGCAGACCGTGCCGCAGGGCTCGACCATCGCCGGCGCCATGGCCGGCGGCACGATGCAGGTCGGCACGCTCACCGCGCCGGTGTACCTGCTTTCCGTCGAAGGCGGCATCGACACGCAGATCGTCGCGGCGTCCACCTACCAGGCGAAATCGAACCCGACGATCGCGCTCATGGCGCGCGAGGGCTCCAACATCAAGAGCGCCGCCGACATGAAGGGCAAGCGCATGGGCGTGCCGGGGCTCAACGGCGTAAACCATGTCGTGGCGATGAAGTGGCTCGAGAACAACGGCGTGCCGCGCAACCAGGTGACCTACGTCGAGACCGGGTTCGCGCAGATGGGCGACCTCCTGAAAGGCAGCCAGGTCGACCTCGTCGTGCCGGTCGAGCCGTTCATCACGCGCCTCGAGCAGACCAAGGTCGGCTACCAGGTCACGGTGCCGACCATCACCGACTCCTACCTCGAGTCCTTCTACATCATGATGCGCGACTTCGTGCAGAAGAACCCGAAGGCCGCGCGCGACTTCCGCGAGGCGCTGCGCGAGGCGGTGGCCTACATCAAGTCGAACGAAGCCGAGGCGCGCAAGACGCAGGTCACCTACCTCAAGCTGCCCGAGGCGGCGGCGGCGAGCATCAAGCTCCCGACCTTCGCCGTCGACGTGAAGCGCGAGGACGTGGATTTCTGGGTGAAGCTCCTCAAGGACTTCGGCGTCACCAAGGGCACCGCGACCGCGCAGCAGGTCGTCTTCCAGTAACCCAAACAAACAGGTTGTGCTCGAAGCGCAGGCCGTAAGCGTCGTCTACGGCGCGCAGACGATCCTGCGCGACGTGAGCTTCGCCGTGCAGGAGCACGAGTTCGTCTGCCTGGTCGGTCCCTCGGGCTGCGGCAAGACCACGCTCCTTCGCGCGCTCGCCGGCCTTGCGCCGATTTCCGCCGGCCGCGCGCTGTTCAAAGGCATCGAGGTGCGGGGGCCGCAGACGCGGCTCGCGGTCGTCTTCCAGGACTACGCCCGCGCGCTCCTGCCCTGGCGGACCGTGAGCGGCAACGTCGCCCTCGCGCTCGAAGCGCGCGGCATCGCTCGCGCCGAGCACGCCGGCCGCATTCGTCCATTGCTGGAAAAACTCCGGCTCGCCGCGCACGCCGACAAATTCCCCTCGCAGCTCTCCGGCGGCATGCAGCAGCGCCTGCAGATCGCGCGCTGCCTCGCGCAGGAGCCGCAGGTGCTGCTGATGGACGAGCCGTTCGGCTCGCTCGACGCGATCACCCGGCAGGAGCTGCAGGACGAGGTGTCGCGCCTCGCGAAGGACGAGCGCCGCACGGTGGTCTTCGTCACGCACGACCTGGAGGAAGCGATCTACCTCGGCGATCGCGTCATCGCGCTCGCCGCCAACCCCGGCCGCGTCGCCGAGATCGTCTCCATCGAGCTCGCGCGTCCGCGCAACCAGCTCACCACGCGCGAGGATCCGCGCTTCCTCGAATATCGCCACCGGCTGTACCGGCATCTCGGTCACTGATGGGCGCGATCATTCCCGTTGCGGTGCTCGCGCTCTGGGAATTCCTTTCGCGCATCGGCGTGCTGTCCGAAGACGGCTTCTCGCGCCCGAGCCGCTTCTTCGTTGCCGGCGCCAAGGCGCTCGCCGACGGCACGCTCCTTACGCAGACCGCGCAGACCTTCGCCGCCGCCGGCCAGGCGCTCGCGATGGCCGCGATCGCCGGCATCGTGCTCGGCGCGATCCTCGGCCTCTTCCGTCCGCTCGAGCGCGCCGCGAGCCTGACCATCGAGTCGCTGCGGCCGATTCCGTCGGTCGCGCTGATTCCGCTCTCGCTC
>DATMIG010000176.1:0-8748 GCA_035554335.1 Burkholderiales bacterium
ACGAGCCGCGCACGTAGTTGCCGAGCCCGCCCGACTTCACCCGTTGGTAGAGCTCGCTCGCCTCGCGCACGATCGAAGCGCTGAGAAAGATCATCGGCACGATCACCACCACGACGATGAGGACGAGCGTGGTGGCCGCGGCGAGCGATCCGCGCCCGCCGAACGCGCGGCGCAGCCAGCGAAAAAGGGGCGCGCAGACGATGGCGAACACACCACGACCAGCAGCCAGGCGAAGCCGCGGTCCTCTATGGATTTCGCGCTCATGTCAACCCCGGTGCGCAAGCAATGAACATGCGACGGGCCGCGGGCGCCTTTGCTCAGTACGTCGGGGCACAATAAGCTCCTGGCATGCGCTGGCTCGCCGCCCTTTCCCTCGTCGCCTTCCACGCCGCGTACGCCGAGACGCTGGCCGGCACCGTGGTGAGCGTGATCGACGGCGATACGCTGGTGGTGCAGGACAGCGCGAAGAAGCGCCACGTGGTGCGGCTGGCCGACATCGACGCGCCGGAGCGTAACCAGCCGTTCTTCGTCCAGTCGGCGCGCTCGCTCGCCTCGCTTTGCCATCGCAAGAGCGCTCAAGTCGAGTGGTCCGACCGCGACAGCCGCAAGCATCCGATCGGCTACGTCAGCTGCGAAGGCAAGGACGCGAATGCCGAGCAGCTCAGGCGCGGCATGGCGTGGGCATCGCCGAAGGCGACGCGGCCGACGTCGGGCACTTACGAGCTCGAGACCTACGCGCGCCTGCGCCGCCTCGGTTTGTGGAGGGACGAGAACGCGGTGCCGCCGTGGGAATTCGGAGCGAAAAAATGATGCCGATCACGCACGCCGACCATATCCAGGGCAACGAGCACGCGCCGGTGACGCTCGTCGAGTACGGCGACTTCGAGTGCCCGAACTGCAAGCAGGCCGCGCCGGCGGTGAAGATGATCCTCGGCCATTTCGCGGGCCGCATCCGCTTCGTCTGGCGCCACTTCCCGCTCGAGGAAGTGCACCCGCACGCGCTGCATGCGGCGCTCGCCGCCGAGGCGGCCGGCGCGCAGCGCAAGTTCTGGCCGATGCACGACCTGCTGTTCGACAACCAATCCCACCTCAAGGACCCGCAGCTCGAACGCTATGCCGGGCAGATGCAGCTCGATGTCGCGCGATTCCGCTCGGACATGGCGCACGACGCCTACCTGCAGCGCGTGCGCGAGCACGTCGCCGATGCGCGTAAGAGCGGCGTGCGCTCCACGCCGACCTTCTTCGTGAACGGCGATCTGCAGGACGTGTCCTTCGGGCTGCAGGCGCTGCACCGGCGCATAGAAGAAGCCCTGCGCTAGCGGTCCTACGGCGCGCTCATGAGGACATCCCGCGCGCTCGTGACGAGCACGCAGGTGCAACCGGTCTCGCTCCACACGCGCTTGTCGGTCGTGCCCGGCTCGCCGCGGTTGTAGTCGCCGGGGAAGAGCTTGCGCTCCTCGATCCACAGCTCGCCGTCGAGGAGGTGCAGCTCCTCGACCCCGGCGTGCCGGTGCGGCGGATATTCGCCGCCGGGCGCCAGGCGCACGAGCATGCTGACCAAGTGCCAGTCGGCATCGCTGGACAACAGCTTGCACCAGATTCCCGGCGCGACGTTGTCCCAGGCGGGCGCGATCCAGTCGGGGCCAGCGCCGGCGGCACCGAGCCGCGTCATCAAGCGCTCGCGCAGAGATCGCGGCGGCCGCAGCAGATCGCGCGGCCAGGCGAAGAACAGGCTGACGACCGGACGCAGGGCGTCCAGCTCGCGACGACACCAGCGGCACGACGAACCGTGTGCCTCGACGCTCGCCGCCTCGGCGGACGCAAGGGCATGCAGCGCATGGGCGTACACGAGATCGCCCTGCGGACAATCCAGCCGCGCCTCCTGCACGAGTGCGCCGTTCAGCAGGCGCGCGAGCTTCACCAGCCCGCGCCGCAGCTCGCCCTTCACGCGGTCCACCGGGCTCTTGTCGAAATACACCGCCTCGATGGCGCTGCGCTCCTCGGCCGCCAGCTGCGCGAGCGCCGTGGAGAGGCGCGTAGTTTCCTCCCGGTACCGCAGGATGTGGCGGTAATCCGGCATGTCGATGGCTATCAAGCCGCCGCCCGAAGGCGAGTCCTCGAGGGGCTTCTCCTGCTCGGCACGCAAGGCGCGAAGGGCGCGCGAGCGCGCCTGCCGCATGAGCCAGGCGAGGACGGTCGAATCCGTACGCGAGTACTGCGCGGCATCTCGGCGCAGGTGGGAGTAGACCTGGAACGCGAGCTCCTCGGCCAGTTCCCGATCCAGGGTGAGCCGCACGAACAGCGTGAACACGGCGTCGCTCGTGCGGTCGTACAGCGAGAGGAGCGCCTCGCCGTCGCCGTCGGCGATGTTCCGAACGAGCTCGACCCATTCGCTCTCCGGCGCGAGCGAGGGCGATGGCCTGGCGTACAGCACCTGCCCAAGGGTTCCAGGGGCTATGTGCATTTGTCCCCGATGTTACGTTGGGTCGGCAAAAACGTCTCCGGAATCGCTAGGCGCCAGGGCGAGGATTGGGGAAGAGCTTGTGCCAGGCGTCCGTGTCCGAGCGCGCCTTGATCTCCGCGAGATCCTGCAGGATCACGTCGGTCACCCGCAGCAGCACATCCTCCGGTGGCATCGCCTCGCCGTACATGTACGCGTGCACCTCCGAGTATGAGACGCCGAGCTGGCGCGCCAGGACGCTCGCGCTGCCGATGCGCATCGCGGCGCGGTTGAAAAGGCGCTGGACGATCGCCCTCTCTTCGGACATGGCGGGGGGCAATTATGCCGAACCGTGCCGCAGGCGAAAAGCGGCGACGTCGGCCCCGATCTTGCGGGGGGAGGGCATGCGCCGCGACCTCTTCGTCACTGCAGCGATGCTGGAAAAAGCCGGTCTCCCTGTCGACGTCCGCCTAGTGCAGGGATCGATCGAAGTATCTTTGGGAAAGCACTGCGCAACTTTTCCCGCCGCCAAAGCGGACGAAGCCGCGAACTGGCTCGCGGCATGCGTGGTCATGCACCACCCGGAGTCGGAGATGGCGAAGCTGTGGGTGATGCTCGCCACCGTCGCCGGCGGCGCGATTCCCTTCGGAAGTCCGTAGGTTTGACGGGGATATTCGCTGTACCCGCCGCGTAGAATGCGGCGATGAGAGCCAGCCCGCTTCTTCTTGCAGTTTCGCTCGCCGGCTGCGCCGGCCTCAGTAACATCGGGCAGCTTTCGGAAAACCAGTGCCGCGCCGCCGACTGGTATCACGTGGGTGAGCGCGATGGCCTGTCCGGCGGGCCGGCCCGCATCGATACGTACGCCTATCAGTGCGACCAGCACAGCGTGCAGGTCGCGCGCGACCGCTACATGGATGGCTGGTACGAAGGTAATGCGCTCTACGTGCACCGCACGGCCGGGATGGAGGCCAGCTAGGTCAGCGTGCTGAACAACCTGCGCTCGGCGGCGGATTTCTGGTCCGTGCGGCGCCACGACGAGCGCAGGCAGACTTTGTCCGTAAGACAGGACACCGTCGAGCCGCCGAGCTTCTCGCTCGATCGCGGTGCGATGGTGAGCGCCATCGTCGATGGCGGCTACGGCTATTGCGCGACGGGCGATCTCAGCCCGGCGGGGCTGCAGGCGGCGCTCGATCGCGCCACCGAATGGGCGCGGGCGACACGCGGCAAGAGCGTCGTGCGCTTCGACGCGGCGAGCATGGGCGCGCCGCGCGGCGAGTATGAAAGCCCGGGCGTTTGCTTTTCGCCGCTCGATGCGCATCAACTGCTCGCCGAAGAGTGCCGCCGCGCGAAGATCGACGAGCGCATCGTCGAGCGCTGGGCGGCGCTCGAGATCGTCGAGGAAGAGCGCCTCTACGTGACGAGCACCGGCGGCGACGTGAAACAGCGCTTTCGCTATACGGTGCCGCACCTGCGCGTCACCGCGAACCATGGCACCGACACGCAGTCGCGCAGCCTCGACTATGCGCGGCAGGGCGGGCGCGAGAACATCGAGCGCTCCGGCTTCATCGGCGCCGGAGCGCGGCTCGCCGACGAGGCGCTGCAGCTGCTGGCCGCGCCCAACTGCCCGTCCGGCAGGATGGATCTCCTGCTGATGCCCGACCAGATGATGCTCCAGGTGCACGAGTCGATCGGCCACCCGCTCGAGCTCGATCGCATCCTCGGCGACGAGCGCAATTACGCCGGCACGAGCTTCGTCACGCCGGAGATGTTCGGCAGCTACCGCTACGGCTCGGAGCTCCTCAACGTCACCTACGATCCGACGCCGCGCGACGAGATAGCGTCGTTCGGCTACGACGACGACGGCTCGGCGGCGGAAAAAGTGTGGCTGATCCGCGACGGCGTGCTGGTCGCGCCGCTCGGCGGGCGCCTCTCCCAGCTTCGGGCCGGCATGCGAGGGACTTCGAACTCGCGGGCGAGCGGCTGGAACCGTCCGCCGATCGACCGGATGGCGAACCTCAACGTCGAGCCGGGCGCTTCGAGCCTGGATGCGATGGTCGCCTCCATCCGCAATGGCGTCCTCATGCGCACCAACGTCTCCTGGTCGATCGACGACTCGCGGAACAAATTTCAATTCGGCTGCGAATGGGCTGAGCTCATCGAGGAGGGCCGCCGCACGCGCGTGGTGAAGAACCCCAACTATCGCGGGGTCTCTGCGACGTTCTGGAGGAGCCTGCGCGCGGTGGGCGATAAGTCCACTTTCGAGGTGCACGGCACGCAGTACTGCGGCAAGGGAGAGCCGAACCAGGCCGTTAGCTGCGGCCACGCCGCGCCGGCGTGCCTCTTCTCCGATGTCGAGGTGTTCGGTGGTTCCGAGTAGACCCCGTCGCGCAGTGCCAGACAATTTTTTCGTTCGGATCATTACAAAGCCCGGCATGGCCCGTGCACCGCGTGTCCCATCACCCGGAGACCCGCGCAATGAATCTTCGATTCACGGAAAAGTACGTCCATCAGGTTCCCGAGCAGGCCGGCATCTTCTGCCTCTGGCACCACGCCAACCTCGTCTACGTCGGCCGCACCGCGCCGCGCTCGACGCTGCGCGAGGAGCTCTCGCACGCCCTCACCATGGCGATGGCGGGCGACATGTCGGCCACCCACTTCTCGTACGAGGTCACGGCCATGCCGAAGACGCGCGCCGCGGAGGAGCTGCGCGACCACTTCGAGCGATGGGGCAGCCTGCCGCGGTACAACGAATCGGCGCCCCTGCATGAGGGAGCGCTTCAGCGAGCTGAGCGGCGCGCTTGAGAAGGACCTGAGGGCCGGCGAGGTCCTGCTCTGCAACCTGTCCGCGGAACGCTCGGACTTCGTCCGGTTCAATCGCGGTCTCGTGCGGCAGGCGGGTAGCGTCGAGCAGGCGTACCTCACGCTGCGCCTCGCGAGCGAGCGGCGTCAGGCGCAGGCGACGCTGCCTTTCGGAGACGTCGATTCCGCCAGAGCTGCGCTTGCGCGCGTGCGCGACTCGCTCGCCGGCCTGCCGGCGGATCCGCTGTTCCTCATCAACGAGGAGCCGCGTTCCACGTCCACCGAGCGGCGCGGGACGCTCGCGCCCGCGCAAGTCGTGGTCGAGCAGGCAGTGGAGCAGGCGAAAGGCCGCGACATGGTCGGCTTCTACGCCGGCGGCACGCTCTATCGCGGCTTCGCCAACTCGCTCGGCCAGCGCAACTGGCACGAGGTCGACAGC
Organism: Burkholderiales bacterium; assembly: GCA_035554335.1. Lineage (GTDB taxonomy): Bacteria > Pseudomonadota > Gammaproteobacteria > Burkholderiales > SG8-39 > SCGC-AG-212-J23. The sequence continues at coordinate 5,679 of DATMIG010000176.1, forward strand.
TTCAATTTCGACTGGAGCCTCTACCGGCAAGGCGACCAGGCGGTGAAGACCAGCTTCGCCGGCTCCGACTGGGATGCCGGCGCCTTCGCGAAAAAGATGGCGCGCGCCGCCGAGGAGGTCGGGCAGCTCGCCGCGCCACGGCGCACGCTCGAGCCGGGCGAGTATCGAGCCTATCTCGCGCCGCCGGCGATAAACGAGGTAATGGGCCTGCTTTGCTGGGGCGGATTCTCCGCGCGCGCGAGACACACCCGGCAGAGCCCGCTGCTCCTCATGCAGGAGGGGCGCACGCTTTCTCCATTAACGACGGTTTCGGAAAACGTCGCGCAGGGCATCGCCCCGGCGTTCCAGGGCCAGGGGTTCCTGAAGCCGCCGCGCATCGAGCTCATCAGCCAGGGTCGTCTGGCCGACCCGCTCGTCTCGCCGCGCTCGGCGAAGGAATACGGCCTCGCCACCAATGGCGCGGGCGGCGGCGAGGCGCCGGACTCGCTCGACATGGCACCGGGCGCGCTCGAAGAAGGAGCCGTCCTCGGCGAGCTCGACCGAGGCCTCTACATCTCCAACCTCTGGTACCTGAACTTCTCCGATCGTCCGGCCGGGCGCATCACCGGCATGACCCGCTTCGCCACCTTCTGGGTGGAGGGCGGGCGCATCGCCGCGCCGGTCACCCCGATGCGGTTCGACGATTCGGTCTACCGCATACTCGGCAGCGAGCTCGCCGGCCTGACCCGCACGGCTGAGATGCTGCCGGATCCCTCGACCTATGGCGAACGCTCGACTTCGAGCGCGCGGCTGCCGGGCGCCCTGCTGAAAGGGTTGCGCTTCACACTCTGACGCGATAATGGGCGCCATGGACGACATCCACCATCGGGTGCGGCGCGAGGTAGCCCGGACGAGGCAGGCGGTGCGCAACGCCGGGGACCTCAAGCCGCGCGTGCAGCAGACGCTCGCGCGCTCGCGCACCCTGCATGCGACGCTGATAGGCCAACGGCTGCTCGCCAAGTTGCGCCCATGACCAACAGCGCGCCCGGCTTCAAGAAATTCCCGAACCACCGGATCGACGTGAAGCCGGCCAAGGTGCGCGTGCAGGTGAAGTACCAGGGCGAGCTCATCGCCGACACCACCGACGCGCTCGCGCTCCAGGAGCCGATGGGCGCCGACACCAGCACCGTCGCGCCGGTCGTGTATTACCTCCCGCGCAAGGACGTGAAGACCGAGCGGCTGGTGCGCACGCCGAAGACGAGGCACTGCCCGTTCAAGGGCGACGCCACGTACTACTCGATGCGCGACGGCGGCGAGGACGTGGTGTGGAGCTACGAGACGCCGTACGACGAGATGAAGGCGATCAAGGGCCGGCTCGCGTTCTACCCCGGGAAGGTGGAGATCACGACCGCATGAAGTACAGGGGAAGCTGCCACTGCGGCAAAATCGCCTTCGAGGCCGAGGGCGAGATCCAGGACGTGCTCGAGTGCAACTGCTCGATCTGCCAGCGCAAGGGTTCGCTCCTCTGGTTCATCCCGAAGTCGAGCTTCACGCTGCTCACGCCCGAGAAGGACATGAGCACCTATACGTTCAACAAGCACTTCATCCGCCATCACTTCTGCCCGACCTGCGGCATCCATCCGTACGCGGAGGCGGCGGACAAAAGCGGCAAGCCGATGGCCGCCATCAACGTGCGCTCGCTCGAGGGCGTCGAGCCGGCGGCCTTCCCCAGGAAGCAATTCGACGGCCGCGCGCTGTAGCGAAATAGAATTGGGGTCAGACCCCAATTTATGAACCTCACCGTACGCCAGATCCTCTCCGGCGCCGCGCCCAAGGACGCGCCCGTCACCGTGCGCGGCTGGGTGCGCACGCGGCGCGACTCGAAGGCGGGCATCTCGTTCATCCACGTCTCCGACGGCTCGTCGTTCCACCCGGTGCAGGTCGTCGCGCCGAACACGCTGGCGAACTACGCCGACGTGCAGAAGCTGACGAGCGGCTGCGCGGTCGAGGCGACCGGCAGCATCGTGCCGTCGCCGGCCAAGGGCCAGCCGTTCGAGATGCAGGCCGCCGAGGTGCGCGTGGTCGGCTGGGTCGAGGATCCGGACCACTATCCCATCCAGCCGAAGCCGCACTCGCTCGAATTCCTGCGCGAGGTCGCGCACCTGCGGCCGCGCACCAACGTCATCGCCGCCGCGACGCGCGTGCGGCACACGGTGGCCCAGGCGATCCACCGCTTCTTCCACGAGCGCGGCTTTCTCTGGGTCAATACGCCGATCATCACCGCGGCCGACGCCGAAGGGGCGGGCGCGCTCTTCAAGGTCTCGACCCTGGACCTCGCGAACATCCCGAAGAAGGACGGCAAGGTCGACTACGCGCAGGATTTCTTCGGCCGCGAGACCTTCCTCACCGTATCGGGCCAGCTCAACGTCGAGGCGTACTGCCTCGCCCTCAGCAAGGTCTACACCTTCGGCCCGACCTTCCGCGCGGAGAACTCGAACACCAGCCGCCATCTCGCCGAGTTCTGGATGATCGAGCCGGAGATCGCGTTCGCCGACCTGGCGGCGGATGCCGAGCTCGCCGAGGGCCTGCTCAAGCACACGTTCAAGGCGCTGCTGGCCGAGCGCGCCGAGGACATGGCGTTCTTCGACGAGCGCATCGAGAAGGGCATCGTGGCGAAGCTGCAGGGCATCGTCGAATCCGAGTTCGTGCGCATGAACTACGCCGACGCCATCGCGATCCTCGAGCGCGCGAAGGAGAAGTTCGAGTTCCCCGTGAAGTGGGGCGTCGACCTGCAGTCCGAGCACGAGCGCTATCTCACGGAGAAGCACGTGAAGAAGCCGGTGATCGTCATGAACTACCCGAAGGCCATCAAGGCCTTCTACATGCGCGTGAACGACGACGGAAAAACCGTCGCCGCCATGGACGTCCTCGCGCCGGGCATCGGCGAGATCATCGGCGGCAGCCAGCGCGAGGAGCGCCTCGAGCGCCTCGACGCGCGCATGGACGAAGTGAAGATCGACAAGGAGCACATGGGCTGGTACCGGGATCTCCGCCGCTACGGCACGGTGCCGCACGCCGGCTTCGGCCTGGG
>DATMIG010000177.1:0-29091 GCA_035554335.1 Burkholderiales bacterium
TATTGGTACTTCGTGGTGATCAGCTGGCTCCCGATCTATGCGGTGATCTACCTCTTCCCGAGGGCGACCTCGTGAGGGCGTGGCCCGCGCTGATCCTCGCCCCGGCTTTTGCGCTGGCGGCGCAGCTCATCGCCTACGCGCTCGTCACGCCGGCCTGCCAGTACGCCAAAGCCTGGCCGATGCACCTCTCGTTCTTCCTCTTCTTCGCGTTGTGCGCGGCCACGGCGCTCGGCGCCTGGGGCTCCTTGCGCACGGCGCAACGCGAGTTCCTGCCGCTCGCCGCGGTGTGGAGCGGCGTCTTCTTCTCCGTGGTGGTGCTCGTGCAGTGGGTCGCCATGTTCATCGTCTCGCCATGCATGCATTCACCCTGACGCTGCTCGTGCTCGCTTGCGCGCTCTACGCGGCGGGCGTGCGCCGGCTCTGGGCGAAGGCCGGGCGCCGCGGCATCGCTATCGGCCACGTGGCCGCATTTGCCGCCGGGATGCTGCTGCTTGCGCTGGCGGTCGTGTCGCCCTTCCATCACCTGGCCGAGCGCTTCCTGTGGGCGCACATGATCCAGCACGAGCTGCTGATGGTCCTCGCCGCGCCGCTCCTCGTGCTCGGCAAGCCGTTGCAGTCGTTCGTCTGGCTGCAGCCGGTGCGCGTCGCCCGCTGGCTCTCCGAGCCGCTCCTCGCGTGGGCGCTGCACGCGGCGGCGATCTGGCTATGGCACGCGCCGCGGCTCTTCGAGGCCGCCGTGGCGAACGACGCCGTGCATTTCGCGCAGCACGCGAGCTTCCTCGGCACCGCCGTCCTCTTCTGGTGGACGGTGCTCGCGCGCGCCGCGCTCGGCGGCGTGGCGTCGCTCTTCACCACCATGCTGCACACCGGCGCGCTCGGCGCGCTGATGACCTTCTCGCGCGCCTCCTGGTATCCGGGCTATGCGCTCGAGGACCAGCAGCTCGCCGGGCTCGTGATGTGGATCCCGGCCGGGCTCGCCTATCCGATCACCGCGCTCGTCATCGGCTCGCGATGGCTCCGGCGTTCCGCGGCCTAGTCCTGCTGCTCGCGCTCGCCGCGTGCGAGCGGCCGCTGCCGGAGCACGAGCCGGCGACCGGCGGCAATCCGCGCAGCGGCAAGCAGCTGATCCAGCACTTCGGCTGCGGCTCGTGCCACACCATTCCCGGAGTCCCGGGCGCGAGCGCGACCGTCGCGCCGTCGCTCGAGAAGCTCAAGAGCCGCCAATACCTCGCCGGCCGGCTGTCGAATACCCCGCAGGACCTGCAGAAGTGGATCCGCAAGCCGCAGTCGGTGGATCCGAAGACCGCGATGCCGGACGTCGGCCTCGACGAGCAGCAGGCCCGCGACATCGCCGCGTACCTTTACTCGCGCTAGGACTGTTTGGAGGTAGGTGCGTCGCGGCGAGCGCGCGGTAGTGAAGCTCTTGACCTGAAAAGGCGGCGCTTCCCGACATCCAGCGGCCCGCCGCTGCGGCACCATCGCCCGCTTACTGGACGGAAGGAAGACAGGCGATGAAAGGCATCCTGCAGGAGAAGGGCGTCCCGCTCGACAAGCAGCGGCTGACCTGGCGCGACATGGTGCAGAAGCCGATCAGCAAGCTGGACGACGACGCGTACACGCGCGTGCGCATCATCCTCATGAACGGCATCGAGCTCGAGGCCTCGCGCTTCTCGCACGCTGCCGCGCGCATGAACCCGCCCGCGCTGCAGCGCCTGCTCGCCGACGTGCGCATCCTGGAGCAGCACCAGGCGACGCTGATCAACTGGCTGATCGGTCCCGACCATTCGCCGCTCGAGACCACCATCGCCTACGAGCAGGTGGCGATCGACATCACCGCCGCCGTGGCGATGCGCGAGCCCGACGAATACCTCGCGCAGGTGTATCGCTTCGGCCTGCTCGAGGACTTCGACCACCTGTACCGCTACTCGGCGCTGCTCGACCGGCTCGAGGGCAAGGACGCGAACAACATCCTGCAGAGCTACACCGACATCCTGCCGGGGCGGCCGACGATCGACCATCATCGCGCGCCGCAGGACAACCTGAGGAAGCCGTACGACCGCAAGTCGGCGGCGCCGCTGTCCAAGCTGCACGCGCTCACCATCATGGCGGCCGAGCAGCAGACGCACAATTTCTACATGAACATCGGGCCGATGTACGCCGACCCGGTGGCGCGCCAACTCTACGCCGAGATCGCCTCGGTCGAGGAAGAGCACATCACGCAGTACGAGTCGATCATCGATCCCGAGGAATCCTGGCTCGAGAAGTGGGTGCTGCACGAGGTGGGAGAGGTGTACAACTACTATGGCTGCATGCAGCAGGAGAGCAATCCGCGGGTCAAGGCGATCTGGGAGCGCTTCTGCGACTACGAGCTGGGTCACTTGCAGGTAGCGCTCGAGGCATTCCAGAAGTTCGAGAAGCGCGACCCCGAGGAGATCCTGCCCGAGGAGCTGCCGGAGCCGATCCCGCAGGCGTCGCAGCGCGAGTTCGTGCGCGAGACGCTCGCCAACGAGGCCGACCTGCGCGCCAACGGCACGGAGATCGTCGACAAGAAGAAGGAAAACAAGGCGTCGCTGCAGTACCGCAAGGAGGTCAACGCCGACGGCTCGCCGTCCGAGACCGTCTCCGCCGGCTACCGCTGGGCGCCGGGTTCCGAACTCAAACTGAAGGTGGCCTGATGCAAACCGCAACTGAAATTGGCACCAACCACAGCGGCATGGACATTTCGCCCGCGGCCGAGGAGATGCTGGAGAACACCGAGCTCACCGAGCCGCCCAGCGGCGACGAGCGCAGCCTCGCCAAGCTGCGCGGCGAGTACGCGTCGCAGGCCGAGCCCGTCGGCACGCTGCCGCAGGCCGAGGCTTCGCTCATCCTCCTCATGGACAAGCTCGGCGAGCGGCTCGCCTTCGAACGAAGCGGCACGCGCCTCTACGACGCGCTGATGGTGAAGTGCAAGGCCGCCGGCGCGAAGATCCCGATGAAGGAGCTGCAGCACATCCGCGACGAGGAGGCGATGCATTTCGCCCTATGCGGCGCGGCCATCCAGTCGCTCGGCGGCGATCCGACCGAGCAGACGCCTTGCGCGGACGTGGCGGGCGTGGAAGGGATGGGCCTCATGCAGGTCCTGACCGACCCGCGCACGACGCTCGCGCAATGCCTGCACGCCATCCTCGTCGCTGAAATGACCGACAACGCGGCGTGGGAGGAGCTGATCGAGCTGACCCAGCCCACCGGGAACGGCGACCTCGTCGCGCGCTTCCAGAAGGCGCAGGAAAACGAGGCCGACCACCTGGAGAAGGTGCGCGCCTGGTACAAGGAAGCGACGATGAACGGCGGCTAGAGCAGGCGCCAGTCGGTGGCGGCGAGCGGCTTGACGTCGTGCCCGTTCACGCCGAACGTCGGCACGTCGTCGATGCCCCACAGGCGATAGCCGCCGCGGAAGGCGGTGAGGTTGTGGCCGAGGCGCACGTTGGGCGGCAGCGGCTCGCGGATGTACTTCGAGTTGCCGCCGCCGATCACCACGTAGTCGGCGACGAAGGCGCGCTGCAGCGAGGGCACCATCTCGAGCACGCGGTCGCGCCATTTTTTCTTCCCCTTGTCGTCGAGCGCCGCGCGCCCCAGGCGCGTGGACAGCGTGTGGCCGGGCTTGTACGCGAGCTCGCCGAGCTCGAGCGGGATGATGGTGTGGTCGACGATCAGCACCGAGCCGACCCCGGTGCCGAGGCCGATGAAGAGCATGCGCCCGCCGTCGTAGCTGCCGAGCGCCTGCATCGCCGCATCGTTGGTAATGCGCACCGGGCATTCGAAGGCGGCGGCGAAGTCGAAGCCGACCCAGCCGTGGCCGAGGTTGCCCGGCTCCGACATCGGGCCGTGTCCGCCGACCTGCCCTGGATAGCCGATCGACACGGCGGCGTACTTCCAGTCGCGCGTCGCGCGCCGCACTTCCTGCACCATCCGGCTCGGCGAAAGCTCCGGGCCCGACGGGATCTTGCGCGGCTCGGTCTCGCCGGTGGCGAGGAACTTCACTTTCGAGCCGCCGATGTCGACGGCGAGGATCTTCGCCGGCGGCCGTGCGGGCGCGGGCTCGCGCTCCGCCTCGTCGTCGGACTTGGACTGCTTTTCCTTTTGCCGGGTAGCCATGTCCGCTACGGGCGCAAGCGCCGTGCGCATGTCGACTACGTGCGACAGCTCATCGGTTCTTCTGCGCGAAATCTACGGCAGCACGGGTCAGCTTGGTGATGTGGCTGCCGGACAGGGTGCCTTCGCCGCGCAGCCATTGATCCAGTGTCTCCTTGGGCACTTCGAGCGCCTTCGCGACGTAGTCACGACCCATGAGCTTCACCGCGTCCTGCAGCAGCTTCTGGTGGAAGCGCGCCATGGATCCAAGGAGGAGCTAGGCTTTGCGTATCCTTGCGCTGCCCGCTGCATTTTCATATCGGGCAACCGCCGAAGCTCGGGTGGCGAGTTCCGCGACCTCGCGTCGGCTGAAGGCGGGCAGCCTCGCGGTCAGCCGCTGGCCGAGCCACTGCGCGCGCAGCCAGGCGCGCAACGGACGGTCGCTGCAATATCTGCCACGCGGCGGAACGGTCGCGCAAAACCGTAGAACGACTTATCGCGTTGGCGATGGATGTCACTTTCCGCCTACAGCCCAGGAGTCGCGCTCGTGCGACCTCTCATCCGGCAAGCGCCGGCTCCTCCTCGATCGCGCGCATCACTTCGCGCGCGGCCACGTGGTGCACCATGTGCCCGGCGCCGGGCACCAGCGTCAACCTGCTGTGGGGTACTTCGTGGTGCAGCCGCACGGAATGCGCCCGCGCGCTCACGTAGCGGTCGCCGGCGCCGGCGATGATCACCGTCGGCACTTTCAGGCTTTGATATTTGCTCGCCATGGCGTGCGCGGCGGGCAAGAGAACGGCTGCATCCTCCGCCGTCGCGCGCAGCTGCGAGGGCCGCAACGCCATCCAGGCCGGGAAGGGCTTGAAGCGGCGCGGCACGGGCGCCGGCGCGAACAACATGCGAAGCCACCCCGGCCAGAGCAGCCGGCCGACGATCGGCGACACGGTATGGCGCATCACATCGCCGATGAGCGGAATGGCGGGCGGCACGAGGAGCGGCGCGTCGAGCCGCACCGTCGGGTAGTAGTACCCGGAGACGAGCAGCAGGCGCTCGACCGGAAAGCGCAGGGCGTACGCGGCGGCGACGCTCGCGCCGAACGAGTGTCCGAGCAGCAGCGGGCAATGGACGTCGAGCCGGCGCAGCGCGCGATGGATCAGCTCGGCCTGCGCCGCCGGTGTCCAGAGGCGATCGCGCGGTCGCGAGCTGCCGCCGTAGCCCGGGCGATCGATGGCGATCACGCGATAGCGCTCGGCGGCCCGCGCGACCAGCCCGGACAGCACGAAGTCGTCGATCATCGAGCCGATGCCGTGCACGAGGACGAGGGCTGTGCCCTGGCCTCGCTCGACGTAGTGGAGCCGGACGCCATCGACGTCAATGAAGCGGCCACGCACGCGATGTGCGCGCTCGGCGGCCTTCGTGCGCGCCGCAACGAATGCCGCCGCGCCGAGCGTCGCACCCAACACGTAGCGCAGTTTCATGGCGCGAACCGAGGCAATCGCCGTGCGCGCTGCTGGTCCTCGCGAACCATGGTTTGCTACGCGGGCCTCGCGCGAAACCGCGCCTGAGTGACTATTGACTGGGCCATGGCGAAAAATCGCTACTAGGAAGAGCGCCGCGAGAGCGAAAAGAGTCGGGATTTCCCGTCACCCCGCCCAGACTACTGGAGGGACGCGCGCTTCGGCACGGCACTCAACGTGGTTCCCGCATCCTTGCCGCCATGAAAATCTGCGTGTTGGGACTGGGATACGTCGGGGCCGTATCCGCAGGACTCCTTGCTAAGGAAGGCCACGAAGTCATCGGTGTCGACCCGGAGCGTGCCAAGGTCGACCTCATCAACGAAGGACGCTCGCCGATCATCGAGAAGGACCTCGGCGAGATCATCGCCGAGCAGGTGAAGGCCGGGCGGCTGCATGCCGCCACCGTGGTGGAAGACGCCGTGCGCCACACCGACATCGTCTTCGTCTGCGTCGGCACGCCGTCGCAGCCGAACGGCGGCATCGACCTGCGCTACGTGAAGCGCGTCTGCCAGCAGATCGGCGAGACGCTCGCCACGCATCCCGGCGCGCCGATCATCGTCATGCGCAGCACCATGCTGCCGGGCACGATGCGCGACGTCGTCATCCCGACGCTCGAGAAATACTCCGGCAAGAAGGCCGGCGAGGAATTCGGCCTGTGCATCAACCCCGAGTTCCTGCGCGAAGGCACGGCGGTGCACGACTACTACCACCCGCCGAAGACCGTCATCGGCCAGGTGAACAGGGCTTCGGGCGACGTGCTGGCGAGCATCTATGCGAAGCTGCCGGGCCCGATGATCCGCACCGACATCGAGACCGCGGAGATGGTGAAGTATGCCGACAACTGCTGGCATGCGCTCAAGGTCGGCTTCGCCAACGAGATCGGCTCGCTCGCCAAGGCGCTCGACGTCGACGCGCACAGGGTGATGGAGATCTTCTGCCAGGACCAGAAGCTCAACCTCTCGCCGTACTATCTCAAGCCCGGCTTCGCCTTCGGCGGCTCGTGCCTGCCGAAGGACGTGCGCGCGCTGCTCTACAAGGCGAAGACGCTCGACGTGAACCTGCCGATCCTCGGCGCCGTGCTGCCCTCGAACCAGCTGCAGATCGAGCGGGGCGTGCAGGCCGTGATCGACAAGGGCCACCGCAAGATCGGCATCCTCGGCTTCTCCTTCAAGGCCGGCACCGACGACCTGCGCGAGAGCCCGATGGTGGAGCTCACCGAGCGCCTGATCGGCAAGGGCTACGACCTCAAGGTCTACGACAAGAACGTGAGCCTCGCCCGCCTGCACGGCGCGAACAAGGATTACATCCTCAACAAGATCCCGCACATCTCGCGGCTGATGGTCGAGTCCATCGACGAGGTGCTCGAGCACGCGCAGACCATCGTGATCGGCAACGCCGCGCCGGAATTCGCCGAGGTGCCGCGCCGGATCAACGACGGCCAGACGGTGATCGACTTCGTGCGCGTGTCGGACTCGCGCACCATCGCCGGCGTCTACGAAGGCATCTGCTGGTGAGCCTGCTGGCCAACCCCGCCGCGTCACTGCGCTTCAGCGAGGCGCAGTACGCCCAGCGCGAGCGCGACGCCGAGCGCGAGCTGAAGGCGTTGCGCTCGGTGCTGGATCTGAACAAGGTGTTCCTCGAGATCGGCGCCGGCGATTGCGCGCTCGCGCGCCGGGCCGCGGGCTACGTCGACCGCGTGTACGCGCTCGACGTGTCCGACGACATGATGGGCCGCCTCGGCGGCCCGCCGAACCTCGTGCGCATGATGCACGACGGCGTGCGCATCCCGCTGCCGGAAGCCGAGGTCGACGTGGCGTTCAGCCGCCACCTCACCATCTCCCAGCTGCCCGGCATCTGCCATGCGCTCAAGGACGGCGGCGTCTACCTCACCGCCTCCAAGGGCCCGGCCGCGGAGCTGCGCGAAGTGTTCTTCGACGCGGGCTTCTCCCGCATCCGTTTCTACGTCGGCGGGCTGCGCGTGCCGTATCTCCTGGCGCGCGTGCTCGACGACACGTTTCGCATCGAGGCGGTGAAATGATCAGAACCTTCTACGTGCGGCCGGACTGCGCCTCCGGCTATGGAATGGGCGACGGCTCGAGCTACGAGAACGCCTGGAACGGCTTCCGGTCGGTGGACTGGAGCGCGCTCGCCGGCCAGCCGGCGACCCTGTGGGTGTGCGGCGAGCCCGGCGGCCCCGGCGGCTTCGTCACCCTGCACGTGGAATGGAGCTACCTCAACAACAATGCAAGGCCCAATGAAATCGCGGCGCGTCCTCATACTCGTCGAGAATCTGCCGTCGCCGTTTGACCGTCGCGTGTGGCAGGAGGCGTGCGCGCTGCGCGACGCCGGCTACACGGTCTCCATCATCTGCCCCACGGGGCGTGGCTGCGAGGAGAAGTTCGCCGCCATCGACGGCATCCATATCTGGCGCTACGACCTGCCGACCGAGGCGGACGGCGCGCTCGGCTATGCGATCGAGTACAGCGCGGCGCTGTTCTGGACGTTTGTACTCTCCCTGCGCGTGCTCTTTGGCAGAGGGTTTGATGTCATCCACGCCTGTAACCCGCCGGATCTGTTTTTCCTGATCGGGGGGTTCTACAAGCTCTTCGGCAAGAAGTTCCTCTTCGACCACCACGACGCGAACCCGGAGCTTTACGTCGCCAAGTTCGGCCGCAAGGATTTTTTCTACCGGGTCATGCTGGCGGTGGAACGGCTGACGTTCAAGACCGCCGACGTGTCGATCGCCACCAACCATTCGTATCGCCGCATCGCGCTCGAGCGCGGCGCCATGCCGTCGGACAAGGTGTACGTGGTGCGCAGCGGGCCGAGCCTCGAGCGCCTGAAGGTGCTTCCTCCCCGGCCGGAGCTCAAGCGTGGGCGCCAGTACCTGGTCGGTTATGTCGGCGTCATGGGCCGCCAGGAAGGCATCGACTACCTGCTGCAGGCGGCGCGGCACATCGTCTACGACCTGGGCCGCACCGACGTGCATTTCGGTCTGGTGGGGGGCGGCACCTCGCTCGACGAGATGAAGTCGCTCGCACGCGAGCTCGGCGTCGAGGATTACGTGACCTTCACCGGGCGCGTGCCGGATGCGGATCTGCTGGCGATGCTGAACACCGCCGACGTCTGCGTGAACCCGGACATCGCCACCGAGATGAACGACATCTCGACCATGAACAAGATCATGGAGTACATGGCGCTCGGCAAGCCGATCGTGCAGTTCGATCTCGCCGAGGGCCGCTACTCGGCGCAATCGGCGTCGCTGTACGCGCAGCGCAACGACGCGGTCGACTTCGGCGACAAGATCGTCGCGCTGCTCGACGATGCGCAGCGTCGGCGCGAGATGGGGGAGTTCGGCCGCCGCCGCGTGGTCGACGAGCTCGAGTGGCGCCACGAGGTGCCGAAGCTCCTCGCCGCCTATGAAGCGCTTTGGCCCAAGCCGCAGGGAGTTCGGGGTCAGGGCGCCAATTCCCGGAAAGGCGAAGTCCTCGGCAGCTAGCGCTGGCTCCGGTTTTCCATAGGGCACTGACCCCAGTCCGGCAGAGACCCCGGCTTTAGCCCGCCCGGCGGGTGTGCGGGCGCGTTGCGCGCGCCTAGATTGGCGCCGTGCGGCGCACGCTTCTGCATTACGCGATCATCGGGGCCATCACGCTGGCCCTGCTCGAAGCGGCAGTTCGCCTGATCGTGCCGCAGGCCCAGCTTTTCCCGCGCTACCGCTACTCCGAGCGCTACGGCCACGAGCTGCCGGCCTCGACGACGATCGTGCACGAGATGCGCGGCGCCTGGCGCTTCACCTACACCACCAACGAGTACGGCTTCCGCGCGCCGATGCCGCCGATCAGCAACCGCTACGACCGGCCGAACGTGGTCGTGCTCGGCGACTCCTGCAGCTTCGGCCAGGGCGTGAACGACGGCGACCAGTACAGCGTGGCGCTGGCGCGCGGGCTGGGCGAGCGGGCGCGCGTGGTAAACCTGGGCGTGCCCGGCTTCGGCCTCACGCACGAGATCCGCGTGTTCTACGAGTTCGGCCTGCTGTACCAGCCGGCGCTCGTGATCCTGCAGTTCCACATGAACGACGTGGACGACAATCTCTTCGAGCGCGTCACCACCATCGAGAACGGGCGCTTTCGCTTCCATCGCGACGACTCGGTGGCCGGGCCGCTGCGCGCGCTGAAGGACTGGCTCTCCGGCTCGGTGCTGCAGCACAGCTCCGCCTACAACCTGATCCGCAATACCGCGTACCACCTTTGGTACCGGCGCGTGGTTCGCTACGAGTCCGCGGAGGCGAGAAGCAAGAAGGAAGCGTTCTACAACGAGCTCCTCACGGTGTTCGCCGAGGATCTCCATCGCCGCGGCATTCCGCTGGTCATGTTCGACGTGCCGCGGCACTTCGCCAAGTGGCCCGGCGTGCACAGCCATGTCCAGGCGCTCCAGGCGCGCGGGCTCGTGCACGTCCTCGATTCGGCGTCCTGGTTCGCCGGCATGCGCGACTACGGCACGCCCGAGGGACATCCCTGGGGCCCGCTCGGCCACCGCGTGGTCGCCGAGCATCTCCTGCCGCAAGTCCAGGCGGCGCTCGGCACCCGGTAGTCCGTCCGGACCTTGCGGTCAGGCGTTGCCTGACCCACGAGCGGACTATTTTCACGCGATGAAAACGCTCGCCTGGAACATCGCGCTCACCGCGCTGATCACGCTCGCCGCCCTGGCCGCGCTCGAGGCGTGGCTGCGCTACACGATCCCGCCGATGCAGGAGGGCCAGCTCTACGAGTACTCGGCGAAGTCCAAGCGCCTGAAGCTCATGAAGCCGCTCGCCGACATGCGCATCTTCGGCGCCCACATCCAGACCAACGACCAGGGCTTCCGCGACCGCCAGGCGCACATCCCGCCCAAGCAGCCCGGCGAGTACCGCATCGTCGTGCTGGGCGACTCGTTCACCTTCGGTCCCGGCGTCGAGTACGACCACCTCTACACCACGCTCCTCAACTCGCGCCTCGCGCGCTCGCACCCGGAAGTGAAGGTGATCAACCTGGCGGTGGAGGGCTACAACATCATCCAGTACGAGGCGGTGCTCGAGGAGGTGGGCCTCAGGCTCCAGCCCGATCTGGTCCTCCTCGCCATGTTCCCGGTGAACGACTTCGAGATGGACGACTACGAGCACCACCGCGCGCTCGCCGGCGGCGCGCAGGTCCACCTGCCCTGGTACCTCTCGCTCTACGTCTACCGTGCCTACCTGCACCGCATTCCGCAGATCGCGGAGAAGGTCCTGCACCGCGCGGCGCCGCAGCCCAGCGGCGGCCCGGATCTCGGCTGGCAGGAGAACGTGGCGGCGCTGAAGCAGATCCACGCGCTCACGCTCTCGTACAAGCTGCCGCTGCGGGTCGCGCTCCTGCCGCACACCAAGGGCTTCGCCACGCAGCAGAAGATCTTCGCCCGGGTGGAGGAGGTCTGCGCCAAGGAGCACCTGCAGTGCTTCGATCTGCTCGAGTCGTTCCGCGCCGCCGGGGTGCACGACGGCGCGCTGGTGCTGAATGCCATCGATTCGCACCCGAACGAGGAGTACCACCGCCTGATGGCCGCTCAGCTGGCCACGCGCCTGAAGCCGAGCATCGAGCGGCGCTCATCGGCCAATAGTCCGACCGGACCGAGTCTCTAGCCCGACACCCATAACCTGCGAGCGCTATTTTGTACACGCCATGAATCCCGTCCTGATGCCCTCCGACCGCAAGTTCGGTTGGACCTTCACTGCCCTCTTCGTCCTGGTCGGCGCCTTCTCCCACCCGTGGGCGCTCGCCGCGGCCGCCGTGCTGGCCGTCATCACCCTCACGCGCGCGTCGTGGCTCTCGCCGGCCAAGCGCGCCTGGATGAAGTTCGGCGAGCTGCTCAACATGATCGTCAGCCCGATCGTGATGGGCGTGATCTTCTTCGCCGTCTTCACGCCGGTCGCGCTGGTGATGCGCGCGCTCGGCCGCGATGCCATGGCGCGCGCCTACGAGCCGGCCGCGCCGACGTACTGGAAGCGCCGCGACCCACCGGGCCCCGCGGACGACAGCTTCAAGAACCTTTTCTAGGAGCGACCATGGACCTCGTAGTGCAGATGTGGCGATTGCTCGGCGCGCGGCGCAAGTTCTGGCTGCTGCCGATCATCCTGGTCACCGTGCTGATCGGCGGCCTGCTGGTCCTCGCGCAAGGCTCCGTGGTCGCGCCGTTCATCTACACGCTGTTCTAGACGAATGTTGATCCTCGGGATCTCTGCCTACTACCACGACGCCGCCGCCGCGCTGGTGCGCGATGGCCAGGTGGTGGCCGCGGCGCAGGAAGAGCGCTTCACGCGCAAGAAGCACGACTCGAGCTTCCCCCACCACGCCATCGCCGCCTGCCTCGAGCAGACCGGCACGCGGGCCTCGGAGATCGACTACGTCGCGTTCTACGACAAGCCGTTCCTCAAGTTCGAGCGCCTGCTCGAGACCTACCTCTCGTTCGCGCCGCGCGGCTTCTCGTCGTTCCGCACCGCGCTGCCGGTGTGGGTGAAGGACAAGCTCTTCCAGCGCGGCACGATCCTGCAGGAGCTGAAGAACCTGCAGGACGGCGTCGACTGGGACAAGCGCCTGCTCTTCTCCGAGCACCACCTCTCGCACGCCGCGAGCGCCTATTACCCCTCACCTTTCGAGTCGGCCGCGGTGCTGACCATGGACGGCGTCGGCGAGTGGACCACCACCTCGGTCGCGCTCGGCAAGGGGCGCGAGCTGCGCGTGAAGCAGGAAATCCACTTCCCGCATTCGCTCGGCCTGCTTTATTCCGCCTTCACCTACTACACGGGCTTCAAGGTCAACTCCGGCGAGTACAAGGTGATGGGCCTCGCGCCGTATGGCGAGCCGCGCTTTGCCTCTCTCATCAAAGAGAAGCTGATCGATATCAAGGAAGACGGTTCCTTCCGGCTAAACCTCGAGTACTTCGACTACTGCACCGGTCTGCGCATGACCAACGCGAAGTTCGACCAGCTCTTCGGCGGCCCGGCGCGCAAGCCCGAGCAGCAGCTCACGCAGCGCGAGATGGACCTTGCCGCCTCCATCCAGGCGGTGACCGAAGAGGTGGTGATCAAGCTCGCGCGCGGCGTGGCGAAGGACAGCGGCGAGAAGAACCTCTGCCTCGCGGGCGGCGTGGCGCTCAACTGCGTCGCGAACGGGAAGCTCCTGCGCGACGGCTGCTTCGAGAAGATCTGGCTGCAGCCCGCGGCCGGCGACGCCGGCGGCGCGCTCGGCGCGGCGCTGGTCGCGTATTACCTGCACGGCAAGCGCGAGCGCAAGCTCAATGGCGGGATGGACGGCATGCGCGGCGGCTACCTCGGGCCGCAGTTCGCGAACGACGAGATCCAGCGCCGCCTGAACGCGGCCGGTGCGGTGTTCGAGGTCTGCACCGACGACGAAATCGTCGAGAAATGCGCCGGTGCGCTGGCCGAGGGCAAGGCGCTCGGCTGGTTCCAGGGCCGCATGGAGTTCGGCCCGCGTGCGCTCGGCGGCCGCTCGATCCTCGGCGACGCCCGCTCGCCGTCGATGCAGAGGCAGCTCAACCTCAAGGTCAAGTACCGCGAGTCCTTCCGCCCATTCGCGCCGGCGGTGCTGGCCGAGGATGCGCCGAAGTACTTCAAGATCGATACGGAGAGCCCGTACATGCTGCTCGTCGCCGACGTCGAGGACCGGCAGCGCATCGCCATGACGGAGGAAGAGCAGAAGCTCTTCGGCATCGAGAAGCTCAACGTGCCGCGCTCGTCGATCCCGGCGGTGACGCACGTCGACTACTCGGCGCGCATCCAGACGGTGCACAAGGAGACCAATCCGCGTTTCCACGACCTCATCAGCCAGTTCAAGGGCAAGACCGGCTGCCCGGTGGTCGTGAACACCAGCTTCAACGTGCGCGGCGAGCCGATCGTCGGCAGCCCGGAGGACGCGTTCCGCTGTTTCATGGGCACCGAGATCGAGACGCTCGCCGTCGGCAACTGCTTCCTGCGCAAGGAGGCGCAGAACCCGGCGCTGAAGCAGAACTATGAGCACAAGTTCGAGCTGGACTAAGGACCTCCTTGTTGTCGCCGCCAGCGTCGCCGTCTCGCTCGTCCTGGGCGAGGCGGCGCTGCGCGTGGTGGGGTTCTCGTATCCGAACTTCTGGCACCCCGACCCCGACATGGGGACCGTGCTCACGCCCGGCATGGAAGGCTGGCAGGTCGACGAAGGCAAGGCCTATGTGAAGGTGAGCTCGCAGGGCCTGCGCGACCGCGAGCATCCCCTCGCCAAGCCGGCCGGCACCTATCGCATCGCCGTGCTCGGCGATTCCTATGCCGAGGCGGTACAGGTCGACATGGAGCGCGCGTTCTGGGCGCTGCTGCCGAAGAAGCTCGAGGCCTGCGGCTTCGCCAACGGGAAGAAGGTCGAGACCGTCAACTTCGGCGTCTCGGGCTACGGCACGGGACACGAGCTGCTCATGCTGCGAAACCGCGTCTGGCAGTACTCCCCGGACATGGTGCTGCTCGCCTTCTTTCCCGGTAACGACGTGCGCAACAACTCCAAGGCCCTGGAGGGCGAGAAGCGGCCCTACTTTTCACTGAAGGACGGCAAGCTCATCGCGGACATGGCGTTTCGCGACGAACCGGAGTTCAAGAAGAAGCAGCACATCGCCGTGCACCGCGCCTTCCTGCAGAAGCTGCGCCTCTACCAGCTGCTGCGCCGCGTGCGCGCCGGCGACGTCGCGAAGCACTTCCACAACTCGCCCATGGCGGCCGCGGTCGCCCGGGGCGACAAGCTGACCGAGGCGGGGCTGGACGAGCAGGCGTTCGTCGAACCGAAGGAGGCGAGCTGGCGCGATGCGTGGGACATCACCGACCGCCTGGTGCTCGCGACGGAGCGGGAGACCGAGCAGCATGGCGCGCGCTTCCTCCTCGTCACCATCTCCACGCCGGCGAGCGTCTATCCGGACCCGCAGATGCGCGAGCGCTACGAGAAAAGCCTGGGCGTGACGTCGCTTTTCTATCCGGAGCACCGGCTGCAGCGCCTGGGCGAGAAGAACGGCTTCGCGGTGCTCGCGCTCGCGCCCGAGATGCAGAAGCGCGCCGACGCGGGGCGGGTCTACTTCCACGGCTTTGCCAACACCCGGCCCGGCTTCGGGCACTGGAACGAGGCCGGCCACGCCGCGGCCGCGGACCTGATCGCCGAGCGGCTCTGCCGCACGCGATGAAGGCGGCCGCCCTCGTCGCCGCGCTCGCCGGCGCGGCGCTGCTCATCGTGGAGATTTCGCTCCGCCTGCTCGGGTACAGCTCGCCGCAGTGGTACCAGCTCGATCCGCAGCTCGGCTGGAGCGGCCGCCCGCACAAGCGGGGCTTCTATGCGTACGAGGGCGGTGAAAGCCACGTGCGCATGAACAACGCCGGCTTCCGCGACCGCGACCGCTTCGTCGACAAGCTGGAAGGCGTCTACCGCATCGCCGTGCTGGGCGACGAGGTGTCGGAGGCGATGCCGGTCGAGGTGACGCAGACCTGGTGGTGGCGGCTGCCGGCACTGCTCGCTTCCTGCAAGAAGCAGCACCTGCGCGTCGAAGTGCTCAACTTCTCCGTCGGCGGCTACGGCACCGGGCAGGAGCTCGTCACGCTGCAGACGAAGGCCATGCGCTACCAGCCCGACCTCGTGCTGCTGCAGTTCTCCAACGCGAGCGATGTGGTCGACAACTCCTTCGCGCTTTCGAAGCAGAAGCTGCGGCCCTTTTTCCGCGTCGATGCGCACGGCGTGCCGCGCCTCAGCGAATCGTTCGCCACCTCGCCCGCGTTCGAGCGCCGCATGCAGACGCGCTATCGCCTGGGCGAGGAGATCGCCGACCACTCGCGCGCATTCCAGCTCGTGCGCCAGCTGGCGCGTCAGGCAAATGAGGTGACTTTCATCGGCGAGGCGCACGCCGACCGCGACATCACGATCCTCCGCGAGCCGCGCGGCGAGCCGTGGGAAGAGGCCTGGCGCGTCACCGAAGCGCTCCTCGCGCAGATGGACCGGTATGCGCAGCGCAACGGCGCCCGCTTCATGGTGGTGAGCGCGCCGCATCCGCTGCAGCCGGTGAACGCCATGGCCTATCCGGACCAGCGCCTCGCGCAGTTCGCCGGGCGCAGCCATGTGCCGTTCGTCGCATGGGGAAACGTGCTGAGGCCGGAGCTGTACCTGCGCGGCGGCGAATGGAGCGCCGAAGCGCATCGCGTCGCAGCCGAAGCGCTGGCTCCGCACATCTGCCCGTTGTTGTAGAGCGACGGCCCACCCGAGCTAACGGGCCGAGGTCGAAGTTGCTCCGCATGGAGCCTATCGTCTCGGCGAAATGCTCGTTGCGATCCACCAGCCTCACTACCTGCCCTGGCTCGGCCTGCTCCATCGCATGGCGCGCGCCGAGCTGTTCATCGTGCTCGACCATGTGCAGTTCGAGCGCGGCAACTACCAGAACCGCACCCAGGTGCGCGTGAACGGCGCACCGCACTGGCTGACGGTGCCGGTGCAGCAGCGCTCGCAGAAGGAGCGCATCGCGGAAAAGGCGATCGACAACTCCCGGCCCTGGGGCCGCGCGCATTTCGAGACGCTGCGCCGCGCCTACGCCGGCGCCGGGTTCTTCGGCCTGTATGCCACCGAGCTGCGCGCGATCCTCGACTGCGAGTGGCAGCGCCTCGTCGACCTCAACGAGCACGCGCTCGCCTTCCTGCGCGACGCGTTCGACATCCGAACGCCGATGGTGAAGAGCTCGCAGCTCGGCGCGCAAGGCGCGAAGAGCGAGCTCGTGCTGAACCTCTGCAAGGCGGTGGGCGCGAGCGGGCTCCTCGTCGGGCTCGGCGGCTCGCGCGACTATCTCGACCGCGCGGCGTTCGCCGAAGCCGGCATCGAGCTCGAGATGCAACGCTTTACGCATCCGGTCTATCGCCAGCGCGGCGGCGGCGTCTTCCACGCCGGCCTGAGCGCGCTCGACCTGCTGTTCAACTGCGGTCCCGCCGGCCGCCGCATCCTGCATGAAAGCGAGCTGCGCCTTGCCGCTTGACGAAACCACCCGCTTCTACGAGGAGCACATCCGGCGCTTCGGCTTCGGCTTCCGCGCGCTCGGCTTCGGCCGGCGCGCTTCGCAGGAGAAGCGATTCGCCGCGGCGCTCGCCCTCGGCGACCTGCACGGCAAGCGCGTGCTCGACGTCGGCTGCGGCTTCGGCGATTTCCTCGCCTGGCTGCACGCGCGCGGCGTCGAGCCGGAATACACCGGCATCGACATCGTGCGGCCGGCGATCGAGCGCGCCCGCAGCCGATTCAAGGGCACGAACGCCCGCTTCCTCCTCGGCGACGCGCTCACCTTCGTGAAAGGCGAGCCGTACGACTACGTGGTGGCGAGCGGCATCTTCGGCCACAACGCCAAGGACACGCGCGAGCGCGTGCGCCCGACGCTCGAGCATCTCTTCAGCCTGGCGCGCATCGGCATGGCGGTGAACTTCCTCTCGTGCCGCGCGCCGACCCGCAGCCCGGGCCGGCTCTACCTGCAACCGTGCGACGTGCTGCAGTTCGCGTTCGAGCTGACCCCGGCGGTGAAGCTCGACCACACCTACCTGCCGAACGATTTCACGGTGTGCCTCTATCGCATCCTGCCATGGGATCAGGGCTGAACTACACCGGCAAAACCGTGCTCGCCGTCGGCGCGCATGCCGACGACATCGAGCTCGCCGTGGGCGGCACGATGGCCCGGCTGCGCCGCGCCGGCGCGCGCGTGGTGATGCTGGTGGTCTCGCTGCCGGGCGACGCGAAACGGCGCCGCCGCGAGGCGGAGAAGGCGGCGGGCATCCTGGGCTGCGAGCTGCGCGTGCTGATGGAGGAGGGTGGCCGCATCGAGGACCTGAAGAGCTACCAGCTCGTGTCGATGATCGACCGCCAGGTGCGCGAGCTCGAGCCGGCGGCCATGCTCACCCACGGCCCGACGGAGTTCCATCGCGACCACGTGCTCGTGCACGAGGCCTGCGTGTCGAGCCAGCGCCTGCGCTACTTCGATTTCTTCACCTACCAGCCGAACTTCTGCCGGCCGGTGCCGATCGCCTTCCACCCGCGCGCCTACGTCGACATCAGCGACACCATCGAGACCAAGATGCGCGCCATCGAGGCGCATCAGAGCCAGTTCCAGTCCCGCGGGCTGGACACGGCGATGTATCGCGACATCGCGCGCATGAACGGCCGCATGGCGGGCGTGCAGTACGCCGAAGGCCTCGACATCGGAAGGATGATCCTCGCTTGAAATACCTTCGCTGGCTCCTCTTCGCCGCGCTCGCCGCGTGCGCCACCACGACGCAGCAGTCGCGCGACAACGTCACCATCGTGTGGAACAAGGTCGACGATCCGAACGCGGCCTGCCGCAAGCTCGACAGCCAGCCCGACCTTTTCCGCATCCGCGGCTGCTCGAAGTGGAGCGACGCCTCGGGCGGCGGCCGCATCTGCTCCATCTATGCGCGCGAGCCGAAGAGCGAGCTCGACCGCGAGGCCTTCGCCACGCTCGGCCACGAGCTCATGCACTGCTTCGACGGCAACTGGCACGACCGCTGGGGCCGCATGAACCCGCGCGAGCGGCAGGCGGCGGTGGGCCGTTCGGCGAGCGGCGGCTCGGCCGTCGCACACGACTAATTCGGGGGTTCGGGGAATTGGCGCCCTGACCCCGAATTCGGTTCTGGTCTAGAAAGTTTTTTCGGTCTTCGCGACGAGCTGCCACCGGCTGACCGTCGGGTCGGCGCCGACGATCGGAAAGGCGAGGTCGAGGTGCAGCACGTTGCCGAACGAGGCGCGCGCGCTGAGGATGCGCAGGCCGATGCCGGCGTCGGCCAGCCAGCCGGGAGAGGTGTTCGGTATCTGGCTCGCCCAGGCGCGGCCGACGTCCATGTAGGCGGCGTAGCCGACGCGGAACAGCCGGAACGGGTAATAGTTCGTGTAATACCGCTCCTCGACGGTGAAGAGGGCCCGCCGCGTGCCGCGCTGGTAGCGGATCGGGAAGCCGCGCATGCCGGTGTCGCCGCCGAGCAGGATGTCGTCCGCGGTCGTCGGGCTGCGCACGGTGTCGAGCGAAGCGGCGAGATAGAAGAGAAACCGGTCGTGCTGCGGCACGAAGAAGCGCAGCGAGGTGCCGAGGGTGCGCACGTCCCCGGTCGTGGTGCCGTACTGCCCCTGGTAGGTGAGCGTGCCGACGAGCTGCTGGTCGCGCGTCGGGCGGAAACCCTTCGAGATCGAGCCCGAGAACTGCCACGGCTCCTCGGTGGCGCCGAACGAGGCGAGGCTGCGGCCGACCTGCGCCGTGGTGTGCAATCCCATCTGCAGGTACTCCGGCCGCTCGATGAGGTCGCGGTTCATCACCTGGAGGAAGTCGTCCTGCACCACCTCGTAGCTGACGTAGGGTCCCGACAGCGTGCGGTCGGCGGGCGGGGGTGAGGGCGGCGGGCGCGCCGGGTCGATCTCGTACTTGTCCGACTGGTAGTTGACGCCGATCGACTGCCGATGGGTCCAGCCGTTGCGCAGGCCGTTCGAGTGGCCGACGAAGGCGTTGCCGGCGTGCTGGAAGTGGCGGTACTCGCCCACCACGTTGCCGCCCTCGAAGAGCTTGTCCTGGCGGTCGAACGTGCTCAGCGTCGCGCCGCCGGCCCAGCGCGTGTCGAGCGAGTAGAACGGGTGGCTAATGCTGTAGCTGCCCGACGTGCCGTCGTCGAAAAGGCCGCGCTCGAAGCCGATGTGCGTCCAGCCGTCGAACAGGTGGTCGTTGGAGAGCTGGACCAGCGTGCCGGTGCGGTCGACGTCGGTATTGCGCTCGATGCCGAGCGTGGTCGCCGTGCCGAGCAGGTTCGATTCCTTGAAGTTGATCGCGCCGGAGTTGACGCCGCCCTCGCGCCGGAAGCGCAGGCCCGGCTGCAGCGTCCAGGTGTCGCGCGTGCGCACCTCGAGGTCCACCACGCCGTCCTCGTAGCGCGTCGGGCGGATGCTCACCTCGTAGACGGTGGTCGTCTGGCGGATCAGGCGCTCGGTCTCGTCGATCACGCGCAGCGAGACGTGGTCGCCGGGCTTGAAGAGCAGCACGCGCCGGATCAGCGCCGGCTGCGTGCGGATGTGGATCGCGTTTGCCGCGCGATAGAGGAAGTTGTTTTCCTTCGGGTCGTCCGGATCGAAGATGTTGTCGGTGACGACCCGGATCTCGCCGATCAGCGCGCCGGCGGCCTCGAGCTCGGCGATCGTCGGCAGCGGCCCGCTCGGTGACGAGCCGGCCTGCGCGGCGGCGGCGCCCGCATGCAGGAGGAGGGCCGAGAGCCCCAGGTCACGAAGCCAGGTTTTCGAGAGACACCCCGGACGAGCACGTTCTTATATGCCCAAGGATACCCGCGCGCGGCTATTTCCCGTTCTGGCTGGACCCCGCCGTTGTGCCCTGATTTTGCGGTGTGGGCGGGGTGTAGACGAACGTCCACTTGGTGTAGTTCTCGGCGTCGTCGAACTCCTGCTTGGGCGAGAAGTTGCCCGACTTGATGGGCTTCTCCTCCGAGCGGCTGAAGACGCCCATGATGCCGGCCTTGTCGGGCGTCTCGACGATGCCCCAGTCGCTGCTGCCGGTGATCGGATCGGCATAGATGCGCCGCAGGTGGCGCACCGGCATCGGGAAGCGCTTGTCCTCGACCAGGTCCTCCAGCTTCTTCGGGTACTGGCCGCCCGGCCCCGTCTTGTAATAGCTGGCGATCGCCTGGCGGAACTGCTCGCCGACGAAGAGGAGCTCCGTTTCCTTGTCGCGCTGCGCGGTCTGCGAGTAGATCGTGCCGAACGCGGCGAGGCCCATGCCCATGATCATCACGAGGATCATCACGCCGAGGTACGTGAAGCCGGCCTCGGCGATCGGGGTGAGCGCCTTGTTCTTGGACCCGGCTACGCCGCGCAGCTGCACCTTCGGCGGGCACGTCAGCGCCCGGCGCGCAAAGAAGCTCGGGTTGGAGATCGGCGCTTTAATGGGGGTCTGACCCCTATTTCCGTCAGTAGCGCTCATAGCCCTTCGCGCCGCTGCGCACGTCCCAGACGTTGCCCTTGCGCGTGTCCTGCGGCGGGACGGCCACCCAGGTGGCCGCGCTCTGCGTGAACGGATCCTTCGGGATCGAGCGCAGATAGTGCTTGGCAACCAGCTCTTCGAGCGAGGTCGGGTACTTGCCGGCGTCGGCGTAGTGCTTGTCGAGCGCGTCGCGCATGAGCGAGAGGTTCTCCTGCAGCACCGCCTCCTCGGCGCGGCGCATGCGGCCCATGTAGTCGGGCACCACCACGGACAGCAGAAGCGCTATGACAGCGAGCACCACCATCAGCTCGACCAGCGTGAACCCTTTGAGCCTCTTCATTTACCACTCCCTGTAAGTCGTCCCATTCAGCGCTCTTTCGGCGCTTCGGGAGAAAACGTCGAACACATCCTTGCCGGCCTGCGGCTCGGTCGGCGAGCTCGCGTAGCTGCGCAGGCCCCAGTCCTCGCCGCTGACCGGGTCGGCCGGCACGCGGCGCAGGAAATACAGCTTCGTGCCGTCGGTCTTGCGCTTGTCCGGCACGCCTTCGACCAGCACGGCGAGCGTCGGCGGGTAGCCGCTCTCGTCCGCCTTCTTCTCGATGACGCCTTCGTCGCCGGCGCGCTTGTACGCGTCGATGGCGGTGCGGATCTCGCGCAGCGCCACGCGCAGGTCCTTCTCCTTGTTGCGCTGGACGGTGACCTCGGCGAGCGGCAGGGCGACCGAGGCGAGGAGCGCCACGATCGCCACCGTGATCACCAGCTCGATGAGCGTGAAGCCCTTCATCGTCATTGCTTCTGCGGCGCCGCCGGAGCCGGGCCGGCCGCGGGAGCGGGCGAGCCGAGCGTGGACGGAATGGCCGGTTGCGCCTGCGCGGGCGCCGGCTGCTGCGGCTGCGCGGGTACCGGCGCCGGGATCGGCGCGCTGCTGAGCGGCTGCATGGGCAGCGAGAGCGACGCGCCGCCGACTTCCGCCTCGGTGCCGGAGTTGAACTCCTCCAGGCGCACTTCCGGCCGGTCGATGTTGCGGATCACGCGCGGCGTGATGAGCAGCACCACTTCGGTCTTGTTCGCGGTGTCGTCCTTGTTCTGGAACAGGCGTCCGGCCACCGGCAGCTCGGCAAGGCCGGGTACCTGCGTCGAGTTGCGGCGGTCCTCGTTCGAGATGAGGCCCGCGAGCACCTGCGTCTCGCCGTCCTTCAGGCGCAGCGTGGTCGACGCGTTACGCGTGCCCACCTGGTAGGCCACCGTTCCGGAGTTGGTCTTGATCTGGTTGGCGATGTTCGACACCTCCAGGCCGACCTTGATGCCGACATCGTCGTCGAGGAACACCTGCGGCTCGACCTCGAGCTTCAGGCCCACGTCGAGGTAGTTCACGGACTCGGACACGAATCCCGTCGCCCCGGCCGTGGTCGTGATCACCGGCACCTTGTCGCCGATGTGGATGCGCGCCTTCTCGCGGTTCTTCGCGCGGATGCGCGGGTTGGCGAGGATGTTGTTGCGCCCGACCTGCTGGCGCAGGTTGAACGCGATCATCGGGTCGGGCACCGTCACGCTGACCAGGCCGCTATTGAAGTGCGTGGCTTCCGTGCCGGTGAGCTGGCCGGCAACGCCCGCCGCGCCCTTCACGCCGAGGCCGACGGAGCCGGGCCACTGGATGCCGAGCTGCGTGAGCTGGTTCGCGCCCACCTCGAGCACTTCCACTTCCAGCATGACTTCGGGCTCGCTCTTGTCCTGGTTCGAGATCAGCTTCTCCGCCATGCGGATCGCCTCGGGCGTGTCGCGCATCACGAGGAGGTTGAGCTTCTCGTCGATATAGAGGTCGCGCGTCTTCACGAGCTGGCGCACCATCGTCGCGGTGGACTTCACGTCGGCGTTGGTGAGGTAAAAGCTCCGCACGACCAGGTCTTTGTACTCCCGCGCCTTCTCCGGCCGGTTGGGATAGATGAGCACGCTGTTCTCGTTCAGCACCTTGCGGTCGAGCTGGTTGGTCACCAGCATGATGCGCATGGCCTCGTCGATGCTCGTGTCTTTAACAAATATCGTCGCGCGCGCGTCCGCGGGCACGTCCTTGTCGAAGATGAAGTTGAGGCCGGTCTGGCGCGAGATGAT
Organism: Burkholderiales bacterium; assembly: GCA_035554335.1. Classification (GTDB taxonomy): domain Bacteria; phylum Pseudomonadota; class Gammaproteobacteria; order Burkholderiales; family SG8-39; genus SCGC-AG-212-J23. The sequence continues at coordinate 22,779 of DATMIG010000177.1, forward strand.
CTCGAACACCTGGCGCAGCGGCGCGTCGCGGAACTCGAGCGTGATCGGCTTCTTCAGCGCGGCGTTGAGCTGCGGCGTGACCTGCGCCTTGACGGTCTTCTCGTCGACGGCGCGCGCGATGGCGCGGGCTTCCTTGTTGCCCGGGTTTTCGGCCAGCACCTGCTTCGCGAGGCGTGCGGCGTCCTGGTCGTTGCCCGCCTTCAGCGCCACGCGGGCGTCGTTGAGGACGGCGCGGTGCCGGGCATCGCGCTTGAGGGTCTCGATGGCGGCCTGAGCGCGCTGGTTGTCCGGATCGATGCGCAGTGCCCGGGCATACGATTCCTGGGCGCGATCGTAAGCGCCCGCGGCGCGGGCGTTGTCGCCCAGGTCGAGATAGCGCTGCACGGCGACGGCCTTGTGCCGCAGGTAATAGTTGCGCAGCTCCGTGTTGTTCGGATTCTCCTTGAGCGCCTGCTCCAGGCGGGCGAGGCCTTCTTCTTCCTTGCCCTGCTCGACTTCGATGCGGGCCTGCTTGAATTCTTCCTGGTGCGTGGCGCAAGCGGCTACGACGAGGGCGAGGAGGACGAGTGCCAGTATTTTTTGCATAGCGGTTTTTTTCATAGCGGAAGGCTTTGCTTGGTTTTCAACGGTAAATAGGTGAAGCGCACTTCGGCTTCGGTGATCTTGTCGACGCGGTAGTCGCCGACGCGTTCGCCGGCGTGCACGGTGATGCTTTCGTCGCCGTTCGTCAGGAACACGGAGAGCTTGCCGTCCTCGACCATCTTGCCGAGGTACTTGAAGGGCAGCGGCGGCGCCTCGCGCTTCGCCGGCGCGGCGGCCGCCTGCGGCGGCACCACGGGGGCGAAGTTGCGAGGCGCGAAGGCGTCGACTTTCGCGCCCTCGTCCTGGCGCTCTTCCAGCTTGCCGAGGTCGATGTCGGCGTCCTGCGCCTGCAGGCGCGTATCGACACGCGGGGCGGCCGGCTCGACGATGGAGCTCGGCTGCTCGCGCCCGGTCGCGACCACGGAGGCGAGCGCGCTGACCACCGTGATGGTGGCGAACGATTTCTTCAGGAAAGGGCTCATGACCTCACCATGTGCAGCGTGAGGTGGAGCTCGGCCTGCACCGTGCCTTCGCGCCGGCTCTCGCGCTTGAGCGAGATCTGGTCGAGCGACAGCACCGGGATCTCGGCGAGCGAGCGCTTGAGGAAGTCGCGCATCTGCGTGTAGCTGCCGGTGAGCGGCACCACGATCTCGTAGCGCTCGAGCTTCGTGCCGGGCGTGGTCTGCGTCTTGTACGACGCGGACTGCAGCTCGACGCCGGTGGCGGAGCCGATGGCGTAGAGCTTGGCGAGCCAGTCGGTCGTCGTCTCGGGCTTCTTCAGGTACTCGTACACCGCGCCGACCTTGTCGGCCGCGTTGCCGTGGCGTGGTGACGCTTCCTGCACCGACAGGGCGCGCGATTGCAGCGCCGCGCCCTTGTCTTTCATCGGCTGCAGCACCAACGCGAAGAACGCCCCGGCGCCGGCGAAGAGTAAAAGAGCGGCGAGCCCCGTGATGCCGAGCTCGTCGCGAATTTTCCAAAATGAGCGGTAGAGATGGGCGGAGATTTGCGTTCTCATTTCTTCACCTCGTTCCAGGCGGCCGAGATGGAGAACGACACGGGCCGCTGCGGGTCGTTCTGCTTCACTTCGTGGCGCACGAGCTGCACGTGCGACAGCGCATCGTTACGGCTGAGGTTCAGCACGTACGTGAGCGTCGAGAGGTAGTCCTTGCTGTCGCCGGAGATGGTCACCGTGCCGGACTTGGTATCCGGCTCGATGGCGAGCAGCGCCACCTGGTCGTTGGCGGCGCCTTCGAGCGCGGCGAAGAGCTTGGACCAGGGCAGGCCAAGGCGCTGCACGGTCTCGCGCGCGGCGGCGACTTCCTCCGGCGCCACCCGAGGCGTGCTCTTGCGCGCATGGCTGCTCGATGCGGCGCGGGCGACGATCGCCTCGTTCGTCTTCACCGTGCGCTCCAGCTGCACGTAGGTGAAGCCCATCTCGCCGGCGACGCCAAGCGCCGCGGCGAGCAGGACCCTGCCGGCCCAGCGCGAGGCGGGGCGGCGGCGGACGAAATCGAGCTCGATGCGTTGCATATCTCTCCTTCTGGTTTAGTCGGCCGTCAGCGCCAGCGACCCGTAGGCGAGCGCCTCGGTGCGCCAGGCGTCGTACATCTCGGTGTTGAATTCGCCCTGCGCGCAGACGATCACGCGGCTCACCGGCGTCGACAGGCCGAGAAAGGCGCTCTCGCGCTCCAGCATCTCCGGCAGGACGTTGCGCCAGGACTTGTCGGCGCGTCGCGTGCGGATGGCGACCCACATGCCGCGCTGGATCAGCGCCAGCGTCAGGCGGCCCGGCTCTTCGACCACGATCCAGCACATGCCGTTCCCCAGCGTTTTCCGGATGCGGTTGAACGCCGCGACGAGGAACGGCTGCACCGAGGCGAGGCGAATGTTCGCTTTCGTGAACATCTCGGCCAGGCGCTGCATCAGGCTGCGGTCCACGGCGCAGGCAATGCGCGGGCCCATCGGCGAGGTCTGCGCGACGTTGATCTGCCATTCGCCCGCCTTCGGGCCGTGCAACGTGCTGAAGCGGTGGCTGGCGAGCGCGTTCCAATGCTCGGCGCCCTTCAGCGTCTCGTTCCACGGCAGGAGCGTGTAGCGCACGAACTGGTCGGCGAGCACGACCGCCGCCTCGCCCTTCATCCCCTTGAGCGCGGGCTCCAGCGCGTCCACCGCGGCATTCCAGCTGCCGTCGTTGACGGCGAGCTCGATGGCTTTGTGACCGCTCACGTAAACGCGGTCCGACGCGAGGCCAATGCGCAGCTGCTTGTTACGCCACAAAAGTGACACGATTGATCTCCTCGATGCTGGTTTCTCCGTTGTTGACCAGCCGCATGGCGGCTTCCCTGAGCGGTGTCGTGCCGGCTGCACGAGCGACTTCTTTCAGCTTTCTGGCCGGAGCGCGGGCGATGATCAGCTCGCGTAGTTCGTCATTGAGGACGAGCAGCTCCCCAATGGCTTTTCTTCCTTTGAAGCCCGAGCCGCGGCACTGCGAGCAGCCGCGGCCCTTGCACGCCTGGCAATAGACGCGGACCAGGCGCTGGGCGAGCACGGCGTTCAACGCCGAGACGAGGTTGTACGGGTCGACGCCCATGTGCATGAAGCGGCCGAGGACGTCGAAGGCGTTGTTGGCGTGCACCGTCGTGTAGACGAGGTGGCCGGTCAGTGCCGACTGCACCGCGATCTCGGCGGTCTCCGGGTCGCGGATCTCGCCGACCATGATGCGGTCCGGGTCGTGGCGCAGGATCGAGCGCAGGCCGCGCGCGAAGGTGAGGCCCTTCTGCTCGTTCACCGGGATCTGCAGCACGCCGGCGAGCTGGTACTCGACCGGGTCCTCGATGGTGATGATCTTGTCGAGGCCCTTGTTGACCTCGGTGATCATGCCGTAGAGCGAAGTGGTCTTGCCGCTGCCGGTCGGTCCGGTGACGAGCAGCATGCCGTACGGCTCGGCCGAGAGCTGGCGCATGCGCTCGACGATGTCCTCGTCGAAGCCGAGCGAGTCGAGCGTGAGCCCGCGCAGCTGGTCGCTGAGCGCGCGCCGGTCGAGGATACGCAGCACGGCGTCCTCGCCGAACACGCTGGGCATCACCGAAACCCTGAAATCGATCTCCCGTCCCTCGCGACGCGCCTTGAATCGGCCGTCCTGCGGCACGCGCCGCTCGGCGATGTCGAGCTCGCTCATCACCTTGATGCGCGAGACGACCTGCTCGGCGACCTCGGTGCCCGGCACGGACTCGGCCGGCACCAGCACGCCGTCGATGCGGTACTTGATCGTCAGGCCGCTGCCGGTCGATTCCAGGTGCACGTCGCTCGCGCCGGCCTTGATGGCGTCGTAGAGCGTCGAGGCGACGAGGCGCACCACCGGGCTGTCGGTCTCGCTGATCTTCTCGAACGAGAGGTCCTGCGCGCCGTCGTTCGCGGCGGCGCCGGAGGCCATGCTTTCCTTGACGCCGTCGAGCGCGCGCATCTTCTCTTCCTGCTGCGCGAGAAACGCGGCGATCTCCTGGCGATGCGCGAGGCGGTAGCGGAAGCCGATCTCGAGGCGCTCCTCGAGCCAGTCCTGCGTGTCGAGGTCGAACGGGTCGCCGAGGACGATCGACACCATGCCGTCTTCCTTGCGCAGCGCCACGCAGCCCCGGCGCGAGGCCTCGGCGTAAGGGATGAGGTCGAACGCCGCTTCTTCGCCGCGCATCTCGTCGAACGTCATCGCCGGCATGTGCAGCGCTCCCGACAGGTGAGCGACCACGCGCTCGCCGTGCTCTTGTTCCAGTGCTTCGATATTCATTTGATGTTCCCCGCCAATTCGAAGATCGGCATGTACATGAGCACGACCACCCCGCCCACGGCGACGCCGAGCACGGCCATCAGCACGGGCTCGAAGGCGCGCGTGAACCAGTCGACGAAGCGCGCCACCTCGTCGTCGTGGAAGCGGGCGATCTGGCCGAGCATGTGGCCCATGTCGCCGCTTCGCTCTCCCACCAGCATCATTCGCCCCGCGACCGGCGTGGCGAGGCCCGCGGCGCCGAGGGCGGCGGACATCGGGTGGCCTTCCTCGATCAGCGCACGCGCCTGGCGCAGCGGCGGACGCAGATGGGCCGCGAGCAGGTCTTCCACCATTTCCAATGCACGGACCGCCGGGATGCCGGCGCGCATCAGCATGCCGGCCGTGCGATAGAGGCGGGCGAGCTGGTAGACCTTCATGCGCTCGCCCACCGCGGGCGTGCGCCACAGGCGCTGCATGATGGCCGAGCGCACCGGGGCGCGGCTCAGCGCATACGCGGCGGCGCCGAAGGCCAGGATAAAAGCGGAAAACAAAAAGAAGCCATGTTTTCCGACGAAACTGCCGAAGCCGAGGACGAGCTGCGAGAAGAAGGGCAGTGTGCCGGACATGTCCTCGTACACGGAAGCGAAACGGGGCACCACGTAGAACATGAGGAAGCCGAGCACCAGCACGCCGACCAGCATCAGGATGACCGGATAGATGCTCGCGGAGACGACCTTCTTGCGCACGCGGTCGAACTCTTCCTGGTAGGCGATGTAGCGCGACAGCGCTTCCTTCACGTTGCCGGTGCGCTCGCTCGCCTTGATCGTGGCGACGTAGAGCGGCGAGAAATGTTGCGGGAATGCTGCGACCGCCTTGGAGAACGGCTCGCCGCGGTTGATCGCGGCGAGCATTCCGGAGAGGACGTCCAGGCGCTCGCCCGCCGCTTCCTTTTCGGCGAGCGTCTGCATCGCCTCGACGAGGTTGAGACCCGCGTCGAGCAGCGAGAGCAGCTCGATCGAGAAGAGGACCGGCTTGAACGCGGCCTTGCGCGTCAGGCGAACGGAAAGGCGCTTCGCGCCCTTCTGCTCGATGCCGAAAACGGCGAGGCCGCGGTTCGCGGCCATCTCGCGCGCGATCGCCTCGCTCGCCGCTTCGAGCGTGAGCGCTACGACCTGCTGCTTGCCGTCAAGGGCGTGGACGTGGAATTGCATCGATTACCGGTTGTTGGCCGTCAGCGTGTTGAGTCCGATGTCGGCGTCTTCGCCGTTGCCGCCAGGCTTGCCGTCCTTGCCGAGCGAATAGAGGTCGTAGTCGCCTTTCGTGCCGGGCACGCGGTAGACGTAGGGGCGGCCCCACGGATCGTTCGGCACGGCTTTCTTCAGGTACGGGCCGGTCCAGTTCGTCTCGTTCGCCGGCTTGAGCGTCAGCGCGTCGAGACCCTGCTCGGCGGTCGGGTAGTGGCGCGTGTCGAGGCGGTACTGGTCGAGCGCCTTCTCGAGCGACTCGATCTGGGCGCGCGCGACCTGCACTTCAGAGCGGCCGACCTGGCTGAAGTAGCGCGGCGCGACATAACCGGCGAGCAAACCAATGATCACGATGACGACCAGCAGCTCCAGAAGCGTGAATCCTGCGTTGATCCCTTTTGCCCTCGACATGCCCCTCTCCCTTCGAATCTTTGTAGTGACTGCGTTAGAACGACTTGTAGTGATGCGTACGACATAGAGCACGGGCTGTGCCAGCCCATGTAGTGCTGCGGTTTCAGTGACTTAGCTACGAGATGTAGTGCGATCTGTGAGGTGCCTGTGGCAGCGCCCCGACGCGCTAGAGCGCGCTTACTTCAACCCGCTGTTTTGGCAGTGTTTGTTCTGTCGGCCGGCACCGACGAAATCGGGGTCAGCGCCCAATTCTCCGTGCAGAAACGACACTCGAACCCGATCCGGGGTCAGGGCGCTAATTCCCTCGCTTTTC
>DATMIG010000178.1:0-9091 GCA_035554335.1 Burkholderiales bacterium
GGACCACGCGGCCTTCAAGTGCCTGCAGCGACTGCTCGATACCGGACGCTGCTGGGTCAAGCTCTCCGCGCCTTATGAAACGTCGAAGACCGGTGCGCCGAAGTACGAGGACGTGAGCGTCCTCGCACGAGCGCTCGTCAAGCAGGCGCCGGAGCGCATGCTGTGGGCGAGCAACTGGCCGCATCCGTCGGCTCGCAAGCCAACGCCGCCCGACGACGTCGCCATGCTCGAGCTCCTCGCCGACTGGGCGCCGGACGCCGGCGTGCAGAAGAAAATCCTCGCCGACAATCCCGCGGAGCTGTATGGCTTTTAGGGTGGCGATCGTCGGCCTCGGCATGGCCGTCACGCCGCACGCGCAGAGCCTGCGCGACCTGAAGCACCGGGCGAGCGTCGTGTACGCCTACAGTCCGACACGCGAGCGGCGCACGAACTTCGCCGAGCGCTTCGACTTCCCGCCGACCGATCGCCTGGAGACCATCCTCGACGATCGCTCGGTCGATGCGGTGCTGATCCTCGCGCCGCCCAACACGCACCTCGAGCTCGTCGAGCGCTTCGCCGCGGCGGGCAAGCACATCCTGCTCGAGAAGCCGCTGGAGATCACGCTCGAGCGGGCGCAGCGGCTGGTCTCTCTATGTAAACGAGTCACGCTCGGCATAGTGCTGCAGCACCGCTTCCGTCCGGCAGCCGCACGGCTACACGAGATCGTGGCGAGCGGCCGCCTCGGCCAGCTGGTGTCGGCGAGCGCGTCGATTCCCAACTGGCGGCCGCAGAGCTATTACGACCAGCCGGGACGCGGCACGAAGGCGCGCGATGGCGGCGGCGTGCTGCTCACGCAGGGCATCCATACGCTCGACCTCCTCTGCTGGTACGCGGGTGAAGCGACGGAGGCGAGGAGCCTGTGGACGACGACGCCGGTGCATCGCATGGAGACCGAAGACCTGGCGTGCGCGGCGCTGCGATTTTCCAACGGCGCGCTGGGCACCGTGCATGCGACGACGACGGCCTATCCCGGTTTTCCCGAGCGGATCGAGCTCATTGGTACCAACGGAACGGCGCTCCTCGAAGGCACCTCGCTGCGCGCCCAGTTCCTGGGTGGAAAGAGCGAGGAGATGAAGACGGAAGCCGGCGGCGGCGGGACCGGCGCCGACCCGATGGCCTTCCCGCACGACTGGCACCGCGACCTGCTCACCGACTTCCTCGACTCGATCGAGCAGCGGCGCGCGCCGCGCTCTAGCGGCGAGGAGACGCTGAAGGTGCACCGGCTGATCGACAGAATTCTTCGATCAGGCGCTTGACCTCTTCGGGTGCTTCGAGCTGCGTGAAGTGGCCGACGTCCGGAATGATCTCCACGCGCGCGCCGCGCGATTTCAGATAGTCCAGCCACGGTGAGGTCTCGCCCCGCTTCAGCATCCGCCGCTTGAGCGTGGCGAAGTCGCGCGTGGTGCTCTGGATGGCGAGCACCGGGCAGCGCAAGGCGTCGAAGGCGGCGTCCATCGAGCCCGCGTCCCAGCGCGAAGTGCGCGGCCACAGGTGCGGGCCGAATGGCGCGCTCGAGGTTACCGCCCGCTGCACGATCGCGTCGGCCTCGGCCGAAGGCCGGAAGAACATCTGCCGGAAAAGCATCTCCGCGAACGCCGCGTAGCCGTTCTTCTCGATGGCGGCCCGCGCGGCCGCCTCGGCGCCATCCGGATCGCGGGTGGCGTTGCGGCTGCCGTCGACCAGCACCACGCCCGCCACCGTCTGCGGAATCAGCCGCGTGGCCTCGAGCACGACGCGGCAGCCCATGCTGTGACCGACGAGCACCACGCCTTTGAGCTCGAGGTTGTTGACCAGCGCGGCGACGTCGCCGCCGTAGTGCTCGATCGAGCATTCATGCGGCCGTGCCGGCGTCCTGCCGTGCCCGCGCAGGTCGCACGCGACCACCTCGTGCGTCTGCTGGAAATGCTCGATCTGCGGCCGCCAGTCATCCAGACTGCAGGCAAAACCGTGCACGAAGACGAGCGCCGGCGAGCCGGCGCCCGCGCGGACGAAGTGCACTATTCGAGCTCGGCGTGCGGCTTGTGCGAGGCGACGAGCTTCTGCTGCAGCTGCGGCGGCGCCGCCTCGTAGTGGCTGAATTCCAGACTGTACGAGCCGTGCCCGGCGGTGATGGATTTCAGGCGCGCCGGGAAGTGCTCGAGCTCGGAGAGCGGTGCCTGCGCGGTGATCTGCACCAGTCCCGGCCGCGGCGTGTCGGAGCCCTTGATCTGGCCGCGATGGCCCGACAGCTCGCCGGCGATGTCGCCCATCTTCTCGTCGGGGGCGAGGATCTCGACGTTGACGATCGGCTCGAGCACGATCGGGCGCGCCTTCGCGAGCGCATCGAGGAATGCCTTGCGGCCGGCCGACATGAAGGCGACGTCCTTCGAATCGACCGGATGGCTCTTGCCGTCGTACACGGTCACCCTGACGTCCTGCAGCGGATAGCCGGCGACGAAGCCGTGCTCGAGCACGTTGCGCACGCCCTTCTCGACCGACGGGATGAACTGGTTCGGGATCGCGCCGCCTTTCACCGCGTCGACGAACTCGAAGCCCTTGCCGCGCGGCAGCGGCTCGACCTTGAGGAACACTTCGCCGAACTGGCCGGCGCCGCCGGTCTGCTTCTTGTGCCGGCAGTGGCCTTCCGCCTTCGCCGCGATGGTCTCGCGGAACGGGATGGAAGGCGGCTTGGTGTCGAGCTCGAGCTTGTACTGGCTCGACATCTTCTCCAGCACGGTCTTCAGGTGGATCTCGCCGAGCCCGCGCATCACCGTCTCGTTCGCCTGCGCGTTGTGCTCGATGCGGAAGCACGGATCCTCGGCGGTGATCTTGTGCAGCACGTCGGAGACCTTCTGCTCGTCGCCGCGCTTCTTCGGCATCACGGCGAGGCCGAACACGGACGTCGGCAGCTCGAGCGGACGCGCGTGCACGTGCGCGTCCTCGGCCGAGTCGTGCAGGATGTGGTCGAACTGGATCTCGTCGACCTTGGCGATGGCGCAGATGTCGCCCGGCAGGGCCTCGTGCACCTCGGTCTGCGTCTTTCCGCGCAGCATGTAGAGGTGCCCGGGCTTGATCGGCTTGCGGCCCTCGCCGATGTAGAGCTGCATGTTCGAGGTCATCCGCCCCTGGTGCACGCGGAACACCGCGATGCGGCCGATGTACGGGTCGATCTCGATCTTGAAGACGTGCGCGAGCGCGTGCCGGCCCGGATCGGGAATCGGCGTGAGCTCCTTTTCCTCGCCGCCGCCGGCTGGAATGCTGGTGTAGACGGGCGGATTGCCCTCGGTCGGATTGGGCAGCAGCTTCACGATCACTTCGAGCAGCTCGGCGATGCCGGCGCCGGTCTTCGCCGAGGTGAAAAGCACGGGGATGAGATGGCCTTCGCGCAGCGCGCGCTCGAGCGGCTCGTGCAGCTCCTCGGGCGTGACTTCGCCTTTCTCGAGGTACTTCTCCATCAGCTTCTCGTCGACCTCGACCACCTGGTCGATCAGCTTGCGGTGCGCTTCCTCGACCGACGAGAAGTCGGCGTCGCCCGAGGGCGCGAAGAAGCAATCGGATACCTTGGCGCGGCCGGCGGCCGGCAGGTTGAGCGGCAGGCATTCCTTGCCGAATGCCTGCTGGATGCGCTCGAGCAGGCCTTCGAGGTCGACGTTGTCGGCGTCGATCTTGTTCACGACGATGATGCGGTCGAGCCCGCGCTTCTGTGCCCACTGCATGAAGCGCCCGGTCATCATCTCGATGCCGTTCTGCGCGTTGATGACGATGGCGGCGGTTTCCACCGCGGCGAGCGCCGGCAGCGCGTGGCCGAGAAAGTCGGGGTAGCCGGGACTGTCCAGCAGGTGGATGCGCGTAGGCTCGGTTTCCACCTTGGCCTCGAAGCTCGCCACCGCGAGCTTGAGCGAGTGCTGGAGCTGCTTCTCCAGGGGGGTGTAGTCACAGACTGTGGTGCCGCGCTCGACGCTGCCCGCCGCGGGCACGGCGCCCGCGTTGCTGAGCAGCGCTTCGGCCAGGCTGGTCTTGCCACTGCCGGCCTGCCCGACGAGCGCGAGAGTCCTGATGCGCTTGATCGAATTTGCCAAGGGGCGATCCTCCTCGCCCCCTCTTTATAGCAAGAGCGTTTTTTCGGGGAAAGCGCCGGCGATTACTTTTGCGTTGCGCAATCGGCCGCGCAGGCCTGCGCCGGGCGGGCCTGCGGCTGCTCGAAATTGCGGTACTTGGCTTCGATGGCGGTGAGGGCGGCGGGCAGGGCGCGTAACGCCTGATAGTCGAACTTCACGAACTGGTAGGGCCGGCTGCCCTGGAACTGCACGCCGAAGCTCGGCGGCGCCGTCCGGCTGTCGAGCGGGATGGAAACGAAGAAGGTGGTCGTCGCCGGGCGCTCGAAATCCTGCGAAAGCGCGGGTAGCGCAACGAATCCTGCCGCAGCCGCGGCAGCCAACGCCAACAGCCTGGAACCCATCTGCTCCTCCGTCGTGAGAGCAGGGGCATGGTGCCGGTCAACGTGCTACATGCACTATCGGCGAGTGCCGTCCGGACGTGGTCCGACCTTACTTCTTCGCGTCGGGTTTCTTCTCGAGCAGGTCGTTGCGCGGCTTCAGCGTGTCGTCGAGTTTCGACTTCGGCACGAGCAGCACGTGGTCGGCAAGGAGCTTTTCACGCGGCTGGCGCTCGCGCAGCTTCTTGATGCGCTCGTCCTTCTCATCGCCGTTGACGGTGCCGGACGAAGTGAAGCGCACGAAGTAGTTGTCGCCCTGCAGCTTGCCGACCTTGATGTCGTACGTGAGGCCGTCGAACGTGGTGGCGTTGACGAGCGTCGGGTTGTCGAGGCCAGTGTCCTTCGCATCGTCGGGCGCGACGTCGGCGAGCTCGAGGAGCGAGAGCGAGTACGTGGCCGCATTGGCATTGCCGGTGTTCAGCTTCTCGCCCGGCTTCATCGGCGTGAGCTTCCAGTCGGCGTTGTCGCCCGCGCGCTCGAGCTTCCAGGCCTCGCCCTCGGGCTTCTTCACTTCCAGCGTCTTCACCTTCTCGACCTGGAAGGACGTGTGGTCGATCCAGTCGGCGCTCTTCGTGCTCGCCTGCGTGAGGGGGTCGGAGACGATGTAGACGGTGCCAGCCTGTGCCGGAAGCGAGACGAAGCGGCCATCGGCGCGCGCCTTCTCGGGATTGTCGACCTCGCCGCTCTTGAAGTACTTCTTGCCGACGGTCAGCTTGCCGAGCGACTTGCCGTCCGTGCCGGCGAACTCGACCTGCGTGCCGCTCGCATCGACGTTGAGGCGCGCGCGGTCCTTCTCGCCGATCGGCTCCGACTGGCCGACCTTGAGCTCCAGCAGCTTGATGACGAAGTCGCGCACCTTGTTCACGTCGGCCGGGAAGCCGCGGCGCTCGGCGATGACCCAGCCGTTCTCCTTGCGCCGCAGCGTGAGCGTCGCGTTCGGCTGGACGATCTTGATGCTGGCGATGTCCGCCGCCTTCAGGTCGGGCAGCAGCGGCTTGCCGAGCGTGGCGACGTTGCCCGGCCGCTCGGCGTTTTCCTGGTGGAGGTAGATGAGCGCGCCGCCGCCGAGGATGACGAGCAGCACGACGAGGACGAGGACGGCCCGCGCGTTCATCGCGCCACGGTCCTTCTGCGGCGGATGAGCGCAATACCCAGGCCGACCAGCGCGACGAGGATCGGCATCAGCGCGATGTTCACGATCTTGGTGAAGAAGACGAGGCTCTCCGCGTCCTGCCGCAGGCTCCTGCGCACCTCTTTCAGCTCGAGCCGCGTCTCCGCCACGCGCTTGCGGAAGCGATCCAGCTCCGCCTGCTGCTCGGGCGTGAGGATCTGCGCGGTCTTGCCCGCACCGCCCTGGGCTTTCTGCAGCTCCTGCAGCTTGGCGTTGGTCTTCTGCAGCTCGTCTTCCAGCGCCTGGATCTTGCCGAAGTACTGCTTCTGCGCCTCCGCCTCGAGCTCGCGCACCACGGTGAGCGGACGGAACGAGGAGGTGCGGCTGCGAAGCGAGATGAGGTCGTTGCCGGAGGCGAACTGCTCGACCATGCCGAGCGCGAGCGCGAGGTTGCCGTTCGACGGCACGACCACCTTGCGGCCGAAGATTTCCTGGATGTCGACGGCGGCGCCATCGGCCAGCATGTCGACGTCGGCGACGAGGATCACGGAGTTGTCGCCGCTCTCGCGCAGCGCCGGTGTGTTCGGCACCGGCTTGTCCTTTTCCTTCAGCCCTTCGGGGAACGCGGTTTTGAACTTGCCGGTGAGGCGCACCGCGAGCGGCATCGCCTTGCCGCTCGGCTTAAAGGCGCGCGTCGCCTCGTCGCCGGACTTGGTGGCGTTGGCGTTGTCGACGAGCATCGAGTTGGGCGAGCTGCGCACGAGGTCCGTCACCTTGAGGCCGTCGACCGGCTTCACGCTGAACGCGCCGCCGAAGGCGTAGAGCAGGGTCTCGATCGAGCCGGTGACCACGTCGTCGCGGGAGAAGGCCGTGCGATTGAGCGAGAGCACGGTCGGCGTGTAGCGCGCACCGCCGCCCGAGCCGAACACCACGTCGGCGATCACCTTGTTCGGATCGAACTCGATGCCCCAGGCCTTGAAGAGCGTCGGCAGGTTGGAGCTCGAGGGCATCGGCGGCACGCCCGGCATGGACGGCTGCTGGTCGAAGTAGGAATACGGGTCGACGAAGACGATCAGCTTGCCGCCGCGCATCACGAACTGGTCGAGCGCGTACTCCTGCTCGGGCTGGAAGTCCTTCGGATGAATGAGGAGGAGGACGTTGATGTCCTTCTCGATCTCCTTCGCCGAGACCGGCACTTCCTTCACGTCGAACTGGCTCTTCAGCTCGTTGGCGAGCACCCACGGCTCCGAGCTCTGGCGGGTGAACGGGTTGAACTTCTCGCCGAGCACCGGCAGGCCGGCCATCAGGCCGATCTTCGGACGCTCCGTCGTGCCGACGCGCGAGATGGCGCGCACGAGGTCGTACTCGAGCAGGCGCTCGCGCTGCGGCGAGATCGCGGACAGGGTCTGCTTGCGGTCGAGCTGCGTGATGCTGGCGCCGAGGTAGAACTGCTCGCCGGTGACGAGCTGCTGCGGATCGATGCCGTCGAGCTGGGCGGCGTCCTCTTCCTCCGAGTCCGGCTTCGGGTTGTAGCGCTCGATGACGAGGTTCGAGCCGGCGACCGACTTGAACTCGCGCACCAGGTCCTCGACGCGCTGCGCGAAGCTGCGCAGCTGCACCGGCACGCTCTCGCCCTGCGAGATGTAGAGCTTGATCTTCACCGGCGACTGGAGGTTACGCAGCACCTTCTTCGTGCCATCGGAGAGCGTGTACAGCTTGCCGTCGGTGAGGTCGATCCGCGCCGGCACGCGCGACAGGAGGAAGTTCACCGCCACGAGAATGAGGGCGAGCGCGACCAGGCCGATCGCCGAGTAGAGGAGATGTTCGTGCTTTTTCATCCGGCCCTGTGCCCGCGAATGATCACGCCGGTGGCGAAGAGCGCGAAGCCGATCAGCGAGAGGAAGAAGACGAGGTCGCGGATGTCGATCACGCCGCGCTGGAAGCCGTCGAAGTGCGTGACCACCGAGAACGCGGCCACCGTGTCGACCACTGCGGTGCTCGCCCAGCGCGTCATCAGGTCCGTCACCGGGTTGAAGCCGGCGAGGATGAAGAACAGGCAGATCACGACCGACAGAATGAACGCCACCACCTGGTTGCGCGTCATCGCGGAGGTCATGCAGGTGATGGCGAGGTACGCGCCGGCGAGGAACAGGCTGCCGAGGTAGCCGGCGAAGATCATGCCGTTATCCGGCTCGCCGAGGATGTTCACCGTGATCACCGCCGGGAACGTGAGGAGAAGCGCCACGGCGAGGAAGATCCAGCTCGCGAGGAACTTGGCGACGATCGCCTGCCACGGCGCCACGGGCAGCGTGAGGAGCAGCTCGATGGTGCCCGAGCGCCGCTCCTCCGCCCACACGCGCATGCCGACCGCGGGGACGAGCACGAGGTAGAGCCACGGATGCCAGCCGAAGAACGCCGCCAGGCTCGCCTCGCCGCGCTCGAAGAAGTTGCCGGCGGTGAACGTGAAGAATCCAGTCAGCAAAAGAAAAATGACGAGGAACACGTACGCTACCGGGCTGGTGAAGTACGCGTAGAGCTCGCGCTTGGTGATCGTCCAGATCGTCTTCATGAATTCGGGGTCAGGACCGGAACTCGAAAACCATAACCCCCCCGCTCGCCGGGCTTGCTTCCCCCCTCGACAGGGGGGCGGCAGAAGAAAAAACAGGGGTCATTTCTTGACCGTATCGGGGAGGGTGATACGGCGGAAGACTTCGTCCAGCTCGCCGCGCTCGCTGTACATGCCTTCGACGGTCCAGCCGTACTGGTTCACCAGCTCGACGACCTCCTGGGCGAGCTGCGCGGACCGCGCCTTGTCCTTGGGGTAGATGCGGAAGGCGCCGTTCAGCGGCTCGACGCGGCCGAGGGTCTCGAGCCTTTCCTTCGTCGCGCCGCGCGCCTGCAGCGTGACGGCGCCGGCGAGCTCCGACATGCCGCGCAGCTCTTCGGGGGTGCCGTTCGCGACGATGCGGCCGCGGTCGATGATGATCGCGCGCGAGCAGGCGGCGTCGACTTCCTCGAGGATGTGGGTCGAGAAGATGATCGCCTTGTTCGCGCCGAGCTCGCGGATGAGGTTGCGCACCTCATGCTTCTGGTTCGGGTCGAGGCCGTCGGTCGGCTCGTCCATGATGAGGACGTCCGGGTCGTGGATCAGCGCCTGCGCGAGGCAGGTGCGGTGCTTGTATCCCTTCGATAGCGTGTCGATCGACTGGTGCAGCACGTTCTGCAGGAAGCAGAGCTCGATCACGCGGTTGACGGCCTTCTTGCGCGCCGCGCCGTGCAGGTCGCGCAGCTCCGCGACGAAGTCGAGGAAGCTCGCCACCGTCATGTCCGGGTACGACGCGGCATTCTCCGGCAGGTAGCCGATCAGGCGCTTCGCCTGGATCGGCGACTCGAGCACGTCGTGCGCGCCGACCGTGATGCGGCCCGAGGTGGGCGGCATGAAGCCCGTGATCATGCGCATGGTGGTC
>DATMIG010000179.1:0-4091 GCA_035554335.1 Burkholderiales bacterium
GAACATCCGCTACATCTTCTAATTGGGGTCAGATCAGTATTTCAGGACAGTCAGCCAAATCGGCTGACTGCTCCGCCCCCGCCGACTTCCGGCCGCGCTTCTGCGGGCGCGCCGTCCGTCCCAGCGCCGATTCGATCCGGCTGACAAAGATCTCCGAGCCGAGCGGCCATCCCTTGTTGGTCGCTTCGCGGATTTTCTCGATTTCGCGCGGCGGGATCGGCTCGGCGAACAGCGCAGCATAGGCGGCGCGACGCTCATCGTCGTCGCGGCCCAGTGCGGTGAAGATCTCGTGCGGCGTGACTAGCGGATTGCGTACGCCGAGCGCGGAATTGCGGTAGCTCGACCAGGCGAAGTCCGCGGCGTTCCGGACAAGATCCGCGCGCAGCGGATTCTGCTCGACGTAGCGCTGGCAGGTCAGGAAATAGCGCTCGCTGTCGATCATCGCCGCCTTGTAGCGGCCCTCCCATAGCGTGCCCGTACGCCTGTGCACGGCGTTGAACAGCCGCACGTAGCGACGGCCGACGTCCTGCATCATCATCGGAACGCCATCGCCGGCCTCCGGTGTCACCAGCAGATGAACATGGTTCGGCATCAGCACATACGCATGGATATGGCAGCCATGCTGGCGCATCGCGTCGGCGAGGCACTGCAAGTAGAGGCGGCGATCGCCGTCGCCCACGAAGCAGGCCCCGCGATTGTTGCCGCGCTGAACGACGTGCAGCGGCACGCCCGGAAGCGCTAGCCGTGGGTGCCGTGCCATGCGTGATCGCTCGTCATACGACTGCGATAACGCGCGGCGTGGCGTTTAGTTGGCGCTATTCGTTACCGGTTTGTCCGGTAATTTTGATCTGACCCCAATTAGCGGCCGTAGACGTCCTCGAAGCGGACGATGTCATCCTCGCCGAGATAGGCGCCGGACTGGACCTCGATGATCTCGAGCGGGACCTTGCCGGGGTTTTCGAGGCGGTGCTTCATGCCGATCGGGATGTAGGTCGACTCGTTCTCGCTGAGGAGGAAGGTCTTCTCGCCGCACGTGACGCGAGCGGTGCCGCGCACGACGATCCAGTGCTCGGCGCGGTGGTAGTGCATCTGCAGCGAGAGCGACGCGCCGGGCTCCACCACGATGCGCTTCACCTGGAAGCGCTCGCCGTTCTCGATGGAGTCGTAGTTGCCCCACGGACGGTACACCTTGCGATGCTGCAGCGTCTCGGCGCGGCCGGCAGCCTTGAGCTGCGACACGAGCTTGCCGACCGACTGCGCCTTGTCCTTCTTCGCCACCATCACCGCATCCGGCGTCTCGACGACGACGACGTCTTCCATGCCGACGCACGCGACCATCCGGCTCTGCGCGAGCACCAGTGCATTCCTCGTGTCGGCGAGATGCACGTCGCCATGCGTCGCATTGCCGGCGGCATCTTTTTGCTCGATGGCCCAGAGCGCATCCCACGCGCCGACATCCGACCAGCCCGCGGCGAGCGGCACGACCACCGCCTGCGTCGGGCCGACCTCTTCGGTGATGCGCTCCATGACGGCGTAGTCGATGGAATCCGACGGGCACTCGCCGAACACCGCCTTGTCGATGCGCAGGAACGTACCGTCGCGCTTGGCCTGCCGATACGCGCGCTCGCAGGCTACGAAAACGTCCTTGCGGAAGGCCGAGATGGCGTCGAGCCAGACCGACGCGCGCACGGCGAAGATGCCGCTGTTCCACAGGAATCGTCCGGACGCGAAGTATTCCGCCGCCTTCGCGGCGTCGGGTTTTTCGACGAACGCCTCGATGAACGACGCCGAACCATCGCCCAGGGCCTTGCCGGCGCGGATGTAGCCGTAGCCGGTTTCCGGGGCGGTCGGCGGCACGCCGAAGGCGACGACGTAGCCCTGCCCGGCGAGAGCGGCACCCTTCTCCACGGCGGCGCGGAATGCCGCCGGGTCGCTGATCACATGGTCCGAGGGCATGGCGAGCAGCACCGGGTCGTCGGACGTGACGGCGTGCACGGCAGCGAGCGTGAGCGCGGGCGCGGTGCCGCGGCCGATCGGCTCGAGCAGGATCGCTTTCGGATGCGCGCCGAGGCGCGCGAGCTGCGCGTGCACCATGAAGCGATGCGCCTCGTTGCAGATGACGAGCGGCTCACCGATGGCCGCGACGCCGCGGCAGCGCGCCGCGGTGTCCTGCAGGAGCGTGCGCTCCCCGTTCAGGGCGTGCAGCGGCTTGGGATGATGCTCTCGCGAGAGAGGCCAGAGACGGGTGCCCGATCCCCCGCACAGAATGACGGGCTGGATCATGGTCGGCGTGACGCCGAGCTCGATCATGTTTACCTGCCGGTTGCGTTTAGAGCCGCGCGGTGCGGCGGCGCTCACCGAACAGTGTGCGGTAGCTGAAGCTCTGGATAAATCTCGCCTGATAGTCCGCTCGGGCGCATTCGCCCATCTGCCGCATCTTTTCCGGAAACGCTTCCGCCCAGGCGAGGCGCCTCGCCAGATCGCGGGCCGAGCCCGCCTCGAACAGCAGCCCGTTGCGGCCCGGCTCGATCAGCTCGGCGAGCGAGCCGACGCGGCTTGCGATCACCGGCGTGCCGTTGGCGAAGGCGTCGACCAGCGGCCGCGGGACCGGATCGTAGGCGAGCGTGGGCAGAACGAGGTAGGCGGCGGCTTCGAGCCGCTCCTGCAGCTCGTCGCCCTCGAGGTTGCCGGCAAGCCGCACCTGTGGATGCTGGGCAAGGCGCACGCCTTCCGGCCCGGAGCCGATGACCGCGATGCGAGCGCCCGGGAAGAGGTCGAGCGCGTCGACCAGCGTGCCGATGCCGGACTCCGCGGTCAGCGCGCCGACGAAGATCCCGCCGGTGCGCAGCCTATTCGCCATGCGGTTCCGGCTTCCAGCGCCGCGTGCGGTACTGGATGGTCGGCGTTTTCCGCGGGCGGTTATCCTCTGGCGCGGGCACGGCAGCGACCCGAATCGGCTTCTCGATGCGCGGTCTCGGCTGCTTGTCCTCGCGCGCGGATTCCGGATGCTCGGCGTCCTCGCGCTTTTCGCGTCCGCGCAGGCGGCCCGAGGCGTACAGGTATCCGGCGGCGGTGGCGGCGGCACTCATGGTTTCTTCTTCCTTTCGTTTGCGTTCAGATCGGCATCCAGGCCGATCGCTTCTGAAGCAATTTCCAGTACGGCCCGAGCACGCGGTCGGCGCGGTCGAAGCGCCGCGTGGCGAGCGAGCGCTGCAGCACCGTGCCCAGCAGGTAGACGAGCGTGAGCGCGCCGATCACCGGCGGGCGCCACGACCATTCGGGATAGGCCTCGTGCGCAAAGTCGGCGGCGCGCTTCATCGCCTGTTGCAGCACCCGCACCGTCACCGGCCGCTGGAACAGCGCGCGCTGGACCATCAGGTAGTGCAGCACGTCGTCGAGCGGGCTCGCCTCGGCGCGCGCCTGGCCCCAATCGGTGACGAAAAGCTGCGAGCCGAGATTGCGGATGTGCCAGGGCGCGAAGTCGCCCTGCGACAGCACGTACGGCCCGGTCCAATATAGAAGCGCGGTCTCGCACAGCTCGTAGCAGTCCTCGAGCGTGCGCATCGCACCGGCCGGCGCAATGGCGGTCACCTCCGCGAGCGAGCGCTGCAGCCAGGCGCTGGTCTCGGTGACGTCGAAGTCGGTGGCGCGGAAGCGCGCCTTGCCCAGCTGCGCGAGGAAGCGAGCGTGGTCCGCGGTGAAGGCGCGCGTCTCGCCGCGCGCCGGGTACATGCTGATCACGAGGTAGCGCCGGCCGGCGGGATTGGTGCCCTCCTCCAGCACGCGCGGCACCTGGTCGTCGAGCTCGCGCACTTCCTCGAGCTCGTGCAGCCAGCGCGACTCGCGCGCGAGGACCGCGTCGGCGGCCTCGTCGGCCGCGGTCTTCACCAGGCCGAAGGAGACGTTCACCGCTGCGCCATCCGGTCGGTGATGAGCGCGAGCGCGCGCGCGAACTCGACCTTGTCGAGCCGGCCGTCGGCGCGGCGGTCGGCTTCGTTGAACACGCGATCGAGCTCCGGCAGCGCGAGCGCTTCCGCGCGGTCGACATAGCCGTCGTGGTTGCGGTCGAGGCGCTCGAACGTCGGCGGCTG
>DATMIG010000180.1:0-2200 GCA_035554335.1 Burkholderiales bacterium
TGCATGGACCGCGCCGCGTGGGGATGTACACCTCGCCCGGCAAGCACGGCGGCCTCGACCGCGACGCCTGGTGGGCGCGCAAGCAGCCCTGCCCCGTGGTCGTCGCCTACGGCATCGACCCGATCCTCTTCATGGTCGGCGCGCAGGTGTTCGGCGCGCAGGAATCCGAGCTCGACGCGGCCGGCGGCCTGCTCGGCGAGCCGGTGCAGCTCACCGACGGCGTCCTCGGCGAGCTGCCGATCCCGGCGAACGCGGAGATCGTCATCGAAGGCTACCTGCAGCCGGAGGAGCGCCAGCTCGAAGGACCGCTCGGCGAGTTCACCGGCTACTACGGCAATGCGCGCGCGCCGCAGCCGGTGATCGACGTCAAGGCGGTCCACATGCGGCGCAATCCCGTGCTGACCGCTTCGCTGATGGCGCGCTATCCGGCGTGCGAGATCGGCGCCTACTACGCGGTGATGCGCTCGGCGCGCATCTGGGACAGCCTGGAGCAGCTCGGCGTGCCGGGCATCCGAGGCGTGTACGCGCACCCGGCCGCGGCGTCCGGCTGGGGCATGGTGGTGGTCTCGCTCAAGCAGCAGTTCGCCGGCCACGTCGCGCAGGTCCTCGCGCTCACCGCGCAGTGCCCGGCGGCCGCCTACTACACGAAGTGGATCATCGCCGTCGACGACGACGTCGACCCGACCGATTTCAACCAGGTGATGTGGGCGCTCAGCACGCGCTGCAATCCGGCGGACAACATCGACATCCAGCGCAACACCTGGTCGACCGGCCTCGATCCCAGCCAGGGGCCGCGCGAGTCGCGGCCCTACGGCTCCAAGGCGCTGATCGATGCCTGCAAGCCGCATCGATATCTCAAGGACTTTCCCAAGAGCACGCTGCTCCGCCGCGACGTCTACGACCGCGTGGCGAAGCGGTGGGCCGAGCTCGGCCTGCCCGGCTCGGCACCCCAGATGACCGCTTTCGAAGACGAGACATGAACCACAACAGACGAAAACTCCTCCTCGGCGCATCGGCCCTCCTGGCGGGCGCGCCCCTCGCATCCCGCGCGCAAGGCCTGTCGTCCCGGCCGGTGCACTTCCTTCTCGCGCAGTCGGCGTCGACCACGCCGGACGTGATCGCGCGTCTCCTCGCGCCGCGCTTCAGCGCCCACTGGAACCAGCCGTTCGTGGTGGAGAACCGCGTCGGCGCCGCCGGCGCGATCGGCATGGACGCGCTCGCCAAGTCGGCGCCCGACGGCCACACCATGCAGGTGATGCCTTCCAGCATCGTCACGCTGCCGCTCTTCTTCCCCAACGTGACCTTCGACATGCAGAAGAGCTTCCAGTGCGTGAGCCTGATCGGCTCGAACAACTTCGCGCTGGTGGCGCACTCCTCGCTCGGCGTGAAGAACGTGCCGGAGTTCATCAGCTACGTGAAGAGCCACCCGGGCGTGAACTACGCGTCGCCGGGGAACGGCACGTCGCACCACCTCTTCATGGAGCAGCTCAAGCTCCTCGCCGGCCTCGACATGACCCACGTGCCGTACAAGGGCTCGGCCGGCGCCTTCAACGACCTCCTCGGCGGCCACATCAAGGTGATGTTCATGCCGATCCACGTCGCGGTCGCCATGGCGAAGGACGGCCGCGTCAACATCCTCGGCGGCTCCATGAAGGAGCGCTCGCCGCTCTTCCCCGACCTGCCCTCGATCCAGGAGCAGGGCGTGAAGGACTACGACGGCGACGCCTGGTTCGGCTTCTGGGGACCGGCCGGCCTGAGCCCGGAGATCGTCGGCCGCTACGGAGCCGAGCTGCGCGCGATCCTCGGCGAGAAGGAAATCGCCGACGACCTCGCGAAGCAGGGCGTCTCGGTCACGCCGAGCACGCCGGAGAAGATGGCGGCCGCCGTGCGCTCGCAGTTCGAGATCTTCAGCAACCTCGTACGCGTCGCCAACATCAAGGTGGGGTAATCTCGAAGAGATCCGACAGGAACCCGCTGCCCGGCATGAAGCGCGTCCAGCCGTAGCGCTCGGGCAGGATGCAGAGATACTCGATCGCCAGCAAATCGCCCGGCTTCGCCCACTTCACGTACACCGGCCCGGTCAGCGGATGTGCCACCTGGCGCTCGAGCTGCTCCAAGTCCTTCGCCGTGGTCTGCGGCCGGATCTGCAGGTCGTTCGCGTCGCGCGTCTCGATCGCGACGTCCTCGCCCGGCTCCACCT
>DATMIG010000181.1:0-8440 GCA_035554335.1 Burkholderiales bacterium
TCGGCCTTGTTCGTCTCCTTCAGCTCCGCGTAGACGAGGCCGAACATGCTGTGCGCGCCCGCGTACGACGAGTCGGCGTCCGTGGCGTGACGCAGCTCCTCCAGGGCCACCGCCATGTTGCCGCGCTCGTAATACGCCGCGGCGAGCTCCGTGTGCACGCGGGCGCGGTTACGCGGATCGCCGACTTCACCGACGATGGTGCCGGTGTCTGGCGTCTCGGGTTTGGAAGCGCAGCCCGCCAGCAACAGCAACGATGCGGCGAGGGCGGCGCGCGCGTTCATGCGCGCACTTCCTTCAATCGGTACGTCGCCTGGCGGCGCGTGCGGTCGGCGACGTCGCCCGCCAGCTGCCCGCACGCCGCGGCGATGTCGTCGCCGCGCGTCTTGCGCGTGGTCACCGTCAGGTCGGCGCGCTGCAGGATCTCGGCAAAGCGCCGGATGCGCTCCGGCGAGGAGCGGCCGAAGCCGGACGCCGGGAACGGATTGAACGGGATCAGGTTGAACTTGCAGCGCACGCGTTTGGCGAGCTGCACCAGCTCTTTCGCCTGCTCGTCGGCGTCGTTCACGCCATCGAGCATCACGTATTCCATCGTGATGAAGTCGCGCGGCGCCTTGTCGAGATACCGGTTGCAGGCTGCGATCAGGTCCTTCAGCGGATATTTCTTGTTCACCGGCACGAGCCGGTCGCGCAGCGCGTCGTTCGGCGCATGCAGCGACACCGCGAGCGCGACCGGGCACTCGTCGCGCAGCTGGTCCATGCCGGGAATTACGCCAGACGTAGACACGGTGACCCGCCGGCGCGACAGCCCATAGGCGTTGTCGTCCAGCATGATGCGCAGCGCGGGGATCACGTTGTCGAGATTGAGCAGCGGCTCGCCCATGCCCATCATCACGACGTTCGACACCGGGCGCTCGCCGCCCAAAAGCCGATTGGCGAGCCAGAGCTGGCCGATGATCTCCGCCGTGCTGAGATTGCGGTTGAAGCCCTGCTTGCCGGTGGAGCAGAACGCGCAGTCGAGCACGCAGCCCGCCTGGCTCGACACGCAGAGCGTGCCGCGATTCGTCTCCGGGATGAACACGGCCTCGACCGCGTTGCGCTCGTCGACCTTGAGCAGCCACTTGCGGGTGCCATCCTCGGCGAGCGAGTCGCCGACGATGACCGGCGCTTCGACGCGGGCGATGCCGCCGAGCTTCTCGCGCAGCGCCTTTGCGAGATCGCTCATCTGTCCGAAATCGGTCTCGCCGCGCTGGTGGATCCAGCGCAGCAGCTGGCGCGCGCGGAACGGCTTCTCGCCCTGCTCGGCGAAGAAGCGCTCCAGTCCCGCCGCATCCAGCCCGATGAGGTTCACCGGCCGAATACCTCGCAGGCCGGGAAGAAGTAGGCGACCTCGGTGCGCGCGTTCTCCGCGCTGTCCGAGCCATGCACCGCGTTGGCGTCGATCGAGTCGGCGAAATCCGCCCGGATCGTGCCCTTGTCGGCCTTCTTCGGATCCGTGGCGCCCATCAGCTCGCGATTCTTGGCGATCGCATTTTCCCCCTCCAGCACTTGCACCAGCACCGGTCCCGAGATCATGAACTCAACCAGGTCTTTGAAAAAGGGGCGGCTGCGATGCACGGCGTAAAAGCCTTCGGCTTCCGCGCGCGACAGATGCATCATGCGCGCGGCAACAATGCGAAGACCGGCCTTCTCGAAGCGGCCGAGGATTTGTCCGACGACGTTCTTCTTGACCGCGTCGGGCTTGATGATCGAAAGGGTGCGCTCCAGCGACATCCAAAAGCTCCAATTAGGCAAAATTTTCTGCAATTTTAGCAGGTTACGCGCCATTCCGGGACGAATCCCGAGGTTTTTTCGGCCGCCGCGTACCGCGCGTCGACGCCGAGGCCCGGCGCCCACACGAGCTCTTCGCCGCAATAAAGAAGCGGTAATTTCTTCCGCTGCCACGAGGGCACTCCGGCTTCCTGAAAAAGATTCTTCAGCGTGCGGCGCGGTCGGCGTGGATCGGGCTGCAGCCGCTCGCCGCCCGAGCGCAGCCGCACGTGAAGGCTGCTCTCTTTCAGCCACTTGGGGTCGATGCCGGCGCCGCGCGCGCGGCTGAAGCGCAGCTCGCCGCCCAGAGCGGGCACGGCGATGCGTCGCTCCCCGCGCCATTCGACCGGCTGGAAGTTCGCCTCCTTGTGAACCTTCTCCACCATCACTGCGCCCCGATAGGTGCGCAGCCGCGCGCCATCGTGCTCGATCAGCGTGCCTGGCGCGCCGGAAGTGAGCTGCTTCAGCATCTCGACCAGCTTCGCCTCGCTGGGCGCGCGCAGTCCCTGCGCCGAGAGGAATTCGCGCACCACGTCACGCGCGTCCGCTTCGCGGCGAGCGAAATGACGCGCGGCCCGTGCCAGCGCCTCGCGCCATCGCGGGTACCGTGCGGTAAGGAGCGGCGCAATGCGCAGCCGGAGAAAATTGCGCGAGAAGGCGTCCGAGGCGTTGCTCTCGTCCTCGATCCACTTCAGGTCGTGCTGTTGCGCGTAAGCCACGATCGCCTCGCGTGGCACGTCGAGCAGCGGCCGCAGCAGCACGCGGCCGTCGAGGGTGCCTCGCGCCGGCATGCCGCTCGCACCGCGTTTGCCGGCGCCGCGCAGCAGATTGAGGAGCACGGTCTCCGCCTGGTCGTCGAGCTGGTGCGCAAGCGCGAGAACATCGAACGTTTGCTTCTTCAAGGCCGCATAGCGCGCGGCACGCGCGGAGGTTTCGTTTCTCTTGCCGACGCGAACCCGGTGGACGGTCAATGGGACGTCCAGCCTCTTGCACAGGCGCTCGCAGAAGCGCGCCCACTGGTCCGCGTTGGGGCTCAGGCCATGGTGGACATGCGCCGCTCGCAGGTCGAGCTTCTCGGCGGCAAGGGCATGCAGCAGGACGACCGAGTCGACGCCGCCGGAGAGTCCTACGAGAAAACGCTTGCTGCGGAGACCGTCGATCGCGCGCCGGACGGCGGCGGGGACTTCAGCGCTCCTGGGCTTCCTTGAACTTGCCATAGCCCATGAGCCGCTCCAGTCGGGTCTCGACCAGCTCTTTCGGCTTCATTTCCTGCAGCTGCTTCAGCGCCTCGGCGAGCGCGCGCTTGAGCGCCTGGAAGGCGGCCTGCGGGTCGCGATGCGCGCCGCCGAGCGGCTCGGGCACGATCTTGTCGATCAGGCCGAGCGTCTTCAGCCGGCTCGAGGTGATGCCGAGCGCCTCGGCCGCGTCGGGCGCCATCTCGGCGCTGCGCCACAGGATCGAGGCACAGCCTTCCGGCGAGATCACGGAGTAAGTGGCGTACTGCATCATGAGCAGCTGGTCGCCGACCGCGATGGCGAGCGCGCCGCCCGAGCCACCCTCGCCGATGATGGTGGCAATGATCGGCGTCCTCAAGCGCGCCATCTCGAAGAGATTGCGCCCGATCGCCTCCGACTGACCGCGCTCCTCGGCGTCGATGCCCGGATAGGCACCGGGCGTATCGACGAAGGTGAACACCGGCAGCGAGAATTTCTCCGCCAGGTGCATCAGCCGCAGCGCCTTGCGGTACCCCTCCGGCTTCGGCATGCCGAAGTTGCGCGCGATCTTCTCCTTGGTATCGCGCCCCTTCTGGTGGCCGATCACCATGCAGGCCTGGCCATTGAAGCGCGCGAAGCCGCCGACGATGGAGGCATCGTCGGCAAAGGTGCGGTCGCCGTGCAGCTCTTCCCAGTGCGTGAAGAGCGCCTGCACGTAGTCGAGGGTGTACGGCCGCTGCGGATGCCGCGCCACCTGCGCCACCTGCCACGGCGTGAGCTTGCCGTAGATGTCCTTGGTGAGGGTCTGGCTGCGCTTGGTGAGACGCTGGATTTCCTCGGAGATGTCGACCGCCGAGTCGTCCTGCACGTAGCGCAGTTCCTCGATGCGCTGCTCGAGCTCCGCGATGGGCTGCTCGAACTCGAGGAACGTGGTCTTCATCGGGGGCGGATTCTACCCGCTCTCCTAATTAGTATTCGACCGGGACCGGGTCTAGCGACCGCCACAAATACCACGTCGCCACCGATCGCCAGGGCCGCCACTGCTCGCCCAGCCGCTGCATCGTCCTGACGGAGACCTTTCGGCCCTTGTAGTACGACACCCGGATTCCCTTCTGCAGCCCGAGGTCGTCGAGCGGGAACACGTCGGGCCTGAGCAGGTTGAAGATGAGGAACATTTCGGCCGTCCAGCGGCCGATGCCGCGCACCTCGACCAGCTCGGCGATGATGTCCTCGTCGCTCATGTCGGGCCACTTGTCGAGGTGGATGCGCCCGTCGGCGAAATGCTGCGCGAGGTCGGCGATGTACTCCACCTTGCGGTCGGACAGCCCGCACGCGCGCAGCTCGGGGCGTTTGCGGGCGAGGACATTCTCCGGGGTGATGTCGCCCACGCATCCGCACACCCGGTCCCAGACGCTCTGCGCCGCCTTCACCGAGATCTGCTGGCCGCAGATCGCGCGCGCGAGGGTGAGGAACGGCTCGCCGCGCTTCGCTAGGAAGACCTTCGGGTGCTCGCGCATGATGCGCGCCATCGTCGGGTCCTTTCTCGCCAGCGCGCGCTTCGCGCGGCTCCAGTAATCAGGCTTCATGCAGCGGGAGATTGGTGAGGAGGTTCTGCGGCTTCATGCGCACCGCGCCCTCTTCGTTCGCCGACAGGGCGAGGTACACCGTGCGGCCGGCGATATCGCTGCGCATGGCCCGCGGGTCGTCGAACTGCAGCGAGAAAAGCGCCAGGATGCGCTGCATGCGGCCGTGGTCGATCTCGCCGCCGGCCCACAGCTCGTTCAGGATGGCGGTCGATTCGGCGTCCAGCCCGACGTGCCAGGCCCAGCGCGGCTCGTCGATCTTGCGGATCGGCTTGACGGCAACCTTCAAGCCGAGGAAGTGCCCGACCCAGGCCTCGATCACGCGGGCGAGCGCGTCGAGCGCCGCCCGGCCGTAGGTGACACTGATCACCGTGTCGTAGCGCGACTCGCGCTCCCAATAGATGCCGGCGTTCGCCCGATCGAGGACGTCGAGGTCCACCTGGCCGAGCGCGCCCTGCGCCTCGACGATCAGGCGCCCGATGCTGCCGTAGCGGTTCCCCGAGGCATGCATCTCGACGGTCTCGAGGTCGGCGAGCAGCGCGTGGCCTTCCTGGATGGTCGCTTTCTGCTCGCGGAAGAAGAGCTCGGCGGCGCGCAGGCGCAGCGCGTCGTCGCAGCCATCGAGCAGGTTGCGCAGGATGACGTGCACCATCTGCTCGACGAAGAGCGGCGGGATGTTCACCGGGGCCTTGAACAGGCTCATGTAGCAGGCCTCCACCGTGCCCGCCTCGACGAGACGGTCGCGAAAGGCGAGCACGATGCGATAGTTGTCGCGCGCATCCGCATCCTCGACGGCGTCGAGGTCGGCCGCCGTGACCGGCTTTCGGGGCGAAGCCATGAGCGAGGCGTGCAGCTCGTGCTCGCGCGGCCCCGATTCCGCCACCGGGTGGATCTCCGGACGCAGGTAATACGCGCGCAGGAAATCGTCGGTGACGCGCAGCCGTCCGGCTGCGTCACGTTCTAATAAATGGAAACCGCTATTGCGCCAGAAATCAGGCAGGGGCTAATACCAGTCGCGAATTCGACGCGACGTGCTGCTTCAGGAACTCCATCTGGTCCGCCAGGATGCGGCGGTTGGTGAGGATCAGGTACTCGGCCTTGTTCGGCACATACGGCGCGTAGAGAAGCTCCATGCCGCATTCCTGCGGCAGCCGGTTGCGCTTGTGGCCGTTGCAGTGTCGGCACGCGGTGACGACGTTCATCCACGTGTCGCGCCCGCCGCGCGACAGCGGCGTGATGTGGTCGCGCGTGAGGCGGAAGTAGTTGAACTCGCCGCCGCAGTAGCCGCACATGTGGCGATCGCGGCGGAAGAGCTCGCGGTTGTTGAGCGGCGGGATCTGGTTGAAGCCCTTGGCCGCCAGCGCCTTGCCCTTGATGGCGATGATCGAGTGCGCCGTGATGAAGGAGCGCTCGCCGGTGATGCGGGAGATGCCGCCGTAGTAGGTGAACGTCGCATCGCCGAGCGTCCACGCCACCAGATTCTTCGCATAGTAAAAGCACGCCTGCTGCCAGCTGATCCACCGGTGTGGAACGCCATGCGCGTCTAGCGAAAGAATGAGTGGACTATCCATTGGCAAGGATCGTGCTTCGCGATTCTGCCAAGGGGTGGCGGGCTTTGCAACGCCCGCTAAAACAAGGGGCTGGGAAAACTTCTTCTAATCGGTCTTGTCGACCGCCTGCTTGAAGCCCTGTCCCGCGGCGAACGCCGGCAAGGTCTTGGCGTTGATCTTGATCTCCTTGCCGTTGACCGGACTGCGGCCGGCGCGAGCTTTGCGCTTGCGCGGCAGGAACGTTCCGAAGCCGACCACGGTCACCCGCTTGCCCTTGGCGACGTTCTCGACGATCGCGTCGAACACCGCATTCACCGCTTCCCCCGCTGCCGCCTTGCTGAGATTGCCCGCTTTGGCCGCGACCTGCACGAGATCGGCCTTGGTGACCACATGTGGCATCCGCTTCCCCCCGACTTGCTTGCGTCGCATCGTATCCAAACCGATTCCGAAAGACAATGGAACTTGGCACGCGTGCTGACAAAGCATTTATGATTACGCGCAGAGGAGGATTCACCATGCATGTAACGCGCACGCTTGCGGCGGCCGCGATCATTGGCGCCGCATCGGCGACACCTTCGCACGCTCAGAACACGCTCACGTATTCGAGCTGGGTGCCGCCCACACACCATCTGACGATCTGGCAGCAGAACTGGACGAAGGAAGTCGAGAAGGCGACCAACGGCCGCGTGAAATTCCAGGAGCTGCCGAAGGCGCCCGCTGCGGCGCCGGGCACGTTCGACGCGGTCCGCGACGGCCTCGTCGACCTCTCTTATGTAACGGCGAGCTACACGCCTGCGCGCCATATCCTGCCGCTGATGGCCGAGCTGCCCGGCGCCGGCGAGACGGCCGAGATCAACTCGGTCGCGTACTCGCGCATCCACTGGAAGTACTTCCAGAAGGCCGGCGAATACAAGGGCGTGAAGCTCCTTGCGGTGTGGACGCACGGCCCCGGGCAGATGTTCACCAAGAAGCCGATCAAGTCGCTCGACGAGTTCAAGGGCCAGAAGATCCGCACCGGCGGCGGCATCGCCGAGCAGGTGTGCAACGCCCTCGGCGGCTCGGCGTTCGTGAAGCCGGCGCCGGAATCTTATGAATTGCTTAACTCCGGCGTCGCCGATGGCGTCTTCTTCCCGTTCGAGTCGATCGTCTCGTTCAAGCTCGACAAGGTGATCGGCCAGGCGACCGTGTTCCCCGGCGGCCTCTACAGCTCCGCGTTCGGCTTCTTCATGAACGAGGACAAGTGGAACAAGCTCAGCAAGGAAGACCGGGCGATCATCGAGAAGCACTCCTTCGAGTACGCGGCGCGCTCGAACGGCCAGTCCTGGGACCGCGCCGACAAGGTCGGCCTGGAGGCGCTCAAGAAGGCCGGCGCCAACATCGTGACCGCCAACCCCGCGATGCAGGCCGAGGCGAAGAAGCGCTCCGGACCGATCATCGAGGACTGGGTGAAAAAGGCGAGCGCCAAGGTGCCGAACGCGCGTCAGGCGCTGGAGGAGTTCCACGCCGAGCTGAAGAAGCTGAGCGCCGGGAAGTAAGCCGGACTTTCCACTACCATTGGGCGCGGTCGGACCGCGCCCTCTTCATTTTTGAGCACGCCAGAGCACAAGTGGGAACGTAAAGCCGATGCCGTGCTCGGCATCGCGGCGTCGGCGCTGCTTTTCTGCATGATGCTGCTCACCTTCTGCGACGTGGTCGGGCGCTACCTCTTGAACAGGCCGATCCGCGGCGCGTTCGAAGTCACCGAGCTCGCCCTCCTCGTCCTCATCTTCGCCGGGCTGCCGCTCGTGTCGCACGCCGACGAGCACGTGACGATGGACTTCATCGACCGCCTGCTCGGCGAGCGCGGGCGCGATATCTGGGTCCGCGCCATGCACGGCGTCTGCGCGGTGATCTTTTTCTTCATCGCCTGGCAGACGTGGATCAAGGCCGGCAAGATCGCCGGCTACGGCGACACCACCGACGTGCTGCGCATCCTGGTCGGGCCGTTCGTCTATTTCATGACCGCGATGGTCGCCCTTACGGGCGCCGTGCACCTCTTCAAGGTCTTCGTCCCCGGCGCCGCGCGCGCCTCGCAGGTCACGACCTGACATGACCGAGTCGCTGATCGGCCTCGGCTGCATGCTGGTGCTCGCGTTCCTGCGCCTGCCGATCGCGCTCTCCATGGCGGTAGTCGGCTTCGTCGGCTACGCGTACATGCGCGGCTGGAACTTCGCCCCCGCCTTCGCCATGGTGCAGACGCAGATCTACGAGACCGGTCGCAATTACACCCTGTCGGTCGTGCCGCTGT
>DATMIG010000182.1:0-5593 GCA_035554335.1 Burkholderiales bacterium
CGAGGGTATCGACGGCACGACCATCGTCCATCTCTGCTTCGGCTATGCCGCCGCCGTGAAGGACAAGCCCACGGGCTACTCGTTCCTCGGCCAGCTCGCCGATTGCCGCGCCTCGCAGATCTCCATCGAGGCCGCGCAGCCGCGCCTCGACCTCTCGGTGGCGAAAGCGCTCGTGCCGAAGAGCGTGATGGTCGGCGTGATCGACCTCGGCAGCGAGACGGTGGAGACGCCGGCGCAGGTCGCCGAGCGCATCCGCGCCGCGCTGAAGTTCGTGCCCGCCGACAAGCTCGTCGTCGCGCCCGACTGCGGCATGAAATACCTCTCGCGCGCGGCGGCGTTCGGCAAGCTGAAGGCGCTCGCCGAAGGCGCTGCGATCGTGCGGCGGGAAATTAGCTAGGAGTTACGCGGCGGCGGGCAGCCGGCTCGGGCTCGGACGCGGGTCGAAGCCGGCTTCGCGCGCGGCGGCGAAGCATTCGTAGTAGAGCTGGTAGCTTTCCTTGGACTCGACGGCGCGGCCGCCGGCGTCCGTATAGCGCCACTTCCAACGGAAGCCCTTCTTGTGCGGGACGTGAAAAATTTCGCAGGCTTTCATGCTTCCTTTATACACGGCAGGAAAAAGCGAGCGAGTGGCGGCCTCCTTAATTTGGCGTAGACGCTAGAACGACACGAGGGCGAACTTTTGAATACGTCGTCCGAAGCCGACTTCGGACGTGTAGAGGTTGCCCTGCCGGTCGATGGCCATGTTGTGCACCCATTTGAACTCGCCGGCCATGTGCCCGGTGCGGCCGAAGCTGGAGAGAACGGTTCCGTCGGCGCGGCTCAGCACATACACCCTGCCGTTGGCACCATCGGCGATGTACAGATATTTCTGCGCCGCATCGTGCGAGAGAACCATGTCCCACACCGAGCCGTTGGCGCGCGTGAGCGGCTCGACGCGGTACTCGGCGATGAACTGGCCGCCGCGCTCGAACACCTGCACGCGGTTGTTCACGCGGTCGCAGACGTAGACCTTGCCGTCGTTCGAGAGGCGCACGCAGTGCACCGGATTGCCGAACTGCTTCGACGGCGGCTGGCCCGGATCGTAGGCTGGCTGCCTGTCGTCGCTCGGCATCGCGCCGTATGCACCCCAGTGGCGTTTGTACGCGCCGGTGCGCGAGTCGAACACGACGACGCGCTTGTTGCCGTAGCCGTCGGCGACGTAGAGCTCCTGCGCCTTCGGGTCCATCATCATGTGCGCCGGGCGGCCGAGCTGAGTACGGCTGTTCGAGCCTTCCGAGCGGCCGGCGCGCCCGATCTGCATGAGAAACTTGCCGTCCGGCGTGAACTTGAGGATCTGGTTGTCCTCGTCGCCGTTGCCCGCGATCCAGACATTGCCTTCCGGATCGATGTAGATGCCGTGTTCGCTCTTAGGCCACTGCCCGCCGCTACCGGTCCAGCCGCGGAGGTAGTTGCCCTGCGCATCGAACTCCGCCACCGGCGGCAGCGACTTGCAGCAGCGGTGCGTCACCGGCCGGCCCTCCTTGGCGTTCCATTCGTCGGCCAGCAGCGTCGACGGGCGATGGCTGATCCAGACGTGGCCGTTGCGCTCGTCGACCGCGATGCCGGCCACCTGGCCGACGACCAGCTGCACGCCGTTCTCCTCGGGCAGCGGCTTCGGCCAGGCGGGATCGACGCGGAAGCTCGGCGCCTGGGCGGTGGTCGTGGACGGGATGTGCGCAGGCGACCAGCATCGCGCCGAGCGCGGTCAGCAGGCGTTTCATGGTGGGGACCCCTCCTCTGCCCCCACTGTACTGCGAATTACTTGCTGGCGGGCCTGCTGCCCGGTCGTTTGGGCGCGTTGCGATCGTCGGTGGAGCCTTCGCTGCCCTGCCCGGTCACGCCGCCCTTCGGGGTCTGCATCGACCCGGCGTTCTTGCTCGTGCCGCCGGAGGCGGCGGAATTGTCGTCGCGATGGCAGCCGGCGAGCGCCAGGGCGAGCGATGCGGCAATGATGGCTAGCGTCTTCATAATGATCTCCTGTCGTGCCGGCGCCGCTGCAAGCGCCGGGCCGTTGTAGCATCGCCGGACCATGAAAATCACCGCGATCGACACCTGCGTCCTGACGGTTCCCACGCCGAAGCCCATGGCGCTGCAGTATCCGCACCACAAGATCGTGGTCGCGCAGATCTCGACCGACGAAGGCGTGAAGGGGCTTGGGTACAGCCTCGCCTTCAACGGCGGCGGCGCGGAAGCGGTCCACACCTATCTCGAGACGCGCCTCAAGCCGGCGCTGATCGGCGAAGACCCGACCTATGTCGAGCGGCTGTGGGAAAAGATGTTCCGTGTCGACATGGGCGTGCGAAAGCAGGGCACCGCCGGCTATGCGCTCTCCGCGCTCGACATCGGCATGTGGGACATCGTCGGCAAGGTGGCGAAGCAGCCGCTCTTCAAGCTGTGGGGCGCGGTGAACGACCGCATCCCGGCGTACGGCAGCGGCGGCTGGGCGAAGTACTCGACCGAAGACCTGGTCAACGAGGCGCAGAAGTACGCCGCGATGGGCTGCAAGTACTACAAGATGAAGATCCACCATCCCGATGCCGCGGTGAACGCGAGCCGCGTAGCGGCGGTGAGGAAGGCGCTCGGCTCGAGCATGAAGATGATGGTGGACGTGAACCAGAACCGCGACGTGCTCGGCAACATCGAGCAGGCGCGCCTGCTCGAGCCGTACGAGCTCACCTGGTACGAGGAGCCGGTCCTGGCGGACGATATCGACAGCTACGAAGAAGTGGCGCGGTCGATCCGCATCCCCATCGCCGCGGGCGAGAACCACTACACCCGCTGGGAATTCAAGCAGCTTCTCGATCGCAAGGCGGTGAAATACCTGATGCCGGATGTGTGCCGCGCCAACGGCTTCACCGAAACGCTGCGCATCGGCAAGCTCGGCGCCGCGTACGGCGCCTACCTCACGCCGCACCTCATCCACGAGATCTCGATCCACGTCGTCGGCGCCCTGTCGAACGGCTTCCTCGTCGAGTTCATGGACTGGGCGCCGCCGGATCTCTTCGAGCAGCTGCCCGAGTGCAAGGACGGCCTGATCCGCATCCCGGATCGTGCGGGGCATGGGATGGCGCTGCAGTCGAAGGCGATCGAAAAGTACCGGACCCTATGAGCGCGCTTTGTTTTTGCCGCCCCCCTGACAAGGGGGGAAGCGAGTTTACGAGCGGGGGGTTTGCTTTTGGAAACCCCCAACCCCCCGCTGCGCCTTCGGCTCACGACCCCCTTATCAGGGGGTCAAAGCAATGAGCGCGCGCTTCACCAAGGTGATTCTCTTTACCGATAAAGACGGCAGAGCGAAATTCCGCGAAGAGAAAATCGAACTGAACGAAGGCACGCCTCAGGCCGCGCTTTCACGCGTGTTCTCGTGCGGGGGCTACCAGCTGCGCGAGAGCCCGGTCGGCTTCAGGAGCGAATGGCACTGCACGCCGAAGCCGCAATGGGTGTTCATCCTGCGCGGCGAGATGGAGATCGGGGTGCGCGATGGCTCGCGCGTGTTCCGCGCCGGCGAGCATTTCTTTTCCGCCGACACGGTGCCGGAAGGCGCGACGTTCGATGCGAAGATCCACGGCCACTGGAGCGCGCAAAGGGGACGCGATCCGCTGGTCACCTTGTTCGTCAAAACGTAGGGAGGAGAAGACATGCGTATCTCGGCACTGGTTTGCGCCGCCGCCATCGCGATGGCCGGCAGCGCATTCGCGCAGCAGAAGCAGACCGTCAAGCTCGCCTTCATCGGCCCGCTCACCGGCGGCGTGTCGGCGAACGGCATCGGCGGACGAAATTCCGCCGACCTCGCGGTGCGGCTGAGGAACGAGGATCCGAAGGCGAAGTACAAGTACGAGCTCGTCAGCCTCGACGACGAGTGCAAGCCGAACACCGCGGTACAGGCGGCGACCAAGGCCGCCGCCGACAAGTCGATCATCGCCGGCGTCACGCACTACTGCTCGGTGACGGCGATCGCGACGATCGACACGTACCACAAGTTCGGTTTCCCGATCGTGGTGTGGGGCGCGGTGCTGCCCGACATCACGTACCGGAACAAGTACGCCGAGGTGCATCGCGTCAACGGCACGATGATCAACCAGAACGACGTGGCGGCGAAGTTCATGACCGGCCAGGGATTCAAGCGCTGGGTGATCATTCACGACACGACCGACTACGGCAAGGCGCACGACAAGTACTTCACCGAGTACCTCACGAAGTACGGCGGCCAGGTCGTCGGCCGCTTCGGCGTTACCGCCGACCAGCAGGACTTCACCGCCGAGCTGACGAAGGCGAAGGAGCTGAAGCCCGACGTGATCTACTTCGGCGGCCTGACGCCGATCGGCGTGCGCATCCGCTCGCAGATGGAGCGCCTCGGCATCAACGCGGTGTTCCAGGGCACTTCCGGCATCAAGTCGGATTCGTACATCGAGGGCCTCGGCAACAAGCTCGCGGAAGGCAGCCTCTCCTTCATCGAAGGCGCGCCCTGGGAGAAGCTGCCCGGCGGCCTCTACTTCACCGGCAAGTACGCGCAGGCGAAGTACGACCAGGGACCCGAAGCCTACGGCCCATTCGCCTTCGCCGCGGCCACGCTGCTGATGGACACGATCGAGAAGGTCGGCCCGGACAGGAAGCGCGTCATCGCCGAGCTCGCCAAGGTGAAGGACAAGGACTCGATCATCGGCAAGATCACCTTCGACGACCACGGCCAGAACATCGTCCCGCTCATCTCGAAGTACGTCGCCCAGGACGGCAAGTGGGTGATCTGGGAAGACAGCGAGTACGGCAAGGGCCAGCGCAAGCTGAAGCACTAGCCCGCAGTGGACGTCGGCCTGCTCGGCCAGTACGTCGCCAACGGCCTCATGCTCGGCGTGATCTACGCCATGGTGGCCGTTGGCTTCACGCTCTTCTTCGGCGTGCTGGACGTCATCCAGTTCTCCCACGGCGACGTCCTCACCGTCGGCGCCTTCACCGGCCTCGCCACGTTCATCGCGGTACAGGCGGCGGGCATCGCCTCGCCGTGGCTGCAGCTGGTCTTCGTCGTGCTGGCCGCGACGGCGGCCATGGCATTGCTCGGCGCGCTGATCGCGAAGTACCTCGTGCTGCCGCTGCGCAGCGCGCCGCCGCTCAACATCCTGCTGCTCACGCTGATGCTCGGCGCGGCGCTCCGGGAGTGCGTGCGCCTGTTCTACCCCCAGGGCGCGAACCCGAAGCCCTTCCCGCGCCTGCTGCCGCAGGACTCGCTCGCGCTCGGCAGCTTCACGCTGCGCGTCGACAACCTCATCCTGCTCGCGGGCGGCGTCGCCGCCATCGTCGCCGTGCACCTCGTCATCACGCGCACGCGCCTCGGCCTCGCCATCCGCGCGGTGGCGCAGGACGCGGAGACGGCGCGCATCATGGGCATCCATTTCGATCGCGTGGTGCTGCTGACTTTCGCGCTCGGCTCGGCGCTCGCCGCCCTTGCCGGCGTGATGAACGGCCTCTACTACAACGAGATCAACTTTTCGATCGGCCTCCTTCTCGGCGTGATCGGCTTCTCCGCCGCGGTGGTCGGCGGCCTCGGCAACATCTACGGCGC
>DATMIG010000183.1:0-7878 GCA_035554335.1 Burkholderiales bacterium
CACCGCTTCTGGGAATATGCGCCGGGCGCGGCGCGCCAGATGCAGCAGATCAACTTCTTCAAGAACGTGGCGATCGTGGGGGGCTTCGTCTTCCTGGCCGCGCACGGCGGCGGGCGCTATTGCCTCGAGCAGTTCTGGCGCCGCGAGCGCCGCACGCGCCCGGCCGGCCGCCGCGCAACGGATCGCAACGGGCTTTCCTCGCACGTCCCGACCGTCTAGTGGCGGGTGACCCTACACGCGCGAGCGCAGCTCGCGCAGCGTTTTACCCGCCTCGCGCACGATTTCGTCGACATCGAGGGCGGTGAAGCGGCCGGCGCGGCGCAGGATCCTGCCGTCCACGACCACGGTGTCGACGTTCGCCGGCTGCGCCGAGTAAATTAGTGCATAGGCCGGGTCGCCGACAGGCGCCATGTTGACGTCGGTCGTGCGCACGAGGATGAGGTCGGCGCGCTTGCCGGGCGTCAGAGAGCCGATGCGATCGGCCAGGCCGAGGTCGCGGGCGCCGTCGATCGTGGCGAGCTGCAGCAGCCGCCGGGGCAGGAGCGGCACCTTGGTGCCGAAACGCTGCTTGTGCGCCAACAGCAGCGCGCGCATGCAGGCGAAAAAGTCGGCATTCGCGGAGGCCGCCGAGCTGTCGATCGAAAGGCTCTGCCGCACGGCGGCCTGTTCCAGCTCCGCGAACTGGATGACGCCGCGCGTCGCCTGAGCGTAGTGCATCTCGATGATCGGGGCGGTGGAGAAGCTGGTGCCGCGCCTCGCGACCAGCTTCAACTCGTCGGGCGCGAGGCCCTGCGGGTGCACGAGCTGCAGATCGGGTCCGAGCAGGCCCTGCTTCTCGAGGAGCGAGACGATGCCGGGCCGGGCGTGCATGGTGATCGGCAGGCCGAGCTTGCGGATGCCTTCACATTCACGCTCGAGCACCTCGATCGGCACGATGCCGCGAGGGTTGGCGACCGGGGTGCGCACCGCAGCGCCGAGGCTGATGCGGCCGTCGTTCGGTAGCCAAGCGCGCTTGACGCGCGCCAAGTCGTCGAGGTTCATCGCCTGCTCGAGGCGCAGGTCCTGTCCCCATCCGTAGGAGAAGCGCGCGCGCACGCCCGTCTCTTGGAGCGCCCGCAGCTCGGCATCGGCATGCTCCGGCGTGCGCACGTTGTGCGACCAGTCGTGCAGCGTCGTGATGCCCGAAGCGAGCGCCTCGGCCACGGACAGGCGGACCGAGCGGTAGGCGTCCAGCGGGGAGCACAACGGGCCGAGCCGAAGCGTAACCGGGAAATAGCCTTCCTTCGCGTCGTCCGCCTTCACGAGCGGACGCAGCACGCTGTTCCACAGGTGCCAGTGCGTCTCGACGAAGCCCGGCATGGCGATCATGCCGCTGCCATCCACGGTCGCCACGCCGCTCAGGTCGAGCCGGGGACCGATTGCCACGATGACGCCGTCCCGAACATGGATGTCGCCACCGAGGTCCCCGAGCGCCGGATCCATCGTGAGGATGGTCGCGCCGCGCACCACGAACTCCTCGCGCGCCGGCAGCGACGCGCTGCGGCGCGTGGGCGGCACGGCGCAGCCGCCGAATGCAAGGCCTGCCAAGGCCGCCGACGTCCGGAGGAACGAGCGCCGCCCGGGATGGCATCCGCAGGCGAGCTTCACCACCCTCGAATTAGCCGCAGACGCCCACGTAGCCGCACGCGGTGCAGTAGTCGCAGCCGTCCTTGCGGATGAGCGTGCTGTTGCCGCACTCGGGGCAGGGCGAGCCGGCGAGGATTGGCGCCTGCTTCTCATCCCGCGTCGGAGACGACTCGAGAATGCCCATCTGCGTGCGCGGGAAGCCTTCCTCGTCGAGGACGCCGAGCATCGCGTAGCGGTGCACGATGAGCCGTGCGAGGTAGGCGATCGTCGAAGGATAGGTCTGCTGCTTGCGGCTGCCGGGCACGAAGGCCATGAAGTCGCCGAGCGGCTCGGGAAAGTCGAGGAGCTTGCGCAGCTTCATGCCGATCCACGCCGGGTCGAGCACGCGCATGTCGAGCGAGAGGAGCTTGCACAGCCCGTCGAACGCGCGCGGGTATTCGCCGGATAGCCATACCGAGTAGGGGCGGCTTTGGCCGTCGGGCAGGGTGATCTCTTTCAAACCGAGAACGAAATCGTCGTTCGTGCGCGGGTTGAAGACGTCCACGGTCCACGAGATCGTGCCGTCGGCTCCGGTCTTCGGCTCCTTGAGCGCGAACATGGCGTCCATCACCGGCGAGGCGCCGGCTTCGGAGGCGAGCTTGAACTGGTCGTCGCCCATGCCGGCGAAGAGCTGGTCGACGCGCCAGCGCACGATCTGCGCGAAGGCGGACACGACGGAGGGCATCAGCTTCTTCTCGCCGCGCGGCGGGAAGGGCATCTCGAACGCATCGTCGCCGCGCGTCTTGGCGAGCGCGTCGAGCTTGAGCTTGAGCCACGCCTGGTCGTTCGCGCGCATGTCCATCGAGAGCGACTTGGCGAGCGCGCCGAGGCCGCGGGGCTGCTCCGAACCGTTGACCCAAACCTCGAACGGATGCGGCACGCCGTTCTCGATGTGGCCGACGAACACCGCGAAGCGGTGGCGCGGATGCTCGATCATGTAGGTCCACGCCGGATTGCCGGCGGAGAGATCCGGGCGTCCCGGCCAGCGCAGCGACGCGAGCACCGGCGCCGGCACCGACTTCACCGTGATGCGGCGGTTCACGTCGTCGCTGACGAAATCCTGCGGCTTGGTCTCTTTCTCTACCGACAGGACGGAGCCCAGCACCTTGTTTGGCCGATAGGTGGCGAGGCCTTTGAGTCCCGACTTCCACGCGTGGAAGTAGAGATCCTGGAACTCGCCGTACGGATAGTCCTCCGGCACGTTCACCGTCTTCGAGATGCTCGTGTCGACGTAAGGCGCGACCGCCGCCACCATCTGCTCGTGCGATAGCGCGCTCAGCTCTAGCGCGGTGACGAAGTAGGGCGGCAGCTTTTCCATGTCGCCACCGGCGGCCTGGTAGCGCCGCCAGGCGTGGTCCTCGACCGGGAATTCCTTCAGCGTGCCGTCCGACATGCGCTTCTTGCGCGTGTAGGTCCACGAGAACGGCGGCTCGATGCCGTTCGAGGCGTTGTCGGCGAAGGCGAGGCTGATCGTGCCGGTGGGCGCGATGGAGAGCAGATGCGAGTTGCGCAGCCCGTGCTTTCTGATCTGGTTTTTTATCTCGTCCGGCAGCCGAGTGGCGAAGCTGGTGCCCGAGAGATAGAGGTCGGCGTTGAAGAGCGGGAACGCGCCGCGCTCGCGGGCGAGTTCCACGGAGCCGTGATACGCGGCGTCGCGCATCGCTTCGGAGATGCGCGCGGCCATCTGGCGCGCCTCGTCCGTGTCGTACTTGAGCCGCAGCATGATGAGCGCGTCGCCCAGGCCGGTGAAGCCGAGGCCGACGCGGCGCTTCGCCATCGCTTCCTTGTGCTGCTGCTCGAGCGGCCACGCGGTGACCTCGAGCACGTTGTCGAGCATGCGGATCGACACCTCGACCGTCTTCGCGAAATGCGCGAAGTCGAACTTCGCCTGCTCGGTGAACGGCGCCGAGACGTACTTCGTGAGGTCGATCGAGCCGAGGCAGCAGCAGCCGTACGGCGGCAGCGGCTGCTCGGCGCACGGGTTGGTGGCCTCGATCGACTCGCAGTAGTTCAGGTTGTTGTCACGGTTGATGCGGTCGAGGAACAGAATCCCCGGCTCGGCGTGGTCGTACGTCGAGCGCATGATCTGGTCCCACAGGTCGCGCGCGCGCACCTTGCGGTAGACCCACTGGCCGTCGGCGCGCTGGCTCGTTTTCTTGGACGGCGGCGAGCGATGCACCAGCTCGAACTCGTGGTCCGCTTCCACCGCGCGCATGAATTCGTCGGTGACGCCGACCGAGATGTTGAAGTTGGTGAGGTCGCCCTGGTCCTTGGCGTGGATGAATTCCTCGACGTCCGGATGGTCGCAGCGCAGCACGCCCATCTGCGCGCCGCGGCGCGAGCCGGCGGACTCGACCGTCTCGCACGAGCGGTCGAAGACGCGCATGTAGGAGAGCGGGCCGCTCGCGCGCGAGCGCGTGCCCTTCACCTCCGCGCCTTTCGGGCGGATGGAGGAGAAGTCGTACCCGACGCCGCCACCGCGGCGCATCGTCTCGGCGGCTTCGAGCAGCGCCGTATAGATGCCGGGGCGGCCATCGACCACTTCCGAGATCGAGTCGCCCACCGGCTGCACGAAGCAGTTGATGAGCGTCGCCTGCAGGTTGATGCCGGCGGCGGAGGCGATGCGGCCGGCGGGGATGAAGCCGTCGTTCTGCGCCTGGAGGAAACGGCGTTCCCAGTGCGCGCGGCGTTCTTCGGTCTCGACCTGGGCGAGGGCGCGCGCCACGCGGCGGCGCACCTCGTCGATGCTTCCTTCGTCGTTCTTGGCGTACTTCTCGAGCAGCGTATCGCGGCAGATCTCCTGCTCGCGGACAGTGGTTTTTTCGGCGGTCGTCATAAGAACTGGAAAAATATACAGTATGGGCGGAAGGGTCAACCGTCCGGCCTAAGTCCTTCTAGTTCAATGAAACGCTAGCTGGCCTGGGTGGCCGGCTGCTCTTCCGGGGTGGCGGGCTCGGCGGGGGCTTCGGCGGCCTTGCGGGCCTCCTTCAGCAGGTCCGCCACGTCGTTGTGGCCCATGCGCAGCGCGAGCTCCACGGCGGTGTCGCCGTCCTTGGTGGTCTGCGCCGCGTCGGAGCCGTTGCGCAGCAGGAGCTCGATCATCGGTGCGCTGCCTTTCATCGCCGCATAAGTCAGCGGCGTGTAGCCGTTCTCGTGGTGCAGGTTGGGGTCGAAGTTCATCGACAGCACCTTCTGCGCATAGACGAGGTTGTTCTTCTCGATGGCGTAGAAGAGCGCCTTGATGCCCTCCGGGCTCTTCTCCTTCGGCCGCGGCTCGAGGCCGGTCGGCAGCAGCTTCACGATGTAATTGATAAGGCCCACGCCGACCAGCGCGACCAGCGCCAGCACGATCGGGATGCGCGAGATGTTGAGGCCGTCGGCGATCTGCTCCGGCATGTTGGCGCCGGCGATGAGCAGGATCACGGCGACGAACAGGCCGAACTTGAGGTAGAGGAACAGGCCGATGATCACCGCTATGGCGAGCACGGCGAGCAGCGTGGCGTGGCTGATGCCCAGCGTTTCCTCTACGTATTCATGGGGCAGGTTGGCGAGTACCGCGGTGATGGTAATGAGCCCCATCAGGATCAGCTCGCGGATGCGCAGCTTCGTCAGAAAGTCGAGCTTGTCCTTCCCTGCCATTCCCAGCCTCCCCTCGGGTGCGCAACGGATTCCCCAACCCGCTTCGGGCTCAATTCTGCGGGTTTGGCGCCGGGGCAGCAAGGCTAAAATCCGATGATGTCGAAAGCGTTCGTTAAAGACGACGCGGCCGAACCCGAAGATCCCGAGAAGCCCGATGCTGCGCTCCTTCCCCCCGGTGGAAAGAATTACATCACCCCGGCCGGATTCGAGCGCCTGCAGGCGGAGAAGAAGCGGCTGCTCGAAGTCGAGCGGCCGGAGGTGGTGAAGACGGTGGCGTGGGCGGCCTCGCTCGGCGACCGCTCGGAGAACGCCGACTACATCTATGGCAAGCGCCGCCTGCGCGAGATCGACCGGCGGGTGCGCTTCCTCATCAAGCGCCTGGAAGCGGCGGAGATCGTGCACTCGTCCGGACGCGACACCGACCAGATCTTCTTCGGCGCGCGCGTCAAGGTGAAGGGCGCGGGCGGCGAGCGCACGATCCGCATCGTGGGCATCGACGAGGTCGATCCGGCGAAGGGCTGCGTGTCCTGGATCTCGCCCATCGCGCGAGCGCTCATCAAGGCGCGCGAGGGCGACGTAGTGCGGCTGCGCACGCCGGCCGGCGAGGAAAAGCTGGAAATACTGGAGGTGGACTACCCATGAGCCTGGTCAGGGAATTCCGCGAATTCGCGGTGAAGGGGAACGTGGTGGAGCTGGCGGTGGCCGTCATCATCGGCGGCGCCTTCGGCAAGATCGTCTCGTCCCTGGTCGGCGACATCGTCATGCCGATCGTCGGCCTCCTGATGGGCGGGCTCGACTTCAGCAGCCTGACCATCCAGGTGCTCGATGCGAAGATCCAGTACGGCAAGTTCATCCAGACCTGCGTGGACTTCGCCATCGTCGCCTGGGTGATCTTCCTCGCTGTGAAGCTCATCAACCGCTTCAAGCGGCACGAAGAGGCCGCGCCCGCGGCGCCGCCGCGCGACGTGCAGCTGCTCGAAGAAATCCGCGACCTGCTGAAAGACCGGACGAAGTCATAAGCAGCGCTCGCGGCGCGTCCGTATGATGAGCCGATGTCGTCGGCGTTCGTCTTCGAAGGCCTGAAGATGCACCTCAAGGCAAGGGGCATGACGTACGCCGACGTCGCGCGCGGGCTGCGCATCTCCGAGCCGACGGTGAAGCGGATCTTCGCGCAACGCAATTGCGATCTGCGCCGGTTGCAGAAGCTGTGCGAGTTCATCCAAGTCGATCTTGCCGAGCTCGCGCGCGGGCTGCCGCGCAGCGACCGCCTGATCCATCGCCTCACGCACGAGCAGGAAGAGGAGCTGATGGCCGATCCGCGGCTCTTCATCGTCGCGGTGTGCGCCATCCACCAGATGCGCGTCGAGGACATCACGTCCATCTACGACATCGAGCCGGCGGAATGCGTCGCGCTCCTGCTGCGCCTGGAGAAGATCGGCATCCTCGAGCTGCACGAGAACAACCGCATCCGCCTGCGCCTCGCCCGCACCTTCGCCTGGATTCCCGACGGCCCGATCATGCGCTACGCGAAGTCGCAATGCGGCGACTTCTTCAACTACTCCTTCTCGGGTCCCGGCCAGCTGATGCGCATGATCACGGTGCGCATCACGCGCGAGGCGCAGGAGGCGCTGGTCAAGCGCCTGGAAGAGGTGGCTCGCGAGTACAACGACCAGCACAGCGCCGACGCGCGCCTGCCGCTCGACGAGCGTCACCAGATCAGCGTGCTGCTCGCCGTGCGCCCCTGGGAGCCGGCATCCTTCAAGGCGCTGCGCCGCAAGAAGCCTTAATTCGGGGTCAGGGCGCCAATACCCCATTGTCAACCGCCACGCGGCGGGACCGTTGACCGTTCATGGCTCGCCCCGAGCGACTCGTCGTCCCTGGCGTCGCAATGCACGTGCGCCAACGCGGCGTGAATCGCCAAGACTGCTTCCTAGAAGACGTCGATCGGCTTGTCTACGCCATCCATTCGTATTGCCTAATGAGCAACCACGTGCATCTTTTGCTGACTCCAGGCGACCTGCAAGGTTGCGCGATCCTTATGCGCGAGCTTGGTCAGCGTTATGTACCGTACTTCAACCGCCGACATGGTCGGACCGGAACGCTTTGGGAAGGCCGCTTCCGCTCCTGTCTGGTCGAATCCGCGCGTTATGTGCTCGCCTGCTATCGATACATAGAGTGACCCCGTGGACGCGGGTATGGTCGCCATCGCCGGCGCGTACCGATGGTCCAGCCATGCCGGCAACAGCGGCGCAACGGAA
This sequence comes from Burkholderiales bacterium, assembly GCA_035554335.1. GTDB lineage: Bacteria > Pseudomonadota > Gammaproteobacteria > Burkholderiales > SG8-39 > SCGC-AG-212-J23. Next base: position 7,563 of record DATMIG010000183.1, read on the forward strand.
GACGGCATGCTGACGCCGCACGTCGAGTACACCGCGCTTGGGGACATCGGCGAAGAGCTGAAGTCCCGCCTGATCGCCGCGGGCGAACGCGTCGAACCCGGGAAATCCGGGCCGAAAGCCGACGCGGCGGCACAAGTCCAGCCTGCTTCGATGGACTTATTCGGTGAATTAGCGCCCTGACCCCGAATTATTTCTTGAAGTCGCCGGCGAGCACCAGGCTCACCTTGGCCGGATCGATGTACTTCTTCAGCGCAGCGTTGACCTCCGCCGGTGTGAGCGAGGCTATTTTCGCTTCCAGATCGATGTCCCAGGCGAA
>DATMIG010000184.1:0-6132 GCA_035554335.1 Burkholderiales bacterium
GAAGGTCCGCCGCGCGCTTCGTTGGTCGGCCTGGGCTCGCCGAAGGCGAGCCGCGCGGTTTCCATCGTGCGGCAGAACGGGCTGGCGTACACCACGCCGATGGTTATCCGAAGGCGCTTGATCTCGGCGCCAAGCTTGCGCGCTTCCGTGCGCCCCTTGTCGGTGAGGTTGCGCTGCGTCGCGCAGTCCTCGTAGCTCGTCATGCGCGAGTCGTTCTGGCTGAAATCGGTGGACGCGTGGCGGACATAGAGGACGTACCCGCCATGCCGCAGCTTCTCCACGAGCGCCGCCTCGGGCGCGGCGGCTGCAAGCCCGATGACAGCGGCGAGGGCAAGGCTGACCAGGAAGCGCATTGCAGGTAGCCTAGCGGAAATGAGAACAACGCTGGGAGGCTTGGCTGCGCTCGCGCTTTACGGGCCCGCCTTCGCGCAGGAGGACGCGGTCGTCGTAACCGCGACGCGCGCGCCGCGCCCGGCGCTCGAGATTCCGGCTTCCGTCGATCGCCTCTACCGGGACGACATCCGCAATGGCCGCCAGCGGGTGAATCTCTCCGAAAGCATGGGCGCCGTGCCCGGCATCGTGGTGTCGAACCGGCAGAACTACGCGCAGGACCTGCAGATCTCCTCGCGCGGCTTCGGCGCGCGATCGACGTTCGGCGTGCGCGGCATCCGCCTCTATGCGGACGGCATCCCGGCGAACCAGCCCGACGGCCAGGGGCAGACGGGCAACTTCGATCTCGGCACCGCCGATCGGATCGAAGTGCTGCGCGGCCCTTTCTCCTCGCTCTACGGCAACGCGGCCGGCGGCGTGATCGCCGTCGACACGCGCGACGGGCCGCCCGAGCCGACGCTGGAAGCCGGTTTCCTCGCCGGCAGCTATCGCACGCGCCGTGAAGCCATGATGTTCGGCGGGCAGTCGGGCGCGGTGAACGGCATCGGCAGCCTGTCGCACTTCCACACCGACGGCTATCGCAACCACAGCCTGGCGGACCGCGACCTCGCCAACGCCAAGCTGCGCATCGGCGGCGACGGCGCGACGTCCCTGACGGTGGTCGGCAATTTCCTCGACCAGCCGCAGACGCAGGATCCGCTCGGCCTTCGCCGCAGCCAGTTCGAGCAGGACCCGCGGCAGGCGGACGCCTCGGCCCTCACCTTCAACACCCGCAAGACGATCGAGCAGCGCCAGGCGGGCGTGAACCTGCGCCACCGCCTCGGCGGCGGCAACGAGGTCGAGGGCGTCGTCTACGCCGGCAATCGTTTCGTCGAGCAGTTCCTCGGCCTGCAGAACAACGGCGTCGTGCGCCTGGGCACGAACTACGACGGCGGTGCGCTGCGCTTTCTCCATGCCGCGGGCGCCCTGCGTCTTTCCGGCGGCGCCGAGTACGAGGCGATGTCGCAGGGGCGCAAGGGCTTCGACAACAACTTCGGTACCCCCGGCGCGCTGCGGCGCGATGAGGTTGACGAGGTCTCGACCACCGGCTTCTTCGCGCAGGGCGAATGGGCTTTCGCCGAGCGCTGGGTCGCGCATGCGGGCGTGCGCGCGAGCGACGTGCGGTTCAACATCACCCCGTTGCTCGGCATGAACGGCGGCGGCGTGAGCTACAGCGCCACCACGCCGGTGGCCGGGCTCGTCTTCCGCGCCACGCCCAAGCTCAGCCTGTACGGCACCTTCGGCCGCGGCTTCGAGAATCCGACGCTCGTCGAGATCGCCAACCGCGACGTCGCCGGCACCGGACCGAACCTCGCGTTGCAGGCGAGCCGCAGCCGACACGCCGAGCTCGGCGTGAAAAGCATCCTCGGCGGCCGCGTGCGCGCGAATGCAGCGCTCTTCCACATCGTCACCGAGAACGAGATCGTCGTCGACCAGAACAGCGGCGGCCGCACCACCTTCAAGAACGTCGGGCATACCGACCGCGACGGTGTCGAGCTGTCGGCCGATACGATCAGCAGCGGTCCGTGGCATGCGCGCCTCGCTTACACGTACCTGAATGCCCGCTTCCGGGAGGGTTTCAACACGGTGATCGGCGTGGCGCCGAACAACACGCCGATCGCCGTGGCACCCGGCTCGCGCCTGCCGGGCGTGCCGAAGTCGTATCTATATGGAGAGCTGCGCTACCGGGTCCAGCCCTTCTTCGCGCAGGTCGAAGCCCTGCACAAGTCCGAAGTGGCGGTGAACGACCCGAATACCGACTTTGCCGAGTCCTTCACGGTCTGGAACCTGGTCGCCGGGCTCGAGCAGCGGCGAAATCGCTGGCGCTTCGCGCAGTTCGTGCGGGTGGACAACGCGGGCGACCGCAACTACTCGGGCTCCGTCATCGTGAACGAGACCAGCTTCCGCTACTTCGAGCCATCGCCGCGCCGCAACATGAGCGTTGGATTGCAGGCCGCTCTTACGTTCTAATAGCAGCTCCACCGGAGGAGACCACCACCATGAGAAACGTCGTCGCAGCGGCCGTCGCGGCCGCGTTCGCAGTTCCTGCATTCGCGCAGGCGCCCGCATCACCGCCGCCCGCGTGGCACCAGGGCAAGCCGCCCGCCCAGAGCGAATCGACGCTCCATCCGTTTGCGCCGCACATGACCGGCCGCTCCGCGAAGGATCTGCCGCTGAATACGCTGAAAGTCCCGGCCGGCTTCAAGGTCGAGGTCTACGCGGAAGGCATCCCGGAAGCGCGCTCGCTCGCGCTCGGCGACAAAGGCACGGTGTTCGTCTCGAACCGCATCTCGAAAAACGTGTACGCGATCGTCTCGAGCGGCGGCAAGCGCGAGGTGAAGCAGGTCCTGAAGGGCCTCAACTCGCCGAACGGCCTCACGTTCAGCAAGGGCACGCTCTATATCGCCGAGCGCGACAAGATCACCGCCTACGCCGGTATCGAGGACAAGCTCGACAACCCGGGCGAGGGCAAGGTGGTCGCCGAGAACCTCGATCCGGACAAGCAGCCCGGCCACTTCTGGAAGTACCTGGCGATGGGCCCGGACGGCAAGCTCTACTTCAACCATGGCTCGCCACAGAACATCACCATGCCGACCTACATCCAGGCGACGATCCTGCGCGTGGACCCGAAGACCGGCGTGGTGGAGAACTTCGCGCAGGGCGTGCGCAACTCGGTCGGCTTCGACTGGAACCCGAAGACCAAGCACCTCTGGTTCACGGAGCATGCGCGCGACTGGCTCGGCGACGACATGCCGTCGGACGAGCTCAACGTGGCGACGCGCGCCGGCCAGCACTTCGGCTTCCCCTACTGCCACCAGGGCGACACGCTCGACCCGGAATACGGCAAGCAGCGCTCGTGCAAGGAGTTCACGCCGCCCGCGCTCAAGCTCGGCGGCCACGTCGCGCCGCTCGGCATGAAGTTCTACAACGGCAAGCAGTTCCCCGCCGAGTACCAGGGCAACATCCTGATGGCGCGCCACGGCTCGTGGAACCGCACGGTGAAGCAGGGCTACGACGTGGTCCGCATCGTGGTCGACGGCACCAAGGTCGTGAAGCAGGAGCCGTTCGTCACCGGCTTCCTGCAGGACGAGAGAGGCGATCCGCCGATGTGGGGCCGCCCGGTCGACCTCGCGGTGATGAAGGACGGGTCGGTGCTCTTCTCCGACGACTACAACGGCATCGTCTACCGGGTCAGCTACACGAAGAAGTGAGCCTGATCGCTCGAAGCGTGGCGGCTGCCACCGTCGCGCTTTTTGTTTTCGCTGCGCACGCCGCCGACCCGGAGGCGGGCCGCGCCAAGGCGCAGGTCTGTGCCGCGTGCCACGGCAACGACGGCAACTCCACCGACCCGGCGGTGCCGTCGCTCGCCGGGCAGCCGGCGCAGTCGATCGCCACGCAGCTCTTCCAGTTTCGCGAGGGCAACCGGCAGAACCCGCAGATGACGCCGATGGCGGCGAACCTGTCGAACGCGGACATGAACAACCTCGCGGAGTATTTCTCCAAGCTGAAGGCGGCGCCGCCGAGGCACCAGACCTCGCCGGCCAACGCCGAGCTCGGGCCGCAGCTCACGAAGAAATTCAATTGCACGCAGTGCCACGGGCCGCAACTCCTCGGCCAGCAGCACATCCCGCGCATCGCGGGTCAGCAGCCGGAATATCTGCGCGCGCAGCTCAAAGGCTTCAAGGCCAGCACCCGAGCCGACCTCGACGGCAACATGACCTCCGCCGCGCAGGTGCTCACGGACAAGGACATCGACGTCCTCGTCGACTACTTGGCCGGGCTCGCCGCTCCCTGAGTTTTCGCGCCCTCGTCGTTCAGGCACTGCTCGCGCTGCTCGCCCGTCATCTGATCGCAGCGCGCTGAGTCCGCGCGAGCCGCCTTGTCCATACGGCTGGCTTTGAGCATACGCTTCATTCGCCGTCCCTTCCGAGCAGGCGCTGCTCGAGCTCGCGGGTGTCGAGCCCCGACAGGTCCTTCGGCAGCTCTTCGGCGACGAGCTTCTGCACCTCGCCGCCGAGCTCTTTCCTCAGCTGGCCGAGGAATTTGGGCGGCGCGATGAGGTGCAGCCGGTCGTACCGGTGCGCGTTGCGCGCCTTGTCCAGATACGCCGAGACGCGCTTCACGAAGAGTTCCGTGGCGTGCTCGGTCGCCTTCATCTCCTCGCGGTCGCTGCCGGGACCGCTCGTGCCATTGAAGCGCGGATGGGCGTCGGCGATCAGGTCGCGGTCGTGCGCGCGGCCTTCCGGGTTGACGAAGTCTTCGACCTCCGCCAGGCGCCCCTCGCGGTCCATTAATTGCAGAATGCGCGCGCGGCTCGCGTCCGCGGCGATGATCCAGGTGGTGGTAGCCATACCCCACCTGGTAGCAAGAAACGGGTCTAAGCGGCCTTCGCTTTTGCCGGCCCCGCGCGGCCCATCAGCTCGCGCAGCACGAAGGGCAGGATGCCGCCGTGGTTGTAGTAGTCGACTTCGATCGGCGTGTCGATGCGCGACTTCACCGGCACTTCCTTCACCTGGCCGCTGGCGTAGGTGATGCGCAGCTTGAGCTCCTGCTGCGGCACGATCTCGCCGGCCATCACGACGTCGATGGTCTCGTCGCCCTTCAAGCCGAGCGACTGCGCCGAGTCGGAGCCGAGGAATTGCAGCGGCAGCACGCCCATGCCGACGAGGTTCGAGCGGTGGATGCGCTCGAAGCTGCGCGCCACCACCGCCTTCACGCCGAGGAGCTGCGTGCCCTTGGCCGCCCAATCGCGGGATGAACCGGTTCCATACTCTTCTCCGCCGAACACCACCGTCGGCGTGCCGTCGGCGATGTGGCGCATGGCGGCGTCGTAGATCGGCATTTCCTGGCCCTTGTAGAGCGTCAAGCCGCCTTCCTTGCCGCCGAGCATCAGGTTCTTGATGCGCACGTTGGCGAACGTCCCGCGCATCATCACCTCGTGGTTGCCGCGGCGCGCGCCGTAGCTGTTGAAGTCGGTGACCGCGACGTCGTTCTCCTGCAGGAAGATGCCGGCCGGCGAGGTCGGCTTGATCGAGCCCGCGGGCGAGATGTGGTCCGTCGTGACCGAGTCGCCGAGCACGGCGAGGATCTTGGCGCCCGTGACGTTGCCCGGCCGGCTCGGCGTCATCGAGAAGCCCTCGAAGAAAGGCGGCTCGGCGATGTAGGTCGATGCGGGCCAGCTGTAAACCTGGCCGGTGGGCGCCGAGACCTTCTTCCACAGCGGGTTGGTCTCGCCGAGGTTCGAGTAGAGCTTGCGGAACGTCGGCGCGTCCATCGCGAACTTCATCAGCGCCATCACCTCGTCGTGCGTCGGCCAGATGTGGCCGATGTACACCTCGCGGCCGTCCTTCGTCACGCCGACGGGCTCCTTGCGGAAGTCTTTCAGCACCGAGCCGGCGATCGCGTACGCCACCACCAGGGGAGGCGAGGCGAGGAAGTTGCCGCGGATGTTGGGATGGATGCGCGCCTCGAAGTTGCGGTTGCCGGAGAGCACCGCGGTGCAGACGAGATCGTTCTTGACGATCGCCTCGTCGATCGACTGCGCGAGCGGACCGGCGTTGCCGATGCAGGTGGTGCAGCCGTACGCGGCGACGTTGAAGCCGAGCTTCTCCAGGTAGGGAAGCAATCCGGTTTTGCCGAGGTACTCATTCACCACGCGCGAACCTGGCGCCAGCGACGTTTTCACATGCGGCTTCACGGTGA
>DATMIG010000185.1:0-2383 GCA_035554335.1 Burkholderiales bacterium
GTCGGGCCGGCGTTCCCCGGGACGCAGTTCAAGATCGCCGAGGACGGGGAGATCCTGATCAAGGGCGACGGCGTGATGAGCGGCTACCACAACCAGCCCGAACAGACCGCGGAGGTGATCGACGACGACGGCTGGTTCCACACCGGCGACCAGGGCGCGCTCGAGGACGGCGTGCTGCGCATTGCCGGGCGCATCAAGGAAACGATCCGCAGCGGCGGCAAGTCCGTCGTGCCCGACGAGGTCGAGCGGGCGCTTTGCAGCCACGCCGGCGTCGCCGAGGCGGCGGCGGTCGGCCTGCCGGATGCGGAATGGGGCGAGATCGTCGCCGCGGCGGTCGTGCCCGCGCCGGGCGCGGTGCTCACCTCGCAGGCCCTGCTCGAGCATTGCCAGCGCGAGCTTTCGCCGCACAAGCGCCCGAAGCTGATCCGCCTGGTCGACTCGCTGCCGCGCTCGCACTACGGCAAGGTGCAGCGCGCGAAGGTGAAGGCGGCGCTTACTGGGGCTTGAGGCCGCCGCGCTTCATGATGTCCTCGACGGTCGCCTGCTCGCGCCGCTCGAAGTCGACGAAGGCCTTTGCCGTCAGGTTGCCGTACTCGAGCCCCTGCGATTCGAACCACTTGCCGAGCTCGGCGGACCGGCCTGCCGCGTTGATGGCGCGCTCGATGCGTGCGATCACCGTGTCGGACATCCCCGGCGGGCCCCACAGGCCGTACCAGGTATAGAACTCGAAATCCGGGATGCCCGCCTGCGCGACCGTGGGCACGTCGGGCGCGAGCGGGCTGCGCTTGGGCGCGGCGAGAGCGAGCGCCAGCACCTTGCCGCCCTTCGCGAGCGGCAGTGAAGTCACCAGCGGGTCGAAGAGGCCGCTGATCTGCCCGCCCATGAGATCGGCGAAGGCGGGCGCGGTGCCCTTGTAGAGCACCACGGGAATCTTCAGCCCGGCGCGCAGCTTGAACGCTTCCGCGGCGAGATGGCCGGCCGAGCCGTAGCCGCCGGTGGCGAAGTTGTACTTGTCGGGGTTCGCCTTCGCGCGCTCGACGAACTCGCGCAGCGTGGCGCCATAGCCCGGATTCGTGATCAGCAGCACCGGGCCTTTGGCGAGGAGGGCGAGGTGCGTGAAGTCCTTCATCGGATCGAACGGCGCCTTCTGCGCGGAAACGAGCGGATTGACGATAAAGGTCGATGCGCTGACGAGGAGGGTGTTGCCGTCGGGCGCGGCCTTGCCGACGAGGTCGGCGCCGATGTTGCCCGAGGCGCCCGGGCGGTTGTCGACGATCACGGACTGGCCGAGCTCGCGCGCGAGCTGCTGCGCGAACGTGCGTCCCACGACATCGACGCCGCCGCCGGGCGGGAACGGCACGACGATCCTCAGCACCGCACCGCCCTGGGCGAAAGCGGCGCTCGAAACGAGAACGCAGACGAGGGCGACCGACTTCGCTACACGCATCGATTCATTTCCTCTCTGAAAAATGCTCAGGTGTGCGCGAGCTGCGAGGACACGTTCTTCGCCGCGCGCAGCAGATGGTGCGCGAGCCGGGAGTCGGCGCGCAAGTCCTTCTCGAAGCCGAGCCCGGCCATCACCAGCGCGCCGAGCGCCTCGCCGCCGGGACCGCGCAGCGCGCAGGCGAGCGTCCCCACGCCGGGATGAAGCTCGCTCAGGCCGAACGACAGTCCGCCTTGCGCGGCGACTTCCTTCAGGCGCGGCCGGATCGCCTCATAGCGCTTCGCGCCGACGAGCGCGATGCCGCGCTCGGCCGGATAGGTCGAAAGAATGGCGCGCCCGCTCGGGCTGCCGTCGATCGGCAGCCGCGTGCCGATCTCGAACAGGATGCTGAGCGGCGCGCTCGGGCTCCACAGCCGCTCGATGATCACCACTTCCTCGTGCGCGGGCACGGCGATCGAGACGATGCCCGGCCGGCTGCCGATGCCCTTCTCCTGCAGGTCGATCGCGTGCGGCAGCGCCGCGCGGCGCACGTTGAGGCGATCGAGATAGGCGCTCGCCAGGACCAGGCTTTCCGGCCCCAGGCGGTGGCGCGCGCCGTGCGCCTCCGTGAGGCCCCAGTGCGCCAGCGTGCGCAGCAATCGGTGCACGGTGGTGCGGTCGAGCCCCGTGCGCCCCGCGAGCTGCAGCGCGGTGAGCCCGAGCGGCGCGGCGAGCATCTCGCGCAGCAGCAGGAAGGCGCGGTCGATCGCCTGTACGCGTCCCTTTTCCCGGTCTTCTTTCGCCGCTCGCGTCGACACGGGCGGTACTGTACCCGCAGTACCGAGACGCGCTATTTCCGTCAAGTCGGGATGTACCCCTCGGGTTTTGAACGCCTGCTTCACCGAGGCGATTTTTTTTACTGCTTCACAGCATCCCGTTTTTCATAGGGTCTTTGCAGAT
>DATMIG010000186.1:0-3340 GCA_035554335.1 Burkholderiales bacterium
CGTGTGTGCCGATGGTGAGAACGTGTTCGAGGGCGGGCGCGGTGCGAAAAATGCCCCGCCGGGCTTGGCCGGACGAAAGCAGCAGATATAATCCCGCTTCCGCAGCGAATCCCCGATAGCTCAGTCGGTAGAGCGACGGACTGTTAATCCGCAGGTCCCAGGTTCGAGCCCTGGTCGGGGAGCCAACTCCATTCTCGCCTTCCTCCGGTGTTATCTTCGAATCCACACGGATTCGGAGGAGGACGAGCAATGAAGAAGCTGGTGCTGTTCCTGTTCTGCCTGGCGCTTGCGCCCTTCGCGAGCGCCCAGCAGGAATTCAAGATCGGAGTGGTGTCGTCGCTCTCCGGCGGCTTCGCCGCGGCGGCGAAGGACACGATGGACGGCTGGAAGGCGTGGGAAAAGGCCCACGGCCTGCCCGGCAAGAAGATCGTCCTCGAGGTGCTGGACGACGAGACCAATCCCGTCAGCGCCTCGAACGCCTTTCGCCGTATCGCCAGCGATCCGCAGGTCATGCTGGTGTACCTCTTCATCCCGTCGAACTCCGTGATGGCGGTGAAATCGCTCGCCTCGGAATTCAAGGTGCCGATCGTCGCCGGCGGCGCGGCGGACGCCATCGGCATGCCGGCCGATCCGTGGGTCTTCAAGGTCGCGCCGGCCGTGCGCGACTTCATGACCGTGTTCGCCCAGTACGCGCAGAAGAAGGGCTACAAGCGGATCGCTTCGCTCAACTCGAACGACGCGTTCGGCCAGGCGGAGATCACCAACCTGAAGGCCCTGGCGCCCAAGTTCGGCGTGCAGGTCGTCGCCGCCGAAACCTTCGGCGTGGAGGACACCAACTTCAACGCGCAGCTCACGCGCATCCGGGTCGCCAAGCCCGACATCATCTACGACGGCGGCAGCGGGCGCGCCGCGATCCTCACCTGGCGCGCCTTCCAGCAGATGGGCTTCAAGCAGCCGATCGTCATGACGCAGGCCGGCATCGGCAAGGCCTTCTTCGAAGCGATCGGTTCGCCTTCGGCCGCCGACGGCCTCATGACGCCCATGCAGAGCGGTGTCTTCGGCGGTGCCGCCGCGGCCGACACCAAGCTCTACGCCGAGATGGAAAAAGCGCTCGGCCGCGCGCCGGTGTACTTCAATACCTTCGGCTTCGACGTCGGCCTCATCACCGAAGCGGCGGTGAAGAACTCCGACGGCTCGCGCCAGGGCCTGCGCGATGCGCTCGAGAAGCTGAAGGACCTGCCGGCGGTGAACGGGCCGGTGACGTACACGCCGCACGACCACACCGGGCAGAACTACCGCTCGATTGTCATGGGCAAGCTGAAGGACGGCAAGCCGGTCCCGGCGGACTGAGGCAGTGGACTCCGCCGTCTTCCTGCAGCTCCTCCTGCCGGGGCTGACGACCGGCTGCGTCTACGCGCTGGTCGCGCTCGGCTTCGTGCTCTGCGCCAACGTCTCGGAGGTGGTGAACTTCGCGCAGGGCGAGTACGTGATGCTGGGCGGGATGATCTGCGCCTTCCTGCTCGGCCATGGCGTGCCGCTCTCCCTCGCCATCGTGCTCGCGACGCTGGCGGGCGCCCTGCTCGGCGCGCTGCAGGAGCGCCTGACGCTCGCGCCGGTGCGCCACAGCCCGTACTTCATCCAGATCACCATCACGCTCGGCGTCGCCGTCGTCCTGCGCGGCGTGGCGCTCATCGCGTTCGGCAAGGATCCGCTCAGCATGCCGGGCTTCAGCGGCGATGGCGTGTTCGAGGTGGCGGGCGCGGTCGTGCCGATCCAGAGCCTGTGGGTATGGGCCGCCACCGCGCTCATGCTGGCCGCGACCTTCTGGTTCCTCAAGTTCACCGATCCGGGACGCGCCGTGCGCGCCTGCTCGATCAACCTGCAGGCCGCGCGCCTCATGGGCGTGGATACCGGCCGGCTCACGCTCGCAGTCTTTGCCGTCGCCGGCGCCGCCGGCGCGCTCGGCGGCGTGGTCATCACGCCGATCGTCCTCGCCAACTGGGACGCCGGCATCGCGTACGGCCTCAAGGGCTTCATCGGCGCGATCCTCGGCAATTTCCGCTCGCCCGGCATCGCCGTCCTCGGCGGCCTCGGGATTGGCGTGGTCGAGTCGTTCGCTGCCGGCTACTTCTCGTCCGGATATAAGGACGCCATCGTCTACGGCGTACTGCTCGCGTATCTCCTGGTGCGCGGCGGCGTATTCGTCTTCGGTCGCATGGCCCTGCAGCCGAAGTGAGAACGCGCGTCGCCCTCGCGGCCATGGTGCTCGCCGTGGCGCTCTATCCGTTCGTATTGCCGGGCGTCTATCCGCTGGGCATCGGCATCATCACGGGCGCGCTCGCGGCCGGCACGGTCGGGTTCGTGCTGCTTCTCGGCTACGCGCACCAGCTCGCCATCGGCCACGCCGCCTTCTGCATGCTCGGCGGTTATGCGAGCGCGATCCTCACCGTGAACCACGGCTGGGACGGGCTCCTGGCCCTGCTCGCCGGCGCGGCCGTTTCGATGCTCGTCGCCTGGACCATCGCGGCGCCCATTCTCAAGCTGCGCGGCTTCGTCCTCGCGATGGGCTCGCTCGCCTTGCACCTCATTCTCATCGTCGCCGCGCTCGAATTGCCGTTCACCGGCGGCGCGCTGGGCACCTATGGCGTGCCCAAGTTTTCGCTCTTCGGCCTCGAGCTGCGCAGCGACCTCGCCTACTACTACGTCGTCTGGGTGATCGTCCTCGGCTTCGTCCTGATCGGCCTCGCCATCGACCGCTCGCGTATCGGCCGCGCGCTCAAGGCCCTCGCCGCCGCCGAGACGGCCGCGATGTCTGCCGGCATCGACATCACGCGCTACAAAGTCCAGATGTTCGTCCTCGCGGCGGGCATGGCGAGCGTCGGCGGCAGCCTCGGCGTGCATTACCTGCGCGCCATGGATCCGAACGTGTACGGCTTCGCCTTCAGCCTCAATTTCATCACCGCCGTGATCGTCGGCGGGCTGACGTCGATCTGGGGCGGCGTGGTGGGCGCTGCGGCCGTCACCGGGCTGCGCGAGCTGCTGCGCGGGCTTTCGCTGCCGCTGTGGGAAGGCGTCATCATGGGCGCGCTCACGGTGGTCGTGCTGATCGCCTTCCGCGGCGGGCTGGCCGGGTTCTTCGCCCTCCTCTACGAGCGCTTCACAGCCGGCAAGCGGGACGCGAAGGCGCGGGTCGTTGCGCCGGATCTGTCGGCCCTTCAGGCGGTGGAGAACGCCGCGTCGCGCCTCGAAGTCGCCGGTGCGACGCGCTCCTTCGGCAGCCTGATCGCCGTCAACGGCGTAAGCCTCACCGTGGAGACTGGTTCCATCACGGCGCTCATCG
>DATMIG010000187.1:0-15370 GCA_035554335.1 Burkholderiales bacterium
ACCGCGACGAAAAGGACACCGATGACCGCGAGTCGGATCAAGGCTGCAGCAGGTACGCGCTCAGATCGAATTCCCACGATTGCACCGGCCCCATGCGATTACGGCTCTCGAAAATCCATTTCACGAAGCGCCGAACCTCCGGTACATACCAGACCGTCTCGCTGACGTCCCCGGGCCGCGGCCGGTCGGAGCGGTGCACCGTGCCCTCGGAGACGACCTTCAGCGCGCGGAACCGGCCCGCTGGAACCTGCACGTCTTCCCAGCCCACGACGGTGACCCAGCGCTCGTGGCGTGCATCGAAGTCCTGGCGCGGGAACTTCACGGTATAGCTCGACTTCCAGCGAGCGCCGGGATGCAAGGGGAAATGCAGCAGGCCGCTATGCGGCGTGAAGACGCCGTCGCGCGCGGAGACTACGGTGTTCCATTCCGCGGTCGAGGTGGAATCCATTTCCTTGTCGCCGGTCTGGCTGACCTGCACGACGTGGATCACTTTCTCGTTGGCGAAGGTCACCTGCAGCTTGAGGACGGACTTGTGGTTGTCCATGAAGTCCGTGCGCTGATAGACCCACGTGTCGCCGGCCTTCACGTCCGGACGCGGCGCGTCCTGCGCATGCGCAGCGGCCGCACCAATAAAAAAGGCGGCCGCAGCCGCCTTTTTCGCGATGGTCATCTTCAGACCATCAGTGGCACCACGAGGAGCGCCACGATGTTGATGATCTTGATGAGCGGGTTCACCGCGGGGCCGGCCGTGTCCTTGTACGGGTCGCCGACGGTGTCGCCGGTGACCGCGGCCTTGTGGGCTTCGGAGCCCTTGCCGCCGTGATGGCCGTCCTCGATGTACTTCTTCGCGTTGTCCCAAGCGCCGCCGCCCGTGCACATCGAGATGGCGACGAACAGACCCGTCACGATCGTGCCCATCAGCACGCCGCCGAGCGCCTGCGGTCCGAGGATCAGGCCGACGAGGATCGGCACCAGCACCGGCAGGAGCGACGGCACCATCATCTCCTTGATCGCGGCGCGCGTCAGCATGTCCACCGCGCGGCCGTACTCGGGCTTGGCGGTGCCTTGCATGATGCCGGGGATTTCCTTGAACTGGCGGCGCACTTCCAGCACCACGGATCCCGCGGCGCGGCCGACCGCTTCCATCGCCATGGCGCCGAAGAGGTAGGGCACCATGCCGCCGATGAAGAGGCCGATGATCACCATGTGGTTCGAAAGGTCGAAGGTGAAGGACTTACCGGACGCTTCGAGGGCGTGCGTGTAGTCGGCGAACAGCACGAGCGCGGCGAGGCCGGCCGAGCCGATGGCATAGCCCTTCGTCACCGCCTTGGTCGTGTTGCCCACCGCGTCGAGCGGATCGGTGATATCGCGCACGGAATCCGGCAGGTCCGCCATTTCGGCGATGCCGCCCGCGTTGTCCGTGATCGGGCCGTACGCGTCGAGGGCGACGATGATGCCCGCCATCGACAGCATCGAGGTGGCCGCAATCGCGATGCCGTATAGGCCGGCGAGCGAGTACGAGAGGCCGATGGCGACGCACACCGCGAGCACCGGCCACGCCGTCGACTTCATCGACACGCCGAGGCCGGCGATGATGTTGGTCGCGTGTCCCGTGGTGCTGGCGTCGGCGACGTGCTGCACCGGCTTGAAGTCGGTGCCGGTGTAGTACTCGGTGATCCAGACGAGGAAGCCGGTGAGCGCCATGCCGACGACCGCCGTGCCGTACAGGTGCCAGACGGTGATCTGGCGCATGGCGCCGGCGATCTCGAACGGCACCGATTTCACGATCGGATCCATCAAGAGCAGCGTGATCGGATAGAACGCGATCAGCGCGATCACGCCGGCCACGATGAGGCCCTTGTAGAGCGCGGGCATCACGTTCTTGTCGCCCGGCTTCGCCTTGACGAACCAGGTGCCGATGATCGAGGCGATGATGGCGAAGCCGCCGATGGCGAGCGGGTAGACCGCCGCCGCGGGCGAAGTGGTCTTCACCATGAGCGCGCCGAGGATCATCGTGGCGATGATCGTCACGGCGTAGGTCTCGAACAGGTCCGCCGCCATGCCGGCGCAGTCGCCGACGTTGTCGCCGACGTTGTCGGCGATCACCGCGGGGTTGCGCGGATCGTCTTCCGGGATGCCGGCTTCCACCTTGCCGACGAGGTCCGCGCCGACGTCGGCGCCCTTCGTGAAGATGCCGCCGCCGAGACGGGCGAAGATCGAGATCAGCGAGCCGCCGAAGCCGAGGCCGACCAGCGGATGGATGATGTGCGAGAGGTTCGACTTGTCGGTGGCGTTGGCGTAGAGCAGCGCGAAGTAGCCCGCGACGCCCAGGAGACCCAGGCCCACCACGAGGAGGCCGGTGATCGCGCCGCCGTTGAACGCGACCTGCAGGGCCTCGTTCAGCCCGACGCGCGCCGCCTCGGCGGTGCGCACGTTGGCGCGCACCGAGATGTTCATGCCGATGATGCCGCAGGCGCCGGAGAGGAGCGCGCCGATCAGGAAGCCGAACGCGGTCGACCAGCCGAGCTGCGGCGTGAAGCCGATGACCAGGAAGAGGATCACGCCGACGATGGCGATCGTCGTGTACTGGCGGCGCAGGTAGGCGATGGCCCCCTCGCGCACCGCGCTGGCGATCTCCCGCATGCGGTCGTTGCCGTCGGGCAGGCGCAGGATCCGCGTGATCTGCCAGATGCCGTAAAGGATGGCGAGCACCGCGCACGCGAGCGCGAAAACGATTCCGCCGGTCATAGTGTTTTTTCTCCCCGGAAATTAAGCTTTAACTGCCAGACAGCAGGCGGCGGATTTTATCAGGTCAGCGCAGCGAAAACGCGGCGCGTGATCTCGTCGACCGAGCCCTGACCGGAGATTTTTCGATACTTGGGCGCTCGCGCGTCCCCTTGCCGGGCCCAGCTGCCGTAGTAGTCGACGAGCGGGCGCGTCTGCGAGTGATACACCTCGAGGCGCTTTCGCACCGTCTCCTCGCGGTCGTCGTCGCGCTGGACCAGCGGCTCGCCGGTGGCGTCGTCCTTGCCGCTCGCCTTCGGCGGATTGAACTTCACGTGGTAAGTGCGGCCCGACGCGGGATGCACTCGCCGGCCGCTCATGCGCTCGATGATGTCGCCGTCCGGGACGTCGATCTCGAGCACGTAGTCGATGGCCACGTTCGCCTTCTTCATCGCCTCGGCCTGCGGGATGGTGCGTGGGAAGCCGTCGAAGAGGTAGCCCTTGGCGCAGTCGGGCGCCTTGAGCCGCTCCTGCACCAGGCCAATGATGATTTCGTCGGAAACGAGCTGGCCGGCATCCATCACCTTCTTCGCTGCCACGCCGAGCGGCGTGCCGGCCTTCACCGCGGCGCGCAGCATGTCGCCGGTGGAGATCTGCGGGATGCCGAACTTCTCGCGGATGAAGTTCGCCTGCGTGCCCTTCCCCGCTCCCGGCGGGCCCAGCAAGATAAGCTTCATGAAAGCATTCTACGCACCGCCTCCAGATCCTGAGGCGTGTCCACCCCGGGCGGGATGTCCGTTTCGCTCACGACTACGGCGATGCGGTGCCCATGCCACAGCGCGCGCAGCTGCTCGAGCGCCTCGGCCTTTTCCAGCGGCGCCGGCGCGAGCGCTGCATAGCGCTTGAGGAAGCCGACGCGGTAGGCGTAGATGCCGGCGTGGCGGTAGCACGGCGACTCGCGTTCGCGCGGGTACGGAATGCGCGACCGGGAGAAGTAAAGGGCGTGGCCGCTGGCGTCGAGGACGACTTTCACCACGTTCGGATTGGTGAGCGACGCCGCGTCGTGGATCGCGTGGCACGCGGTCGCCATGTCGGCGGCTGCCAGGCGGTCGGCGACCTGGCGGATGAGCTTTGGCTCGATGAGCGGCTCGTCGCCCTGCACGTTCACGACGACCTGCTCCTCGCCCAGCCGGAGCTGCGCTGCCGCCTCCGCCAGCCGGTCGGTGCCGGAGGCATGATCGGCGCGCGTCATCACGACCTTGAAGCCGTGCGCCTCGACCGCGGACGCGATCCGTTCGTCGTCGGTGGCGACGTGCACGCCGGCCGCGCCACTTTGCGCCGCCCTCTCGCACACGCGCACGACCATCGGCTTGCCGGCGAGGTCGACGAGGGGCTTTCCCGGGAACCGCGTCGAGGCGTACCGGGCGGGAATGATGACCGAGAAGGTCAAGCGATTTCTTCTTCGGGAGGAAGCTTGCGCGCCTCTTCCTCGATCATCACCGGGATGCCGTCCTTGACGGGATAGCCGAGGCGATCGGCCTTGCAGACGAGCTCGCCCGCGCTCTTGCGATAGACGAGCTTGCCCTTGCACAGCGGGCACACCAGGATTTCAAGCAGCCTTGGGTCGACGGAACCCATCGAGCCTCCGAGTCAACCAGTCGCCGAACGCCGCATCCACCTCGGCCGTCACCGGCAGCACCCACCAGTTGGGACGCGCGGCGCGGCGCAATTTTACAGCGTCCTTCTCGGTCATCAGGACCGGCGCCTCGTTGTCCGAATGAGCGCCGAAGTCGAGGTCCGCCGGCGTGAAGGCATGGTGATCCGGAAACGGATGCGGCATCACCTTGATGCCGAGCCTGCCCAGATGCAGGAAGAAGCGGTTCGGCTCGCCGATGCCGGCGACCGCATGCACGCGCTGGCCGGCGAAAGCGCTCGCCGGCCGCCGGTCGTTCGCGTCGGTCATGCGATGCAGCGTATCGCCCTGCAGCTTCATCGCATAACCGCGCACGGAAGCGGAATGGGAGACCACCGCATCGACCGCGCGCAGGCGCGACGGCGGCTCGCGCAGCGGACCGGCCGGCAGCAAAAAGCCGTTGCCAAAGCCGCGCGCATCCACGACCGCGATCTCGACGTCGCGGCGCAGCGCGTAGTGCTGCAGTCCGTCGTCGAGGATCAGCACGTCGACGTCCGGATTCGCGGCACGCAAGGCGCGGCACACGGCGATGCGATCCGCGCCCACCCAGACCGGGCAGCCGCTGCGGCGCGAGAGCACGATCGGCTCGTCGCCGACTTCGGCCGCGTCGTCCGCGATCGTCGCCGCGCGGGGGGCAACGATCTTTGCCCCGTAGCCGCGCGAGACGATGCCCGGCGTCCAGCCCTTCTTCTTCAGATGCTCGGCAATCCAGATCACGAGCGGCGTCTTGCCGCTTCCGCCGACGGTGACGTTGCCGACGACGACGACCGGGATGCCCGGATGCTCGCTTTTCAAAAGCCTGAGCCGGTACAGCACGCGGCGCAATGCGACCGCAAAGCGGAACACCACGCTCAGCGGCCAAAGCAGCCAGGCCAAAACGCCCCGGCTCGCCCAGTACCTCACTATTTGGCGGATTGCGTGGTGAAGGTGATCTGCGTGAGGCCGGCGACGCGTGCCGCCTCCATCACGCGCACCACCGCCTGGTGGGTGGCGGTCGCGTCCGCGCTGATCACCACCACCGGCTCCTTGGCGGCGCTGGCGGCGCGCTTCAGCTCATCGGCGAGCTGCTCGATGGTGCGGAACACCACCGGCCGGCGGTTGATGACGTACTGCCCCTGGCTGTTGACGAGCACCGCGATCTCGTTCGAGCGCTCCATCTGCTTGTCCGCGTCCGCGGTCGGCAGGTTGATCTGCAGCTCGGTGTACTTGTTGTAGGTGGTGGTGATCATGAGGAAGATCAGGATCACCATCATCACGTCGATGAGCGGCACGAGGTTGATCTCGAGCGGCTCCTTCTCGCGCCCGCGCTGGAAGTTCACTAGGCCCGCAGCGGCGGGTACTCCCGCTCGCCGTGGATGACGTCCACCAGCTTCGACGCCTGCAGCTCCATCTCCACCACCAGCGTGTCCACCTTGTTCCGGTAATGGCGGTAGAAGATGAGCGACGGGATGGCGATGGCGATGCCGAAGGCGGTGTTGTAGAGCGCGATCGAAATGCCGTGCGCGAGCTGCTGCGGGTTGGTGCCGGTCGGCGATTGCGAGCCGAAGATCTCGATCATGCCGATCACCGTGCCGAACAGGCCGAGCAGCGGCGCCGCGGTGGCGATGGTGCCGAGCGTGGTCAGGAAGCGTTCGAGCTCGTGCACGACCGCGCGCCCCGCCTCCTCGATGGCCTCCTTCATCACATAGCGCGAGCTCTTATGGTTGCGCAGGCCCGCGGCCAGGATGGCGCCGAGCGGCGAATCCTTGGTCAGGCGGTCGACCACTTCGTCGGAAACGCCTTGGCGGCGGTACACGTCCACCACCTGGTCGAAGAGCCGCGGCGGGACGATTTTCCCGGCGCGCAGCGACAAGCCGCGTTCGATGATCAGGGCAACGGCGATGATGGAGGCAGCGAGGAGAAACCAGATCGGCCAGCCGGCGGCCTGAAGTATTGCGAACAACGCGTTTCCTTATATTTTTTCTGGGTTCGGCGCGCGCAACTCTACGGCAAAGCGCGCCGCGCGAGCAAGTTAATGCAGCGCAGCAAACGCGCTCGCTACGTCGTCCGGCAACTTCAGGTTGTAGTGGATTCGGCGATATCCACAAAAACCTGTGGGCAAGTTTGTGGATTACTGTTGGATTGAAGGTCCTCCCGTAGCCAAAAGCGCGGCGAAGACGGTCTCGATCAAAAATTGAGCAGTTTTTTGCCGCGCGAAAACATACGCTTACGGGAAAGAATCGGCTTCCGCGCCGGAATCGGCGCGCGCGTCACTGTGAGGGCGCTCGTATGTGGATAGTGTAGGCTCGGCGCGCCCCACCTTGCGCCATGCTGAACGAATTCGCCCGGCCGATTTTGAGCGTCACGGAGTTGCTGCGCAGCGTCCGCGACACGCTCGAGCGGCGCTTTCCGCTGCTCTGGGTGCGCGGCGAGCTCTCCAACCTGAGCCGCGCGCCTTCTGGCCACCTCTACTTCACGCTGAAGGACCGCGGCGCCCAGGTCGACTGCGTCATGTTCCGGAGCCGCGCCGCGCTGCTGGAGGTGCCGCTGCGGGACGGCATGCAGGTCGAAGCGAACGTGCTGGTCAGCCTCTACGAGCCGCGCGGCCGCTTCCAGCTGACGGTCGAGGCGCTCCGTCCGGCCGGCCTGGGCCCGCTCTATGAGCGGTTCCTGAAGCTCAAGGAGAAGCTCGAGCGCGAAGGCCTGTTCGATCCGGCGGCGAAGAAGCCGCTCCCGCCCTATCCGCGCGCCATCGGGGTGGTCACCTCCCTGGCTGCCGCCGCGCTCAAGGACGTCCTCACGACCCTGGATCGGCGTAACCGCGCGATACCGGTCATCGTCTACCCGGCGCCGGTACAGGGCGAAGGCGCGGCCGACCGGCTCGCCACGATGATCGCCCGCGCCAACCGGCGCGCCGAATGCGAGGTGCTGCTCCTCGTGCGCGGTGGCGGATCGATCGAGGACCTGTGGCAGTTCAACGAGGAGCGCCTCGCCCGCGCGATCCGCGCCTCGCGCATCCCGGTGGTCGTCGGCGTCGGCCACGAAGGCGACTTCACCATCGCCGACTTCGCCGCCGACCGGCGCGCGCCCACGCCGACCGCGGCGGCCGAGCTCGCCACCCCGTCGCGCGATGAAATGCTCGGCCGCGTCGCGGAGTGCACGCGCGGCCTTTCGCGCGAGATGCGCCGCCGACTGCAATATGCGATGCAGGCCCTCGACGCCGCCGCGCGCCGCCTGGTCCATCCGGCCGAGCGGCTGCGCAACTGCCTGCAGACGCTCGCGCACCTGCGCACCCGGCTCGCGTTCGCCTTCGGCCACCGCGTGCATCGGGCCGGCGCGCGCCTGGAACGGCTGCAGGCATCGCTGGCCGGCCTCGACCCGTCGGCGGTGCTGCGCCGCGGCTATAGCATCACCCTGAATGCGGACGGTGCCGTGATGCGCGACGCCGCGCAGGCGCGCCCGGACGAAAAGATCACCACGCGCCTCGCGCGCGGCAGCGTGGAGAGCGTGGTGAAGAAGACCGACCTCCTATAATCGGCCCATGGCGCATCGGCTGTCGAAGATCACCACGCGCACTGGCGATCGCGGCGAAACCGGCCTCGGCGACGGCTCGCGCGTCGCGAAGTCGAGCCCGCGCGTGCGCGCGCTCGGCGACGTCGACGAGCTGAACAGCGCCATCGGGCTGCTGGTCGCCGAGCAGCCACCGGCGGAAATCGCCGAGGCCCTGGGCGACGTGCAGCACGATCTGTTCGATCTCGGCGGCGAGCTCAGCATCCCCGGCCATTCGATGCTCGGCGACGCGCAGATCGAGCGGCTCGAGGCGCGCATCGAGGCGTGGAATGCGGAGCTCGCGCCGCTCAAGGAATTCATCCTGCCCGGCGGCACGCGCGCCGCCGCGGCGGCGCACCTCGCGCGCACCGTCTGCCGGCGCGCCGAGCGCAGCCTGGTCGAGCTGAACGAGAAGGAGAAGGTGAGCGAGGCGGCGCTGCGCTATCTGAACCGCCTGTCGGATCTACTCTTCATCGCCGGCCGGCGCCTGAATAGCGCCGCCGGCCGCGGCGACGTGCAATGGCAGCACCAACGGCAAAAGAAGTAGCGCCGCGGCACCGCGTCCTCATCGTCGACGATGAGGAATCGACGCGCCTCCTCCTCGCGCACATGCTGACGGAGGACCTCGACGTCGAGGCGCAGCTCGCCGGCACGTGCGAGCAGGCCCTGAAGCTCGCCGGCAACTACGCCTACGACGCGATCCTCCTCGATCTCCTGATGCCCGGCGTCGGCGGCCTCGGCGTGCTCGCCGCGATCCGGGCCGCCTCGCCCAACGCCAATACGCCGGTGGTCGTCGTCTCGGTCGTCACCGAGGACGAGACCGTGAAACGCTGCATGCAGGCCGGCGCGAGCGCCTATCATGTCAAGCCCGTGCGGCGCGCGGAGCTCGTCTCGATCGTGAAGGCGCAGCTCGCCGGCCGCGGCAAACCCCAAGCGCCGCGATAACCATGGCCGATATCAAGATCTACAACGTCGAATCGCTCGGCAAGCCCGTCGGGCCCTACTCCCACGTCGCGCGCGTGAAGAGCGCGGAGACGCTCTACATCGCCGGCATGCTCTCGCCGGGCGACACGTTCGACAAGCAGTGCGCCGCGGTCTTCGGGCAGATCGAGCAGGCGCTGAAGTCGGCCGGCGCCGGTTGGGCGAGCGTCGTGCAGTTCACCACTTTCCTCGTCCATTCGCAGGACATCGCGGCCTTCTATCGCTGGCGCGAGCAGAACTATCCCCGGATGTTTCCCGACGGGAAATATCCGCCCAACACGCTGCTGATCATCGACCGCCTCGTGCAGGAGCAATTCCTGATCGAGGTGCAGACGATCGCCGCGCTTTAATCCACCTTGGCGCCGGAGCGCTTGACGAGATCGGCGTAGAGCTTGCGTTCGCGCTCGACGAACGCCGTGAACTGCGCCGGCGTGCGCACGGACGGGATCTCCGAGCCCATGGTGCGCCAGCGCTCCTGGATGTCGGGCGACTGCAGCGCCTTCGCTGATTCCGCCGCAAGGCGGTCGACCACCGGCTGCGGCGTCTGCGCGGGGGCCATGAGGCCCCACCACGTCGTCATGTCGAAGCCTTTCAGGCCCGATTCGTCGAGCGTCGGCAGGTCGGGCACGAAGCTCGAGCGCTTGAGCGTGGTGACGGCGAGTGCGCGCACCTTGCCGGCCTGGATGTTGGGCAGCGCGCTCGCCAGGTTGTCGAACATGAGCTGCACGCGACCGGCGAGCAGGTCGGCGACGGCCGGCGCGGATCCCTTGTAGGGGATGTGGACCATGAACGTGCCGGTCATCTGCTTGAAGAGCTCCCCGGCGAGATGGCCGGTCGAGCCGGTCGAGCCGGAAGCGAAGTCCAGGCGCCCGGGCTGGCGCTTCGCGAGGGCGATCAGCTCGGCGACGCTGCGCGCCGGCAGCTCGTGGTTGACGACCAGCACGTTGGGTACCTGGATCAGCAGCGCGACATGGCGGAAGTCGCGCACCGGGTCGTACGGCAGCTTGGGATAGAGCGCCGGATTGATGGCGTGCGTCGCGATCGCGCCCATGACCAGCGTATAGCCGTCGGGCGCGCTCTTGGCGACGAAGTCTGCGCCGATGTTGCCGCCGGCGCCGGGCTTGTTCTCCACGATCACCGGCTGGCCGAGCGCGCCTTGCAGCTTCGGCGCAATGAGCCGCGCCGAGAGATCCACGGGACCGCCCGGCGCATAGGGAACGATCAGATGGACCGGCTTGGAGGGCCAGTCCTGCGCGAGCGCACCCGCGCAGGACAGCGCGAGCGCCAGGGCGAGAAGCTCAGCCTTCTTCGACGAACACCTCTTCGCGCTTCTTGCGGATCGCCGGCAGCGCCACGATCACGAGCAGGATGGCGGACGCGATCATGAAGCCGGCGCTGATCGGCTTGGTGACGAACACCGTCGGATCGCCCCGCGAGAGCAGCATGGCGCGCCGCAGGTTCTCTTCCATCAGCGGCCCGAGGATGAAGCCGAGGATCATCGGCGCCGGCTCGCACTCGAGCTTCACGCAGATGTAGCCCAGGATGCCGAACAGCGCCATGATCAGCACGTCGAACGGGTTGTTCGAGAGGCTGAAGACGCCGATCGCCATGAACACCAGGATCGACGGGAAGAGGTAGCGGTACGGCACGGTGAGCAGCTTCACCCACATGCCGATCAGCGGCAGGTTGAGGATGACGAGCATCGCGTTGCCGACCCACATGGAGGCGATGAGGCCCCAGAAGAGCTCCGGCTTCTCGTTCATCACCTGCGGTCCGGGCGCGATGCCCTGGATCATCAGCGCGCCGATCATCAGCGCCATCACGGCGTTGGACGGGATGCCGAGCGTCAGCATCGGAATGAACGAGGTCTGCGCGCCGGCGTTGTTCGCCGACTCCGGCGCCGCCACGCCCTCGATCGCACCCTTGCCGAACCGCTCCGGGTGCTTCGAGATTTTCTTCTCGAGCGAGTACGCGCCGAACGACGAGAGCAGCGCGCCGCCGCCGGGCAGGATGCCGAGGCACGAGCCGAGCGCGGTGCCGCGCAGCACGGCGGCCCACGCCTGCTTGAGGTCATCCTTGGTCGGATAGAGGTGCGTCACCTTGCTCGTGAACACCTCGCGCTTATCCTTGAGCTCGAGGTTGCTGATGATCTCCGCCGTGCCGAACATGCCCATGGCGACGATCACGAAGCCGATGCCGTCGGAGAGCTCCGGGATGCCGAAGGTGAAGCGCAGCACGCCGGAGTTCACGTCGGTACCGATCAGGCCGAAGAGCAGGCCCCACACCACCATGGCGATCGCCTTGATGAGCGAGCCGTGCGCGAGAACCGTGGCGGCGACGAGGCCGAACACCATCAGCGAGAAGTACTCCGCCGGGCCGAACTTGAGCGCCACCTCCGCGAGCGGCGGCGCCGCCACCGCGATCAGGAGCGTCGCCACGCAGCCGGCGAAGAACGAGCCGAGAGCCGCGATGGCGAGAGCCGGACCGGCGCGCCCCTGGCGCGCCATCTGGTAGCCGTCCAGACAGGTGACCACCGAGGACGATTCGCCGGGAATGTTCACCAGGATGGCGGTGGTCGAGCCGCCGTACTGCGCGCCGTAGTAGATGCCGGCGAGCATGATGAGCGCCGCCACCGGGCTCAGGTTGAAGGTAATCGGCAGCAGCATGGCGATCGTCGCCACCGGACCGACGCCGGGCAGCACGCCGATCAGCGTGCCGAGCAGCACGCCGATGAACGCATACAGCAGGTGGATCGGCGTGACTGCCACGCCGAACCCCATGATCAGGTTGTTGAGGATTTCCATCTTAGTAACCGAGCGCCTCGGGCCACATCGGGAACGGCAGCGTCAGTCCCTTCACGAACACCGCCCACGAGAAGATCATCAGGATCACGTACAGGATCGTCACTTCGCGCCATTTGAACTCATGGCCGCCGGCGGCGCTCACGTAGACGAGCGCGGCCGTCGCGCCGACCAGGCCGAGCGGCTTCATGAGATATCCATATAGGACGCAGGCGACGCTGATCAGGATCAGAGGCCGGAGCGCGAACGCCGGCACCGGCGTGCCTTCCATCGCGAACGAGCCGGCGAAGATGATGAGGCCGAGTACGGTGAGGAGCCCGCCGAGCACCGTCGGGAAATAAGCCGGGCCCATTCGCACGGCCGTGCCCATTTGGTAGAACTCGGCCGCCCAGATGGCGAAGAACAGGCCCGACCCCATAAACATCAGGCCAGCCCAGAAATCCCTCGGACTCTTGATCTGCATGGTCCTCCTCCAGAGGCGGCGGAGTGTAACACGCACTTCCGCGGCGCTTTGCTTGCGCCCGCGTCAGCGCAATGCGAAACGAAGCGTCCTTAAGCGATCGAAATCGGCCGGGCGATCCACGTCCCACACCGTGCGCAGCAGGCGGTGGCTCAGACCGCAGCGGCGCAAGTTGTCGAGCGTGCGCGCGAGCACCTCGTCGGTGCCCCAGCGGATGCCGGCGAACACCCGCGCGTCGATGCGCCGCGCGGCGATCAACGCGTACCCGCCGTCTTCGGCCGGCGCGAGTACCACGTCCGTGCCGCCCTGCAGCAAGCGCAAGGCGCGGCGCAGGTCCGCGGCGCGAAGCGCCGGCGCATCGCTGCCGATGAGCACGCTCGGGCGCTGTGCGCGCAGCGCGTGGTACATGCGCTCGCCGAGGTCGCGCCCGCGCTGCAAGCGAAGCGGCACGCCGAGACCGCGCAGCCACGAATGCCGGTGCGTCACGTGCAGCTCCACCCGCCCCACGGCGCGCGCCGTCTGCAGCGCGGCACGGACGAGCCGGCGCTGGAGCCGCGCGGCCCCTTCCGCGCCCAGGCGCGGGACGAGCCGTGTCTTCACCTGCCCGGCCACCGGTGCGCGTGCAAAAACGATGATCAGGTTATCGGCGCTCGGCATAGTCACGAGCGAGGCGCGCCGGCGGCACGCCGAGCGCATAGAGGAAGCGCAGGCGCCACATGAGAAGCACCGTGCGCAGCACGCCGCCGCGCTCCCAGCGCCGGCCCGAGGTCGCCACCTTCTGCCGCAGGCAGGCGGGCCGCTCTTTCATCGCGGCGCTGAACGCGATGTCCTCCATCAGCGCAATCTCCGGGAAGCCGCGGAACGCTTCGCGCCGCACGAAGATCGCCTGGTCGCCGGTGGCGATGCCGGTCAGGCGCGAGCGCACGTTCATCGCCGCCGCGACGACCGGCAGCAGCCGGTGGCGGCCGTCGATGCGCACGTCGAATCGGCCCCATGCCGAGCGGGCGAGCGCCTCGAGCACGACGAGGTCCGCGTTTGCCGGAAGGCGCGTGTCCGCGTGCAGGAAGAGCAGCGCCTCGCCACTGGCGGCGCGAGCGCCGGCGTTCATCTGGCGCGCCCGGCCTTTCTCGCTCACGAGTACGCGATCGCAAAACGCAGAGGCGGCCTCGACCGTGCCGTCGTGGCTGCCGCCGTCCACGACGATGACTTCGTGCCCGCGGGCGCGAAACGGCGCGAGCGCCTCGAGCGCCGCGCGGATGCCCGCCGCCTCGTTCAGCGCCGGGACGACGATGGAGAGTCGTTGAGCGCCCAGTCGTAATCGAGGAAGGTGATGCGCGCCGCGCGCACGCTGGCCGCCTCGGCGCCGAGGAGCGCGGCGTAGCGCGCGAAATACGCGTCGCGCGGCTCGAAGTCCTCCTGGTACCAGTCGAAGATCTTCGAGACCTGGAGGCGGCCGTCGCGATAGCGGTTGCGCGAAGTGTCGGAGAGAAAGCGCCGTGCCTGGTCCTCCAGCTGGGCTTCCAGTTTCGTCCCGAGATACGGCTCCGGCCGCAACATCGGGCAACCGACCGACGCGCAGTTCAGCGCGTAATGGATGCGCGAATCGCGGTAGCTTTTGCGCAGCATGTCGTGCTCGATCCAGTCGAGGCTCGCCTTGCGCCCGAGCAGCGAAAAGAAGTCGTCCTTGAACGGATTGCCGAACAGCTTGCCGAAATCCCACACCGAGCGGATGCCGGGATAGCGCTGCAGGATCTTCTCCACCATGAAGGCGTTGTAGGCATTGATGAGGAACGCCATCTGCTCGGGACGCGTCCAGCCATCGAATTCGCCGCGCGGCGTGGCCGATAGCGAGTCGAGGTAACGCTTCAGCTCCGCGTGCTCGGCCGCCATGCCGGCGTAGCGCACGCGCGAGGCCTTGCCGCCCTCCAGCACCACGACCTGCCGCTCGAGCAGACCGCCCCACGCCGCATGGTGGTGATCGAACGCGAGCGCCGGCTGCGCGGCGAACGCCAGGGCGACGAGGACTAGGCGCGCATCCACGCGTGGAAACGCTCGAGGAACGACAGCACGCGCTGCGGCGCATGCGCCCGCTTCCATGCACCGGCGGCGTACTTGTTCGCTTCCACCAGCGTCGGATAGATATGGATCGTGCCGAGGATCTTGTTGAGCCCGATACCGTGCTTCATCGCGGTGATGAACTCGATGATCAGCTCGCCCGCATGCTCGCCGCAGATGGTCGCGCCGAGGATGCGGTCGCTGCCCGGCGCGGTCAGCACCTTCACCATTCCGCGCGCCGCGCCGTCGACGATGGCGCGGTCGAGATCGTCGATGCCGTAAACCGTTACCTCATGGGCCCTGCCCAGCTCGCGCGCCTGCGTTTCGTTCAGCCCGACGCGCGCCACCTCCGGCTCCGTGAAGGTGGCCCACGGTATGACGGAATAGTCGGCGCGGAAGCGGCGGAACGGCGAGAAGAGCGCGTTCACCGCCGCGTACCACGCCTGGTGCGAAGCGGTGTGCGTGAACTGGTACGGACCGGCGACGTCGCCGCAGGCGTAGATGTTCGGATAGAGCGTCTGCAGGTATTCGTTCGTCTCGACGGTGCGCGCCTTCGTTACCGGGATGCCGAGCTCCTCGAGCCCGTAGCCCGCCGTGTTCGGCGTGCGGCCGAGCGCGCAGAGCAGCGCGTCGAACTCGAAGCGCGCTTCCCGGCCTTCGTGCTCGCAAACGAGCGTACGGCTCTCGATGCGCACGGCACGGTGGCCGGTGCGCACGTCGATTCCTTCGGACGCGAACTGCTTGCGCACCATTTCGGCGACGTCGGCGTCTTCGCGCGAGAGGACGCGCGGCAGCATCTCGACCTGCGTCACGCGCGAACCGAAGCGCGCGAAGGCCTGCGCGAGCTCGCAGCCGATCGGCCCGCCGCCCAGCACTACGAGGCGCCGGGGCAGCTCGCGCAGCTCCCAGACGTTGTCGGAGGTGAGCACGCGCACGTTCTCGATGCCGGGAATCGGCGGCACCAGCGGACGCGCGCCGGCGGCGATGACGATCGAGCGCGTAGTGAGGGTGCGGCCGCCGTCGATCTGCACCGTCCACGGCGAGGTGATCTTCGCCTCGCCCTGGATGCACTCGACGCCGAGGCCCGTGTAGCGCTCGACCGAATCGTGCGGCGCCACTTCGCGCACC
>DATMIG010000188.1:0-10730 GCA_035554335.1 Burkholderiales bacterium
CGGCGCGGTAGTGAAGGATTTCCACGTCGACATTCCTGACGAGCGCAAGCGCCAGGCACAGCTCGCGGCGCAGGTACTGGGCGACGAGGTGTGGCGCAAGTTTCCGTTCGTGCCCGGCATGAAGGCAATGGGCGCGGACAACGCCGAGCGCATCCTCAACCGTACCTGGCGGCCGATGCTCGCCGTCACCGGCGCGGATGGCCTGCCGACGCCGGCGAACGCCGGCAACGTGCTGCGGCCAAGAACCCAGCTCGTGCTGTCGCTTCGCCTTCCTCCGACATTGGACGCCCGGGCGGCGGCCGAGCGCATGAAGCGCTTGCTCGAGCAGGATGCGCCTTATGGCGCCCGCGTCTCGTACGAGTACGGCCAGGCCGCTCGCGGCTGGAACGCGCCCGCGCTCGCGCCGTGGCTCGAACGCGCGCTCGACGATTCGTCGCGTCGCCATTACGGCCAGGCGGCGATGTGGATGGGCGAAGGCGGCACCATCCCCTTCATGGCGATGCTCGGCGAGAAATTTCCGCAGGCGCAGTTCTTCATCACCGGCGTGCTCGGCCCGCATTCCAACGCCCACGGTCCGAACGAGTTCCTGCACCTCGACTACGCCAAGCGCCTCACCGCCTGCGTAGCGGACGTGCTCACGGCGCACGCCGCGAGCTGAGCAGCCGTCGCCGGAACGCGAACCCGAGCACGGCAAGACCGAGCGCCGAGCTCCAGAAAACCGGCACGGCGCCGGCTGCGTCCACGACATGCGACGCGACCCATAGCCCGATCGCCTGGCCGGTGAAGAGAAAGGTGGCGAAGAGCGCGACCGCCGAGCCGCGCTCCTTCTGCTCCACCTCCGTCAGCCTGGTCTGCACCGTGGTGTGGAACATGTAGAAGCCGCCGCCGATCGCGATCAAGCCCGCGGCCGCCGGCACCAGCCAGGGGCTCGCGGCGAGCAGCGCATAGCCGGCAGCCAGCGCTACGCCGCCTATCGTGGCGAGGCCGATCTCGCCGAACGCCCGCAGCGCGCGCGGCGCCACGGTGGCGTACAGCATGCCGCCCAGCGCGTAGAGCGCGACCAGCATGCCCGAAGCGGCGGGGCCGACGCCGTAGCGGCGCTGGAAGTAAAGCGCGACGAAGGCGAGCGCCCCGAAGATGAAGAAGCCTTCGCAGAAAGCGGTGACGATGATGCTCGCGAGCGCCCAGCGCTTCAGGAGGCGCGGCATGCGCGCGAAGCTCGCCATCATCGACGTCCTCGCCGCGGGTCGCGGCTGCCGGCGCGCTTCCAGCGCGAGGAACAGGGCGAGCACGAGCAGCACCGCGGCGAGAAGGCCGAAGATCGCGCGCCAGCCAAAGCGCTCGGCGAGCGACCCGGAGAGCGCAGTGCCGAAGCCGATGCCGACGATCTGGCCGATCAGGTAGCGCGCGAGGAGCGACTGCCGCTGCGCATACGGAAACGTGTCACCGATCCAGGCCACCGACAGCGGAATGAAGGCGCCGATGGTCGCGCCGGCGACGAAGCGCGCGGCGACCAGGCTGCGCAGGTCGGGCGCGAGCGCGCAGGCCGCCGAGCAAAACGCCGAGACGAATGCCGCCATGGCGATCAGGCGATAGCGGCCGAACCGATCGCCGAGCGGCCCGTAGATCACCTGCAGCAGGCCATACGCGAGCGCGAACGCCGTGGCCGCGCCGGCCGCGGCGCCCGTCGTCACGCCGTAATCGTCGGCGATGAGGGGCAGCAGCGGATCCGTGGCGCGCAGGCTCGCGGAGCTCGCGAACGCCGCGGCGGAGAGGAGAAAGACGTCGCGACGCAACGTCTATCGCTTCTGGAGCGTGCGAACTCCGGTGGATTCGGCGAGCAGCAGCACGTCGGCCGGGCGGCGGGCGAAGATGCCGTTGGTCACCACGCCGGCGATGCCGTTGAGGTCGACCTCGAGCGCCGGCGGATCGAGGATGGTGAGGCCGCGGCAGTCGAGGATCAGGTTGCCGTTGTCGGTCTTGAAGCCCTCGCGCAGCGCCGGCTGCGCGCCGCGCTTCAGCATCTCGCGGCCGACATGGCTGCGCGCCATCGGGATCACCTCGACCGGCAGCGGGAACTTGCCGAGCACCGGCACGAGCTTCGACGCATCGCAGATGCAGACGAACCGGCTGGCCACCGCGGCGACGATCTTCTCGCGCGTCAGCGCCCCGCCGCCGCCCTTGATCATGTGCAGGTGCTCGGTGACCTCGTCGGCGCCGTCGACGTAGACGTCGAGCTTGTCGACGCTGTTCAAGTCGAAGACGCGGATGCCGTGCTTCTTCAGCCGCTCCGCGCTCGCTTCCGATGCCGCCACGGCGCCGTCGATGCGGCCCTTTACGCTGGCCAGCGCATCGATGAAGAAATTGACGGTCGAGCCGGAGCCGACGCCGATGATGCCTTCCTGCGCGTACTTGAGCGCGGCCTGGGCAACCGCCTGCTTCAGCTCGTCCTGGGTCATTTCTTGCGCTGCGGCGGCAGGTCGGTGCAGACGCCTTCGAACGCTTCTGCCGCCATGCCGACCGACTCCGCGGTCGTCGGATGCGGATGGATCGTCTTGCCGATGTCGGTGGCGTCGGCGCCCATCTCGATGGCGAGCACGATCTCGCTGATGAGATCGCCCGCGCCGAGGCCGACGATGCCGCCGCCCAGCACGCGATGGTTCTGCGCGTCGAAGATCAGCTTGGTAAATCCTTCGTCGCGCGCGTTGGCAATCGCGCGGCCGGAAGCGGCCCAGGGAAACTTGGCGACGCCGACCTTGGTGCCGGCCTTCTTGGCCTCGTCCTCCGTCAGCCCCGCCCAGGCGATCTCGGGATCGGTGTAGGCCACCGACGGGATCACGCGCGCATCGAAGTGCGACTTCTCGCCGGCGATCGCCTCCGCGGCGACGTGGCCTTCGTGCACCGCCTTGTGCGCGAGCATCGGATTCTTCGTCACGTCGCCGATCGCGTAGATGTGCGGTACGTTGGTACGCATCTGCGAGTCGGTCTCGATGAAGCCGCGATCGGTGACGGTCACCCCCGCCCTGTCGGCGCCAATCTTCTTGCCGTTCGGTGTGCGGCCGACGGAGACGAGGATCATGTCGTAGGTCTGTGGCTCCGCGCCCTCGAAGGTAACCTTCAGCCCTTTGGCGCTCGCGTCGACCTTGCTCGTCTTCGTCTTCAGCATGATGGCGTCGAAGCGGCTCTTGTTCATCTTCTGCCACACCGCCACCAGGTCGCGGTCGGCGCCGAGCATCAGGCCGTCCATCATCTCCACCACGTCGAGCCGCGTGCCGAGCGTGGAGTACACGGTGCCCATCTCGAGGCCGATGATGCCGCCGCCGATGATCAGCATCTTCTTCGGCACCGAAGGCAGCTCGAGCGCGCCGGTGGAATCGACGATGCGCGGATCCTCGGGGAGGAACGGAAGCTTTGCCGCCTGCGAGCCGGCGGCGATGATGGCGTTGGCGAAGGTCAGCTTCTTGCCATCGACGGACAGCTCGTGCGGTCCGGTGAACGCCGCGACGCCCTGCATCACGGTCACCTTGCGCATCTTCGCCATCGCGGCGAGGCCGCCCGTCAGCTTGCCGACCACCTTGTCCTTGAACGCGCGCAGCTTGGCGAGATCCAGCTTCGGCTCGCCGAAGCTGATGCCGTGGTCGGCGAGCCCGCGCGCCGCGTCCATCACCGACGCGGTGTGCAGCAGCGCCTTCGATGGAATGCAGCCGACGTTGAGGCACACGCCGCCGAGCGTCGGGTAGCGCTCGACTAGCACCGTCTTCAACCCGAGGTCCGCGGCGCGGAACGCCGCCGAATAGCCGCCCGGGCCGGCGCCGATAACCACGACGTCACAGTCGTAGTTGCCTTTCGGCGCTTGCACCGGCGCTGCGGCAGCGGGGGCCGGCGCGGCTGGCTTCGGTACTTCCTTGGGAGCCGGAGCTGCAGCCTCTGCGCCCTCGAGCACGAGGATCGCGGAGCCCTTCGAGACCTTGTCGCCGACCTTGATGCGCAGTTCCTTCACCACGCCCGCGGCCGGCGACGGGATTTCCATCGTCGCCTTGTCCGACTCGAGCGTGATGAGGGACTGCTCCTTGGCGATCTTGTCGCCCGGCTTCACCAGGACCTCGATGACCTCGACGCTCTTGAAGTCCCCGATATCGGGGACCTTAACCTCGTTGCTCGCCATCTAGAGGATGAGCTTGCGGATATCCGACAGCACGGAGACGAGGAACGTGGTGAAGCGCGCGGCCGTCGCGCCGTCGATCACGCGATGGTCGTACGAGAGCGAGATCGGCATCATGAGGCGCGGCGCGAACTGCTTGCCGTCCCACACCGGCTTCATCGCGGCGCGCGACACGCCGAGGATCGCCACTTCGGGCGCGTTGATGATCGGCGTGAAGTACGTGCCGCCGATGCCGCCGAGGCTGGAGATCGAGAACGTGCCGCCCTGCATGTCCGCGGGCGCGAGCTTGCCGTCGCGCGCCTTCTTCGAGATCTCGCCGAGTTCCTGCGCGATGTCGAAGATGCCCTTGCGCTCTGCATCCTTCACCACCGGGACGACGAGGCCGCCCGGCGTGTCGACCGCGACACCGACGTGGTAGTACTTCTTGATGATCAGGCTCTCGCCCGACTTGTCGAGCGAGGAGTTGAACTGCGGGTACTGCTTCAGCGCCGTGACGCACGCCTTGATCATGAAGGCGAGCATCGTCAGCTTGAAACCCTTCTTCTCCGTCTCGGCGGTCTGCGCCTTGCGAAAGGCCTCGAGGTCGGTGATGTCCGCCTCGTCGCACTGCGTGACGTGCGGAATCGAGATCCAGTTGCGATGCAGGTAAGGGCCGGAGAGCTTCTGGATGCGCGCCAGCGGCTTCGTCTCGACCGGGCCGAATTTCGCGAAGTCGACCTCCGGCCACGGCGGCAGGTTGAATGGCAGCGCGCCGCCGCCGGTTTTGCCGGGCGCCGGCGCCCGACCGGAGAGCACGCCCTTCACGAAGCCCTGCACGTCCTCGTGCAGGATGCGGCCCTTCGGTCCGCTCGCCTGCACCTGGCCGAGATCGACGCCGAGCTCGCGGGCGAACTTGCGCACCGAGGGGCTCGCATGCGGCAACGCGCCGCCGGTGGGAGCGGGGGCCGCTTCGCGGGTTGCGGCGCTCGCCTGGCGCGCTGGAGCGGGCTTCGGGGCTTCGGCTTTCGGCTCCGCCTTGGGCGCTTCGCTGCGCGGCTCGGCGCGCTGCTCGCCGCCCTCGAGCACGAGGATCGCCGCGCCCTTCGACACCTTGTCGCCGACCTTCACCTTCACTTCCTTCACCACGCCGGGGCCCGGCGAAGGAATCTCCATCGTCGCCTTGTCGGATTCCAGCGTGATGAGCGACTGTTCCTTGGCGACCTTGTCGCCCGGCTTCACCAGCACCTCGATGACTTCCACTTCCTTGAAGTCGCCGATGTCCGGCACCGGCACCGTCTGGGCGGCGCCGAACGAGGACGGCTGCACAGCGGGCGCGGGAGGCGCGGCCTTCTTGGGTGCTTCCTTCTTCGCCGCGGGCGCGGCTTCGTCCTTCGCGTCGAGCTCGAGGATCGGCGAGCCCTTCGACACCTTGTCGCCGACCTTGATCTTCAGCTCCTTCACCACGCCTGCGCCGGGCGACGGAATCTCCATCGTCGCCTTGTCGGATTCCAGCGTGACGAGCGACTGCTCCTTCGTGACGGCGTCGCCGGGCTTGACCAGCACCTCGATGACCTCGACTTCCTTGAAGTCGCCGATGTCGGGGACTACAACCTGGCTCATACCGTGGTCGGGTCGGCTTTGTCGGGATCGATGCCGTACTTCTTGATCGCGTCGGCCACGGTCTTCGCCTTGCCCTCGCCCTGCTCGGCGAGCGCCTTCAGCGCCGCGATGGTGACGAAGTAGCGATTCACCTCGAAGAAGTGACGCAGCTTGGCGCGCGAGTCGGAGCGGCCGAAGCCGTCCGTGCCGAGCACGCGATAGATGCGCTCGCGCGGCACGTACGGGCGGATCTGGTCGGCGAAGGTCTTGATGTAGTCCGACGCCGCGACCACCGGACCCGCCGGGCGCTTGTCCAGGCACTCGGTGACGTACGGCGTGCGCGGCTTCGATTCCGGATGCAGCATGTTCCAGCGATCGGCCATCATGCCGTCGCGCCGCAGCTCGGTGAAGCTGGTCGCGCTCCAGACGTCGGCGCCGACGCCCCAGTCTTTCTCCAGCAGCTCGGCGGCGGCCTCGACCTCGCGCAGGATGGTGCCCGAGCCCATGAGCTGCACGCGCTGCTTCGCCTTCGACTTGCTCTCGCGCAGGAGATACATCCCCTTGAGGATGCCCTCCTCGGTCCCTTGCGGCAGCGGCGGATGCTCGTAGTTCTCGTTCATCAGGGTGATGTAGTAAAAGACATCCTCCTGTGCGGTCACCATGCGGCGCAGCCCGTCGTGCACGATCACCGCGAGCTCGTAGCCATAGGTCGGGTCGTAGCACACGCAGTTCGGCACGACCGAGAACAGCACGTGCGAATGGCCGTCCTCGTGCTGCAGGCCCTCGCCGTTGAGCGTCGTGCGCCCCGCGGTGCCGCCGAGCACGAAGCCTCGTGCCCGCTGGTCCGCCGCCGCCCATGCCAGGTCGCCGAAGCGCTGGAAGCCGAACATCGAGTAGTAGATGTAGAACGGGACGGTGATCAGGTTGGAGTGGCTGTACGAGGTCGCCGAAGCGATCCACGAGGAGAAGGCGCCGGCCTCGTTGATGCCTTCCTCTAGGATCTGGCCCTGCTTGTCCTCGCGGTAGAACATCACCTGGTCCTTGTCCACCGGCTCGTATTTCTGGCCTTCGGCGGCGAAGATGCCGAGCTGCCGGAACATGCCTTCCATGCCGAAGGTGCGCGCTTCGTCGGGCACGATCGGCACCACGCGCTTGCCGAGCTCCTTGTCGCGCACCAGCGCGGTGAGCAGGCGCACGAAGGCCATGGTGGTCGAGATTTCGCGCCCTTCGCCGGAGCCCTTCAGCACGGCGTCGAACGCCGAGAGCGGCGGCACGGCCGGAACCTGGTCGGCCTTGCGCCGGCGCTGCGGCAGGTAGCCGCCGAGCGCCTTGCGCCGCTCGTGCAGATACCTCATCTCCGGCGAGTCGGCCGGCGGAATGTAGAAGGGCAGCTCCTCCAGCTTGTCGTCCGGGATCGGGATGCGCAGGCGATCGCGCATCTCCTTGATGGTCCCCATGTCGACCTTCTTCAGCTGGTGCGTCGGGTTCTTCGCCTGCCCCTGCTTGCCCAGGCCGTAGCCCTTGATCGTCTTGGCGAGGATCACCGTCGGCTCGCCCTTGTGCTTGGTGGCCGCGGCATAGGCGGCGTAGATCTTGTGCGGATCGTGGCCGCCGCGATTCAGGCGCCAGACATCCTCGTCCGTCATGCGCGAAACCATCTCCAGCACCTTGGGGTGCTTGCCGAAGAAGTGCTTGCGCACGAACGCGCCGTCGTTCGCCTTGTAGTTCTGGTATTCGCCGTCTACGGTAGTCTCCATGATGCGCAGGAGCAGCCCGTCCTTGTCGCGCGCGATGAGCGGATCCCAGTACGAGCCCCAGATCAGCTTGATCACGTTCCAGCCGGCGCCGCGGAACTCGCCCTCGAGCTCCTGGATGATCTTGCCGTTGCCGCGCACCGGCCCGTCGAGGCGCTGCAGGTTGCAGTTGACGATGAAGATCAGGTTGTCCAGGCGCTCGCGCGAAGCGAGCCCGATCGCGCCGAGCGATTCCGGCTCGTCCATCTCGCCGTCGCCGCAGAACACCCAGACCTTGCGGTTCGCGGTATCGGCGAGGCCGCGCGCGTGCAGGTACTTCAGGAAGCGCGCCATGTAGATGCCCTGGATCGGGCCGAGCCCCATCGACACCGTGGGAAACTGCCAGTAGTCCGGCATCAGCCACGGATGCGGGTACGACGAGACACCTTTGCCGTCGACCTCGCGCCGGAAGTTGTTGAGCTGGTCCTCGCTCAGCCTGCCTTCGAGCAGGCCGCGCGCATAGACCCCGGGCGAAGAATGGCCCTGGAAGTACACCAGGTCGCCGCCGTGACCCTCGGAAGGCGCGTGCCAGAACTGGTTCTGCCCGACGCCGAACAGCGTGCCGACGGAAGCGAAGCTCGCGATGTGGCCGCCGAGCTCATCATCGCTCTTGTTCGCGCGCACGACCATCACGAGCGCGTTCCAGCGGCAGTAGGAGCGGATGCGCTCCTCGAGCGCCGGGTCGCCCGGCGAGCGCTCCTCCATATGCGGAGGAATGGTGTTGAGGTAGGCGGTGTTCGGCGAATACGGGATATAGGCGCCGGAGCGGCGCGCTTTTTCGATCAGGCGCTCGAGCAGGTAATGCGCGCGCTCGGGGCCTTCGCGCTCGAGCACCGCCTCGAGCGCGTCGAGCCACTCCTGGGTCTCTAGCGCGTCCGGGTCGTTGGCGGCGGGGAATTGGGGAACGGCGGACATGGGCAGGTATCCGAATGTAGGCGGTGTGCTGCGGGGGGCGCGGCAAGCTTAACCAGAAAAGCGGACCAATGCTAGACTGCGCCGCCTCCATGGCCGCGCGCATTCTCGACGGAAAATCGCTCGCGGCGCAGATACGCGCCGCGGTCAAACGCGAGGTCCAATCCCTTTCGCAGCGCGGCATTCGCCCCGGGCTGGCCGTGATCCTCGCCGGCGACGACCCCGCCTCGCGCGTCTACGTGCGAAACAAGGTGCGTGCCTGCGAAGAGACCGGCGTTCGCTCGCAGCTCTTCGAATTGCCCGCCAGCGTCAGCGAGGAAGCGCTGGTCGATCGGGTGCTCGCGCTCAACGACGACGAGGAGGTGCACGGCATCCTCGTGCAGCTGCCGCTGCCGAAGCACATCGACTCGCGGAAGGCGCTCGCCGCCGTGTCGCCGGCCAAGGACGTCGACGCGTTTCACGCGCTTAATCTGGGCGCGCTGCTCGAGGGCCACCCGCGCCTGCTACCGTGTACGCCGGCGGGAGTGATGCGGCTCATCGAATCGGCCGGCGTGCCGGTCGCGGGCGCGCATGCGGTGATCGTCGGGCGCTCGAACATCGTCGGCAAGCCGCTCGCGCTGCTGCTCTTGCAAAAGGACGCCACCGTCACCATTTGCCATTCGAAGAGCCGTGATCTGGAAAGCCTTACCCGCGCTGCGGACATCCTCGTCGCCGCGGTCGGGCGGCCGAAACTCATCGGCGCGCGGATGGTCAAACCGGGCGCTTGCGTGATCGACGTCGGCGTCAACCGGCTGAGCGACGGTTCGCTCTGCGGCGACGTGGACTTCGGCCCGGTCGCGGAAGTCGCGGGCTCGATCACTCCCGTGCCCGGCGGCGTCGGACCGATGACGATCGCCATGCTCCTCGAAAACTGCCTGCGCGCCGCTGGCGCCACTAAATGAACCCACTCCTGAACTTTGCCGGCCTGCCCCGCTTCGACGAGCTGAAGCCGGAGCATGTCGCACCCGCCCTCGACGAGCTGCTCGCCGAGGGCCGCGCCACGATCCAGCGCGTCCTGGCGGCGCCGGTCACCTGGGAGACGTTCGTCGCACCGCTCGAGGATGCGAACGAGCGCCTCGGCCGCGCCTGGGGCCAGGTCGCGCATTTGCACGCCGTGCTCGACAGCCCCGAGCTGCGCGACGCGTACAACGCCAACCTGCCCAAGGTCACGCAATACTGGACCGAGCTCGGCCAGAACCAGCCGCTGTTCGAAAAGTACCGGCAACTGGCCGCATCGCCCGCGTTCGGCTCATTGAATCCGGCGCGCAGGAAAATCGTGGAGAACGCGCTGCGCGACTTCCGCCTCGGCGGCGCCGAGCTGCCGGCGGACAAGAAAGCGCGCTATGCGGCGATCCAGGAAGAGCTGGCGAAGACGTCGAGCCGCTTTTCCGAAAACGTGCTCGACGCCACCAAGGCGTTCTCCCTCGTCGTGGACGAGAAGCGCATCGGCGGCATTCCGCCGGACGTCCTCGACGCCGCGCGCGAAGCCGCCGAGAAGGAAGGCAAGCAAGGGTGGAAATTCACGCTGCACGCGCCCTCGTACCTGCCGGTGCTGCAGTACGCGGACGACCGCGGCCTGCGCGAGACGCTGTACCGCGAGAGCGTGACGCGCGCCTCCGAATTCGGCAAGCCGGAGTGGGACAACACGCCGCTCATTGCGCGCATCGTCGAGCTGCGCCGCGAGCTCGCGCGCCTTCTCGGCTACCGGACCTACGCCGAGGTCTCGCTCGTGCCCAAGATGGCCGAGACGCCCGCGCAGGTGCTCTCCTTCCTCGACGACCTCGCGCGCCGCGCGCGGCCGTTCGCCGAAAAGGATGTCGAGGAGCTGCGCGACTTCGCGCGCACGCAGCTCGGGCTCGCCCAGCTCGAGTCCTGGGACGTCGCGTATGCGTCGGAGAAGCTGCGCGTGAAGCGCTATTCGTTCTCCGATCAGGAGGTGAAGCAATACTTTCCGGAGCCGGTCGCGGTGCAGGGTCTGTTCCGCGTGGCGGAGACGCTCTACGGCATCCGCATTGCGCCCGCGCAGGCGCACACCTGGCACGAGGACGTCAAGTTCTACGAAATCCGCGACCACGCCGGCAGCCTGGTCGGCCAGTTCTACATGGACCTGTACGCGCGCGATACCAAGCGCGGCGGCGCGTGGATGGACGACGCGATCACCCGCCGGCGCAAAGGCACACAGGTGCAGACGCCGGTCGCGTATCTCACCTGCAATTTCTCGCGTCCGGTCGGCGGAAAACCCGCCC
>DATMIG010000189.1:0-5995 GCA_035554335.1 Burkholderiales bacterium
GGCCGCTGACGAATGATCGGGTCTTCAGGCGCAGGCCGCGAGTTTCGCCGACGAGGTCGATGGCGCCGTCGATGGTAGTGGGCGTGTAGCGGACGGCGCCGGAGCCGGTGACGGGGACCTTCGCCTCGCAGGCGACGTCGAAGCGATATTCGCTGCCCGAGTCCTGCACGTTCGAGAGCTGGCAGTTGTTCTTGCTGCGCACCTGCTCGAGCACCTTCTGCGGATCCTTCGCTTCCTCGGGCGACAGGCAGCGCTGGCGGGTTTCCGTGGCGCCGTTGTTCTGCAGCGGGCTTTCCAGGCTGAATTCCCAGTTGCCGGGCTCGACGGCCGCCTGCGCGCTGGCCGCGACAAATAGCAGAAGGAGTCCTCTAAGCATCAATCCTCGTCGAGATGGGTGGTCAGCCGCTGGAGCACGACCTCGCGCCCCAGGAGCTCGAGCACCGCGTCGATCGACGGCGTCTGCGTGCGCCCCGTGACGAGGCGGCGCAGAGGCATGGCGAGCTGCGGCATCTTGAGCCCGTTCGCTTTGACCACTTCCTTGATCACCTCGTTCAATGACGCGCGAGCCCACTGCGCGGTTGACAGCCGCGCCTTCAGCATCCTCAGGGCTTTCCCGACATTCGGGTCCCAGTCGGGCTGGCCCGGATCGACTTCGACGGCGTAGAAGAGCATCGCCTCGTCCGCGAGCTGCGGGATCGAGGCCGCGCGGTCCTTGAGCAGGCTCACCACGCGATCGAGCGGCGGGCCGCCACCCGGCTGGGCGCCGCGCTTGCGCAGCTCGGGCTCGACCAGCGCGGCGACGCGCGAGTCGGCAGCTGCCTTGATGTACTGCTGGTTCAGCCAGGAAAGCTTCTCCGGATTGAACTGCGCGGGCGAGCGCGAGACATGCGCGAGGTCGAACCATTCGACGAACTGCCGCATGGAAAAAACTTCCTCGTCGCCATGCGACCAGCCCAGCCGCGCGAGGTAATTGAGCAGCGCCTCGGGCAGATAGCCCTCGTCGCGGTACTGCACGACGCTCACCGCGCCGTGGCGCTTCGACAGGCGCTCGCCATCGGCGCCGAGGATCATCGGCACGTGGCCGAAATGCGGCAGCGGCGCATTTCGCAAATGAGCCAGCGCGTTGAAGATGTGGATCTGCCGCGGCGTGTTGTTGACGTGGTCGTCACCGCGGATCACGTGCGTCATTTCCATGTCGATGTCGTCGACGACCACGCCGAAGTTGTACGTCGGCACACCGTCGGCGCGCAGCAGGACGAGATCGTCGAGCTCGCTGTTCGGAAACTCGATCGGGCCCTTGACGAGATCGTTCCAGCCGACCGTGCCGTCCTGCGGCGTCTTGAAGCGCACCGGGGCGGGCCCGGTTCCGCGGTAGCGCTGCCCGATCGCGCGGTCGTAGCGCGGCTTCTCGCCGCGCGCCGTCTGCTCGGCGCGCAGCCGGTCGAGCTCCTCCTTCGGCATGTAGTCGCAGTACGCGTGGCCGGCGGCGATGAGCTGCTCCGCCACTTCCTTGTAGCGCGCGAGGCGCTTCATCTGGAAGAACGGGCCTTCGTCCCAATCGATGCCGAGCCACTGCATGCCTTCGAGGATCGCGTTGACCGACGCCTCGGTCGAGCGCTCGAGGTCCGTGTCCTCGATCCTCAGGATGAACTTGCCGCCGTGCTTGCGTGCATACGCCCACGAGAACAGCGCCGTGCGCGCGCCTCCTATATGGAGGTAGCCGGTGGGACTGGGGGCAAATCGGGTACGAATCATGACTTCAGGGTGCGCACAGCCATGGGAGGCGGATT
Organism: Burkholderiales bacterium; assembly: GCA_035554335.1. Lineage (GTDB taxonomy): Bacteria > Pseudomonadota > Gammaproteobacteria > Burkholderiales > SG8-39 > SCGC-AG-212-J23. The sequence goes on from DATMIG010000189.1 coordinate 1,791, forward strand.
CTATTCGGGGAATTAGCGCACTGACCCCGAATTCAGTCGGCGCCGCCCTCGACCGAGAAGCGCTGCGCGCGCCAGCGCAGCATGCCGCCGGAGAGGTTGGCGACTTTGTCGAAGCCGGCCTTGCCGAGGATGACCGTGGCCTGGGCCGAGCGGGCGCCGGAGCGGCAGACGGCGACGATGGGCGTTTGCTTGTCGAGCTCGCCCATGCGCTGGCCCAAGGTGCCCAGTGGAACCAGGCGCGCGCTCGGCACATGGCCGAGCGGGCCGTTGAATTCGTCGGGCTCGCGCACGTCGACCACCTGCACGTCGCGCAGGTGCTCCTCGAGCCAGTGCGGCTGCACTTCCCAGATGCCGCCGAAGGTGTACGTCAACGGCGCCCAGTCCGGATCCAGGGTGCTCGTTTTCTCCGGGCGGCCGCACTTGAGGTTCGCCGGCACGGCGATCTCCATCTGCTTCGGGTGCGCGAGGCCGAGGTTGGTCATGTAGCCGACGAAGTCGTTCTCGCCGATCGATTCGGCGAGGCGCGGGTTGTAGAGCTTTTCCTCGCCGACGCTCGTCACGGTGAGGCCGCGGTAGTCGTGGCCGGGATAGATCAGGCAGTCGTCGGGCAGCGAGAAAATCTGGCTGCGCACCGAGCGGTAGAGCGAGCGCGCGTCGCCCTGCTGGAAGTCGGTGCGGCCGCAGCCGCGGATGAAGAGCGTGTCGCCGGTGAACGCCATCGAATGGTCGTCGAGCACGTACGTCATGCAGCCGCTCGTGTGGCCCGTCGTCGCGCGCGCCTCGAGCGAGCGACGGCCGAACGGAATTTTTTCGCCCGGCTGCACATAGAGGTCCGCGCCGTCGGCGCCGCTCGCGGCGGAAATGGCGATCCGGCTGCCCAGCTTCTGCTTCAGAACCGACGCCCCGGTGATATGGTCGGCGTGGACGTGCGTCTCGAGCGAGTATTTCAGCTTGAGGCCGAGCTCCTGGATGAGCGCCGCATCGCGTCGCGCCTGCTCGAACACGGGGTCGATCAGCACCGCCTCGCGCGAATCGGCGAGCAGGTACGTGTACGTCGACGACTGCGGATCAAAAAGCTGTCGGAAGATCATCCGGGCAGCTCATTTTGCTAGAATCTCGGCCGGCCCGGGTGCTTAGCTCAGCGGTAGAGCACATCCTTCACACGGATGGGGTCAGAGGTTCGATCCCTCTAGCACCCACCATCAGCTTCTTTCCAGCAGCTTTCTCAGCCAGGCCTGCGCGTCGGTGTCGCCGGCGCGCAGGTTCATGCAGCGGTCGCGCAGGTTGCGCAGCACGTGCTCGACCATGCCGCCGCGGTGCTCGGGCGCGAGGCCGTCGAGCGCGCGGGCGAAGGCGTGCGCGAAGTGCGTCTTCTCGATCACATGGTGCTCGTGCAGCGTCTCGATCATCACCACGTTCGCCGCGGCCAGGCCCGCCAGCGTTTCGACGAGCGTCTGCTCCGGTTCCCTAGGAAACGGCTGCGCCTCAGGCATGCGAGGCCTGTGGCACGGTGCGCGACAGGATAGCGAGCAGCACGTCCATGTTGACCGGCTTCGCCACGTAGTCGGTGGCGCCGGCCTCGAGGCACTTGTCGCGGTCGCCGACCATGGCCTTCGCCGTCACCGCGATGATCGGCAGGGTCTGGTAGCCGTCGAGCTGGCGGATGATGCGCATCGTGTCGAGGCCGTCGAGCCCCGGCATCATGATGTCCATCAGGACGCAGTCGATGTCCGGCGTGCGCTTCAGCATCTCGATGCCCTCCTTCCCGCTCTCGGCGTGCAGCACGTTCATGCCGTGCGTCTCCAGCGCAGAAGTCAGCGCGAAGACGTTGCGGATGTCGTCGTCCACCACCAGCACCTTGCGGCCCGAGAGGTCGGGCGTGCCCTGCGCCGGCGGCGCGGCCACCGGCTCCTTGTCTTCCGCCACCACCGGTGCCGGAGCCGGCGTCATGGGGCGCGCGAGCGCGGGCACGTTGTCCCGCTCCCGCTCCGGCTGCGCGGCGTCCGCCGGAGCCTCGTAGTCGAGCGGCAGGTAGAGCGTGAACGTGCTGCCCTGCCCGGGCGTGCTCTGGACGCGGATCTCGCCGCCCAGCAGCCGCGCGAGCTCGCGGCTGATCGAGAGACCCAGACCCGTGCCGCCGTACTCGCGGCTCGTGGTGCCGTCGGCCTGCTGGAACGCCTCGAAGATGAGACGCTGCTTGTTGGCCGGGATGCCGATGCCGGTGTCGACCACGGCAAAGGCGATCACCTGGTCCGCGTCGTCGAGCACCGGGTGGCCGGTGGTCCAGCCGGCTTGCGCCGCCGATACCTTGAGCGACACGCCGCCGCGGCTCGTGAACTTGAAGGCGTTGGAGAGCAGGTTGGTGATGATCTGCTGCAGCCGCTTGCCGTCGGTCTCCATCGCCGCCGGCAGCGCGCCGTCGACCTGAACCGAGAACTCGAGTCCCTTGTCGACCGCGATCTGGCGGAAGGTCCGCTCGACGTAGTCGCACACCTCGCTGAAGCGCTCGGACGCGATGTTCAGCGTCACCGTGCCGGACTCGATCTTCGCGAGATCGAGGATGTCGTTGATGAGGGCCAGCAGCTCGGCACCCGAGGAGTGGATGGTGCGCGCGAACTCCACCTGCTTCGGCGTGAGGTTGCCGCCGACGTTGTCGGCCAGCAGTCGCGCGAGGATCAGCAGCGAGTTGAGCGGCGTGCGCAGCTCGTGCGACATGTTGGCGAGGAACTCGCTCTTGTAGCGCGAGGACAGCGACAGCTGCTCGGCCTTCTCTTCCAGCGCGGCCCGCGCCTGCTCGATCTCGCGGTTCTTGAATTCGACCTGGTGCATCTGCTCCGATAGCTGGCGCGCCTTCTCCTGCAGCTGTTCGTTGGCGGCGCGCAGCTCGTCCTGCTTCGACTTCAGCAGCGCTTCGGACTTCTGCAGGTTGAGGGCCTGCTGCTCGAGGCGGTCGTTGGTCTTCTTCAGCTCTTCCTGCTGCGCCTGCAGCTCGGCCGTCAGCGACTGCGACTGGTGCAGGAGGTATTCCGTCTGCATGTTGGCGGCGATGGTGTGCAGCACCACGCCGATGGATTCGGTCAGCTGGTCGAGGAACGTCTGGTGGATCTCGCTGAACTTGCTGAACGACGCCAGCTCGATCACCGCCTTCACCTGCCCTTCGAACAGCACCGGCAGGATGACGATGTTGACCGGCGCGCCCGAGCCGAGCGACGAGCTGATGCGGATGTAGTCCGACGGCGCGTTGGCGAGCACGATGCGCTTCTTCTCGAACGCGCACTGCCCGACCAGCCCTTCGCCGAACGCGATCTTGCGCGGCAGGCTCTTGGAATGGCGCTGGGCATAGCCGGCGAGCAGCTCGAGCGTCGATTCGCCGCTGCGATGGTCGGCGACGTAGAAGGCCGCTTGCTGCGCATTCACGAGCGGGGTCAGCTCGCTCAGGATCAGCCGGGAGACGGTGACCAGGTCGCGATGGCCCTGCAGCATCCGCGTGAAGCGCGCGAGGTGCGTCTTCAGCCAGTCCTGCTCGGTGTTCTTGCGCGTGGTGTCCTTCAGGTTGCGAATCATCTCGTTGATGTTGTCCTTCAACGAGGCGACTTCGCCCTGCGCGTCGACCGTGATCGACCGCGTGAGATCGCCCTTGGTCACCGCGGTGGCCACCTCGGCGATGGCGCGCACCTGGGTGGTGAGGTTCGCGGCGAGGTTGTTCACGTTGTCGGTGAGGTCGCGCCAGGTGCCGGCGGCGCCGGGGACTCGCGCCTGGCCGCCGAGCTTGCCTTCGCTGCCGACCTCGCGCGCCACGTTCGTCACCTGGTCGGCGAACGTCGCGAGCGTGTCGATCATGCCGTTGATCGTGTCGGACAGTTCGGCGATCTCGCCCTTGGCGTCCATCGTGAGCTTGCGCTTGAGGTCGCCGTTGGCGACGGAGGTCACGACCTTGGCGATACCGCGCACCTGGTTGGTGAGGCGGTCGGCCATGAAGTTCACGCTGTCGGTCAAATCCTTCCACGTACCGGCGACGCCTTTCACTTCGGCCTGACCACCGAGCTTACCTTCCGTGCCCACTTCGCGGGCCACGCGGGTTACTTCCGAGGCGAACGAACGCAGCTGATCCACCATGGTGTTGATGGTGTTTTTCAGCTCGAGGATCTCGCCCTTCACGTCGACGGTGATCTTCTTGGACAAGTCGCCGTTCGCGACGGCGGTCG
>DATMIG010000190.1:0-9117 GCA_035554335.1 Burkholderiales bacterium
AAGGACGAGAACGGCGTGATGTTCGAAGGCACCATCGAGGAAGAGACGAAGCACTGCATCGCCGCCGTGAAGCGTGCGCTGAACGAGGCGGGCGCGGACCTGGAGGACATCGTCAAGGCGACGGTGTTCCTTTCCGACGCGCGCGACTTCGGCCGCTACAACGGCGTATTCGCCAGGCACTTTCCCAATGCCGCGCTGGCGCGCACCACCGTGGAAGCCAGGGCCGTGATCAACACCAAGATCGAGATCGACGCGATCGCATATAAACCGGAGCCGAAATGAAAGTACTGGGCCGCAAAACCTCGGGCAACGTGCAGAAGGTGCTGTTCCTGCTCGAGGAGCTGAAGCAACCGTATGAGCGCGAAGACTACGGCCGCCAGTTCAACAACACCCAGACGCCCGACTACCTGGCGAAGAATCCGAACGCCAAGGTGCCCACCCTGGTCGACGGCAGCCTGGTGATCTGGGAGTCGAACACCATCCTTCGCTACCTCGCGACGAAGGCGAAGAGCAACCTGTATCCGGCCGATGCCGCCAAGCGCACGCACGTCGAGCGCTGGATGGACTGGCAGCTCGCCTCGCTCAACAACCCGTACCTCGCCATGTTCAAGGAGTCGAAGCTCGAGCCGGCGAAGCGCAGCGCCGACTTCGCGACGCAGGAGAAGGACCTCGGCGCGCAGCTCTCGATCCTCGACAAGGCGATGGGCAAGTTCGTCGCCGGCGACGAGATGACGATCGCCGACATCTGCCTCGCGCCGATCGTCTATCGCTGCCTGCGCTTCGGCGTGCAGCTGCCGGATCTGCCGAACGTGAAGAAGTGGGACGCGACGATTTCCGCTCGCGAGGCGTTCAAGAAGGCGACCGCTGCATGAGCTTTTTCTGCCGCCCCCCTGTCAAGGGGGGAAGCGAGCTTGCGAGCGGGGGGTTGGTTCTTTTCCTGACCGCATTTCTGTTCTCGAGCATCGCGCTCGCGCAGAGCTTCCCCACCAAACCCGTAAAGATCGTCGTGCCCTATCCGCCCGGCGGCGGCAACGACATCATGGCGCGCTTCATCCAGCCGAAGCTCGCCGACGAGTGGCGCCAGCCGGTGGTGGTGGAGAACAAGCCGGGCGCGGCGGGCAATCTCGGCGCGGGCGAAGTGGCTCGCGCACCGGCCGACGGCTATACGCTCCTCATGGCGACCAGCACCATCGCGATGACACCGGGGCTCGGCCAGAAAGTGTCCTACGAGCTCGAGAAGGACCTGACCGCAGTCGCCATGGTCGGCGCGACCGCCATGGTGATCGCGGTGAATCCGACGCTGGAGGCGAAGACGCTGCCGCAGCTCCTCTCGCTGGCGCGCGCGCAGCCGGGCAAGCTCGCGTACTCGACGTGCGGCAACGCGAGCCCGATGCATCTCGCGGGCGAGCTCCTCAAGCTCACGGCGAAGGTCGACCTCGTGCACGTGCCCTACAAGGGCTGCGCGCCGGCGCTCGCCGACGTGATCGGCGGACAGCTGCCGATCGCCTTCAACACCATTTCCAACGCGGCGCCGTTCGAGAAGTCGGGCAAGGTGCGCATCCTCGCGCTCGTCTCGGCAAAGCGCTCGTCGGAATTCCCGAACCTGCCGACGGCCGCGGAGCAGGGCATGAGCGGCTACGAAGCCGACATCTGGTTCGGCCTGTTCGCGCCGGCGGCGACGCCCCGTTCCATAGTCAGTTCCATCAATGGCGCGGTGAACAAGGCACTGGCGGACCCGGAGGTCCAGGGCCGCATGCGCTCGCAGTACTACGATGCGCGCCCGTCGAGCCCCGACGAGTTCGCGGCCTTCGTGAAGAGCGAGGTCGTGAAGTGGGGCCGCACGATCCGCGACGCGAACATCAAGGCGGATTGAGCTACGACTACGTCATCGTCGGCGCCGGCTCGGCGGGCTGCGTGCTCGCCAACCGGCTGACCGAAGACGGCCAGGCGCGCGTGCTGCTGCTGGAGGCGGGCGGCTGGGATCGCGATCCGTGGCTGCATATTCCGCTCGCCTGGGGGCGCCTCCTGACGAAGCGCCTGCACGACTGGGGCTACTTCGCCGAGCCCGAGCCGAGCGTCGGCGGCCGCGCGGTGGAGTGCGCGCGCGGCAAGGTGATCGGCGGCTCTTCGTCGATCAACGCCATGGCCTACGTGCGCGGCCATCGCGGCGACTACGACCGCTGGGCGGCGTCCGGACTGAAGGGCTGGTCGTACGCCGAGGCGCTGCCTTATTTCCGTCGCCAGGAGTCATGGGAAGACGGTGAGAGCCGTTTCCGCGGCGGTGGCGGCCCGCTCTGCACGCAGCGCTCGCGCTACGTCGATCCGCTCTTCGACGCCTGGACCGAAGCCGGCGTCGCCGCCGGCCATCCGGTCACCGAGGACTACAACGGCGCCGAGCAGCACGGCTTCTCGAAGATGCAGGTCACCATCCGCGACGGCCGGCGCTGCAGCGCGGCCGCCGCGTACCTGCGGCCGGCGCTCAAGCGCGGCAACCTCACCGTCGAGGTGAACGCGCACGTCACCAAGGTCGTTCTGGAAAATGGACGTGCCGTCGGTGTGGAGTATGTGCAGAAAGGCTTGAAGCGCGTCGCGCGCGCCGAGAAGGAAGTGCTGCTTTCCGGCGGCGTGATCAACTCGCCGCAGGTGCTGATGCTCTCCGGCATCGGCGATCCCGCCGAGCTGCAGCAGCACGGCATCAAGGTCGAGGCGGCGCTGCCGGACGTGGGCCGCAACCTGCAGGACCATGTCATGGCGCCTTTGCCGTACGTGCGCCGCGAGCCGGGGCCTTTCCATCGCGCGATGCGCATGGACCGCATCGCGGTCGAGCTGGCGAAGTGCTACTTCTTTGGCAAGGGATTCGCCACCGACCTGCCCGGGCCGCTGGTCGCATTCCTGAAGAGCGATCCGTCGCTTGCCATGCCGGACGTCCAGCTCCTCTTCCAGGGCGCGCCGCTCGCCGCCGAGCCTTACTGGACCAAACCCTTCGCCGACGGCTTCGCCTGCGTCGTGGTGCTGCTGCGGCCGCAGAGCCGCGGGCGCGTGGAGCTCGCTTCCGCGGACCCGATGCGTGCGCCGCTCATCCGCCAGGGCTTTTTGTCCAAGGACGCCGACTGGGCCAAGCTGCGCGCGGGCGTGCGCATGGCCCGGGCCGTCACGGCGCAGAAGGCGCTGCAGCGCTTCATCGCGAAGGAGCTCGGCGGGCCGAAGGAAACCGACGCCGACATCGACGCGCATGTCCGCGCCACCTCGATTACGGTGCATCATCCGCTCGGCACCTGCCGCATGGGCGACGTGGTCGACGACGAGCTGAAGGTGAAAGGCGTGGAGCGGCTGCGGGTGGTCGACGCGTCGGTGATGCCCGACCTCGTCGGCGGCAACATCAACGCGCCCATCATGATGATCGCGGAGCGGGCGTCCGATCTGATCCGCGGCAGGAAGACCCTTGCACCGCTCCATTGACGCGCTGGCGATCGGGCTCGAGCGGCTGCTCGGCGCCGCCCTCATCGTCGCGGTGCTCTACAACTTCGTGAACGTGGTCGGCCGCTATGTTTTTGGCCAGACGTTCGTCTCGGCGGACGAGGTGCAGATCTACATCATGGTCTACATCGCGTTCCTCGGTGCCGCCGTCGCTACCTGGCGGCGCATGCATCTGCGGATGGATGTCCTCGTCCAGCGCATGCCGCGCGGCGTGCAGGCGGCGCTCGGCGTGATCGAGCTCGCGCTGGTCGTCGTGCTGGCGAGCTTCGTGCTCTACGTGGCCGCCGGCTATGCGCACCAGATGGCCGGGCTCGACGCCCGCAGCCAGAACGCCGGCATTCCGATGTGGATTCCGCACAGCGCGATCGTGATCGGCTTCGGCCTGATCGCCGTGCTGTCCGTGCTGCAAATCATTCAATTGTTCCGAAAGGGAGACGCACCATGAAGCGTTGGGCCGCACTTGCGCTCTTCGCCGTCGTTGGGACGGCGAGCGCGCAGCAACACACGATGAAGCTTTCCACTTCCACTTCCGGCGATGCGCTGGTCGAGTGGCTGAACACGTTCGCGAAGGGCGTGAACGCATCCTCGGGCGGCAAGATCAAGGCCGAGGTGTATCCGGCGAGCCAGCTCGGCTCGATCCCGCGCACCATCGAAGGCGTGGCGCTCGGCACGATCGAGGTCTCGTTCAACGCCTCGGGCTTCTACGAGCCGCTCGAGCCGCGCTTTGCGGTGCTCGCCGCGCCGGGACTTTTCGACAGCCAGGAGCACGGCGCGAAGGTGCTGAACGATCCGGCGATCCGCCAGCGCCTGTCGACCTTCGGCGCCGCCAAGGGCGTCGAGCCGCTCACCATCTTCATCCCGAGCCAGTACGTCATCCTGTCGCACAAGCCGATCAACACGCTCGCCGACTTCAAGGGCCAGAAGATCCGCGTGCCGGGCTCGCCGCTGCAGATCGAGCCGCTGAAGCGCTTCGGCGCCTCGCCGCTGTCGATGCCGTTCGGCGAAGTGCTGCCCGCGCTGCAGAACCGCACCATCGACGGCGTGTGGGCCGGCACGACGCTTTTCACCGCGCTCAAGTTCTACGACATCGCGAAGACCTTCACGTACCTGCCTTCGCACTGGGCCGCCACCGTGCCGCTCGTCAACCGCAACTTCATGAAGTCGCTCGGGCCGGATCTCGAGAAGATCGTGCGCGAGGAAGTGCGCAAGGCCGACCAGCACACTTACGGCTGGGCCGCGCAGGACATCAAGAACTCGCAGAAGATCTGGGCCGAGCACGGCGGCAAGGAAGTGCACCTGTCGAAAGCCGAGGAGAAGCGCTTCCTCGACGAATCGATCGCCGCCGACCGGCCGATCCTCACCGCCACGCCGCAGGCCAAGGAAGACTACGAAGCCTTCGAAGCAGCGGCGAAGAAGTACCGCAAGTAATCACACCTGTGTCGAATTCGGGTCCTGACCCCGAATTCGATCCAGCGCATGCCGCATCCTCTCGTAGTGCGTGCCGGGCCAGTAGATGCGCCCGCACGCACTGCAGTGCGTGAAGTCTTGATGCAGCTCCAAGACGCGCTCGGGCACCCGGCCGATCGCCTTCTCTTTCGGAAACTTTTCCAGCACGACGTTGCAGCAAAGGCACAGCGTGAATGGCCGCGCCTCGTCGCTCAGCCGGTAGCGCGACACGACTTCAGCGAGCTGCGCTTCGACCCGGATCGCGCGCACGTAGCAGCCCCGGGCGATCTCCCGGCACATCAAGAGGCCGCGATCGCGCGTCAAGACGATGCGGCTCTCGCCGTGCGCGATGCGGCGGATCTCCGCGTCCGGCCACGCCGGGTCGTGCAGGGTGTCCAAGCCGAGCATGCGCAGGAATCGCGCGAGGCCGCCGAGGTGGGCGTCGGCGAGGAAGATGAGCGGCTGGCTGGCGTCATAGCGATACGCCGCCACCTCGACCGCATCGCCGTCGCGCACCGCGCGCTGCAGCGTGGCGGGCTCGCCGTTGACGGTCAGCGCGCCGACCTCGGTGTGCGGCACGCCGAGCGCCTCGATGGCGTTCTTCAGCGTCGCCGCGCGGGCACAGTCCTGGACGAACGCGCGGCCGCGGTGCCCCGGCCGGAGGAAGCCGGAAAGCTCGTCTGCAAAACGGAACGTCGCTTGGCTCATGTCAGGGTACGGACCTTGCTCGGCACCGCCGCATGGCTATGGTCCATCATCCCCGGTGGGCGGAGATGTGCGCCCGAATCCTCCAGCAGTGCGAATACCTGCAGGGCGGCCGCGACCGGCTCGCCGGCTTCCTCCAGGTGTCGCGGAAGGACCTCGACGACTGGATCGCCGCCCGCTCCGGCCCGCCGCGCGCCGCGTTCGAGCGCGCAATGGAGATCATTCTCGCCGAGCACGACCGGCGCGCCGCGCAGGAAGCCGCCGGCGTGCCCAAGCGTCGCCGCAGCGACCGGACGGCGGCCGCCTGACTGTCGTCTAAATCGTGAGAGCGGTAGCCGGACGTGTGCGTCCGGCACGCCCCGTGCATCCATATGACCATGCAGCAACGAGGACGCTATGCCAAGGCGCTTTCCCGGGCGGAGAAGATCCTGGGAAGCCGCGAGCGCATGGCCGCTTTCTTCCGCGTGCCGCCCGAGCAGGTCGAAGCCTGGCTTTCCGGCGATGAGGAAGCGCCGCTGGATGTCTTTCTGCGCTCCCTCGACGTGATTGCCGACGGGCCTTACGCGCCCCGCCGGCGCAAGCGCGTACGGGTCGCGGTCATCGACCAGCGTTGAACGTCCCCCTTGTATGATCGGGGGATGAGCGACGCCGTTGCGCTGACCCGAACGCTCCTCCGGTTCGACACCATCAACCCGCCGGGCCGCGAGCGCGACTGCGCGCAGCATGCCGGGCGGCTGCTCGAGGACTGGGGCTTCCAGGTCCGCTACCACGAGTACGAGCCCGGGCGCACCAGCGTCGTGGCGCGCGCCGGCTCCGGCGACAAGCCGCCCCTTTGCCTGACCGGGCATCTCGATACCGTGGCGCTCGGCGCGAATCCCTGGACGAAGGACGCCTTCGCCGGCGAGACCGACGGCGACAAGCTGTACGGGCGCGGCTCTTCGGACATGAAGGCCGGCGTCGCGGCCATCCTCCTTGCCGCGCGCACATTCGCCAAGCGCTTCAGCGCCACCCCTGGCGTCGTCATCGTGCTGACCGCCGCCGAGGAGGGCGGCTGCATCGGCTCGCAGCAGCTCGCGCGCACCGAGCTTCTCGGAAAGGCGGGCGCGATGGTGGTCGGCGAGCCGACCTCGAACTATCCGTACGTCGGGCATAAGGGCTCGATCAAGTTCAACGCCCACTTCAAGGGCGTCTCGGCCCACGGCTCGATGCCACACCTCGGCGTGAACGCCATCTACAAGGCGGCGCGCGTGGTGTCGAAGCTCGAAGGATTCGACTTCCAGGCGAAGCGCCACCCGGTGATGGGCGAGCCGACGATGAACGTCGGCACGATGGCCGGCGGCAGCGGCGTCAACATGGTTCCCGACACCGCCAGCATCGGCGTCGACATCCGCACCGTACCGGGCATGGACCACGCCGCGCTGCTCGAGCGGCTGCGCGCGCTGCTCGGCGAGGAAGCAGAGCTGGATGTCTTCTCCAACCTGCAGCCGGTGTGGACGGCGCCGCAAAACGAATGGATCGAGCGGGTGTTCGAGATCTGCAAGGTGCATGAAGCGAAGACGGCCACCTACATGACCGACGCGGCCAATCTGCTCAAGGTGTACGGCGGCGTGCCGACGGTCGTCCTTGGCCCGGGCGAGCCGCAAATGGCCCACCAGACCGACGAGTGGTGCAGCGTCGAGCGCATCCGGCAGTCGGTGGCGATCTACGAAGCGGTCATCAAGGACTGGTGCAAGCTGTGAAGATCCTGCTCGCGCTCGCGGCGCTCATGACCGGGATAGCCCATGCGCAGCCGGTGATGCGCATCGTCATTCCATTCGCGGCCGGGGGTACGCAGGATACGCTCGCACGCGCCATCAACGCGGAGCTCGGCGCGGCGCTGGGCAAGACCGTGATCGTCGAGAACCGGCCGGGCGCGGGTGGCACGATCGGCACCGGCGTGGTGGCGAAGTCGGCGCCGGACGGGCAGACGCTGGTCCTTGCCGCCGCGAGCCACACCATCGCCGGCTCGCTGTACGCGAAGCTGCCTTACCACCCGCTCAAGGATTTCACGCCGGTCGCGCACATCGGCAACGTCGATTACGTGCTCATGTCGTCGAGCGCCGTGCCGGCGAAGAGCGTGGCGGAATTCGTCGCGTATGCGAAAGCGAACCCCGGCAAGCTGAACTATGCGAGCGCCGGCAACGGGTCGGCGACCCATCTTTCGATGGCCTATTTCGTCGCCATGGCGGGCATCGACATGGTGCACGTGCCGTACAAGTCCGCCGGCGAAGCGGTGCAGGAAGTGCTCGCCGGGCGATCGCAGGCCGTGGTCGCGGCCACCATCAGCGCGATTCCCTTCGCGAAGGAACCGCGCTTGCGAATGCTCGGCGCGACGGGGCCGAAGCGATCGAAGTTCCTGCCGGATTTGCCGACCGTCGATGAAAGCGGTGTGAAGGGTTACGAGTTCGATTCGTGGATGGGGCTGCTGGGGCCCGCCGGCATGCCGAAGGCGACGGTCGAGGCGATCAACGGCGCGGTCGGCAAGCTGCTCAAGGACCCGGCGATCCTCGATCGCCTGGACAAGCAGGGCGTCGTGCCGCAGGCGATGACGCCCGAGGCCTTCGGCGAGCTGCTGAGGAAGGACTACGACAAGATGGCGCGCGTGGTGAAGCTCTCGGGCGCGCGCATCGACTGAGCATCGTGCTGGTCGGCTGCCCCAACTGCTCCACGGTGAACCGGGTGCCGGATGAGCGCCTCGCGGAAGATCCGAAGTGCGGAAGCTGCAAGTCGCCCCTCGTGCCAGCAAAGCCGGTGGTGGTGAGCGAGCAGAACTTCAAGGCCGCCGTCGAGCGCACCGAGCTGCCGGTCGTCGTCGATTTCTGGGCCGCCTGGTGCGGTCCGTGTCGCGCCATGGCGCCGAATTTCGAGCGCGCCGCCGGCGAGCTGAGCCCGCGCGTGCGTTTCGCGAAGCTGGATACCGAGGCGGCACCGAACCTTGCCGCCCGCTTCGGGATTCGCGGCATCCCGACGATGATCCTGTTCAAGAACGGGACCGAAGCCGCGCGCCTGTCCGGCGCGATGGACGCGCGCTCGATCCGCAGCTGGGTCGAGCAGCAGCTCTAGAGCTGTTTCACCACCGCGCCGTGCGCGACCAGCGCAGCGGGGCTTTTCTGCAGGATCTCGTGGTAGCGGCGCTGGAAGGCGGAGCCGAGGTCGTCGGGCTTCAGCAGCCGCTTCAGCTCCGTCTTGAATGCCGCCGGGATGTCGGCCGTCCCCAGCTCGTCGAGGCGCACGATGAGCGCAGTGAGCGGCGCCAGCCAGGCGAAAAACGGGTCGTCGATCAGCGCCTTGAGGAACTCGCCGTCGCTCATGCGCCCGCGGCCGCGCTCGTAGCCCTCGCGCTCGACCTCGACCAGGGTCTTGTGCAGCTCGAGCAGGCGGCGGCGGAGATCGTTCATTCCAGTGGGACGTACTTTTCGCGCAGCTCGCGGTAGTGCTTGCGCAGGTGCT
>DATMIG010000191.1:0-40046 GCA_035554335.1 Burkholderiales bacterium
CGCACCACGCCATGCAGACGCCGGCCAGGTCGGCCGCGGCGAGGAAGAGCTCGTAGGCCTGCTCGAAGTGCGCGCGCGACTGCGTCGGGTTGAACGGCAGCCGGCACAGGCCGTGCCAGTAGCAGAGCCACGGATCGCGCCGCGCGAGCCCCGCCGGCAGGTGCGCGAGCCAGCGCTCGACCACCTGGCTGCGGCCCTGCTCGATGAGGCGCGGCGCCTCGCGCCGGATGAGCTCGGCGAGCGAAGCGAAGTCGCCGGCCGAATGCAGGAGCTCGGCGGCGTTCTCGGCCTGGCCGTGCGCATCGAGGAGCGCCGCCGCCTTCTGCTGCAGCGCCTTCAGCTCGAGCGGCTTGAAAACGCTGCGCGCGCGGCCCGACAGGAACTGCCGGAAGAGCGGGTGATACTCGTACGTGACGCTGCCGGGGTGCTTCAGGGTGAAGTAGTTCTTGCGGTAGAGCTCTTCCAGCACGTCGATCGCGCGGGCGTTGCCGGTGAGCTCGCCGAGCGTCTCGGCGGTCGGCTTCGGCAGCAGAGCGCTCGCGAGCAGCACGCGCTGCGTCTCAGGAGCGAGGGCGGAGAAGACCTCGCCGCCAAAGTAGTCGAAGAGCGCCTGCGGGCTCGCTTCGGCGAGCGGGCGCGAGAGCGCGGCGCCGTCTTTCTGCTCGAGGAGCAGCGTGAGCCCCGCCGCCCAGCCCTGCGTGCGGCCGTGCAGCTCGACGTGCGACACCGCGCCGGTGCGCTCGCCACGCCGCAGGCGCTCGATGCTCCTCACCTCGTCGAGCGTGAGCTGCAGGTCCTCCCAGCGCAGCACGTCGCCGACGATGCGTGCGAGCTCCGGCGGCGGCGGCGTGCGGCTGAGGACGGCGACGGCGAACCCGGTCGGCAGCCTCGCCAGTCCTTCGGCGAGGAGCTCGTGCAGCGGCGCGCCGACCGGGATCTCATGGTAGTTGTCGAGCACCAGCACGCACGGCCCCGGAAGCCGCGACGCCAGCGTCTCGAAGAAGCGCCGCGCGAATACGTCGAGCCCGCCCAGGTATTCGGCGGTGAGATGCGGCAGCCCGCCGCCGGCGGCGAGGCCGAGGTAATGGAAGAAGGTCGCCGGGTCGGCGTCGCCCGCATCGAGCTGGAACCAGAGGTGGCGCAGCTCGCGCGCATCGACATAGCTGCTCGCGAGCGTCGTCTTGCCGGCGCCCGGCGGCGCGCTGATCCACGTGACGCCGGCGCCGGCGTCGAGGCGCCGGAAGAGGCGCTCGCGGGGCAGGACTTCGGTGTACCGGGGGCGCGCGAGCTTGGCGTTCGGCATCGACAAAATTCTGCCGAGCGGTTTTACGCGCGGTCTACCGGGGGTTCTTCAGGGTTCTTTAAAAGCGCTGTCGAATGGCAACGACAGCTATCGCGGCCTGCTCTAGGTCAGATGCCGTACGCCCGGCGCAGCAGCGTGAGCGGGTGCGCCTTCTCGGCGCTCTTCGCCTCGTCGCCCATGCCCTGCATGATGTGGCGGGCAGCGATCGGGCAGTCCGACGATACGTAGTCCGCTTCGGCCGCCGCCATCTGCCGGAACACCGGCCGGCCGATCTTCATCGAGTTGTCGAAGTACTCGGTCTTCACGCCCCACGTGCCGTCGTGCCCCGAGCAGCGCTCGACCATCGTGACCTCGGTGCCCGGCACCATTTCGAGCGCCTCGCGCGTCTTCTGTCCCATGTTCTGCACGCGCGAGTGGCAGGGGATGTGATAAGCGACCTTGCCCAATGGGTTTTTGAAGTCGGTGCGTAACAGGCCGTCCCGCTTGCGCAGGACGAAATATTCGAACGGATCGAACATCGCGTCGCGCACGAGCGCCGCCTCCGGATCGTCCGGATACATGAGCGGCAGCTCCTGCTTGAACATGAGCGTGCACGAGGGGACCGGCGCGAGGATCGCGTAGCCTTCGCGGGCGTATCGCGCGAGCACCGGCATGTTCTTCTTCTTCAGCCCGTCGACGCCCTCGAGGTCGCCGAGCTCCAGCTTCGGCATCCCGCAGCACGCTTCCTTCTCCACCAGCGTCCACGGGATCTCGTTGTGCTCGAGCAGCGCGACGAGATCGTGGCCCATCACCGGCTCGTTGTAGTTCGCGTAGCAGGTGGCGAAGATCGCGACCTTGCCGGGCGTGTTCTTGCCGTCCTTCACCTGGAACGGCCTGGCCTTCGGCACAGCCGAGCGGAACTTCCTCGGCGCGTAGGGCGGCAGCTCGCGATCCTGGTGCACGCCCAGCACGGCCTGCATCGCCGCTCGCGCGGGCTTGAAGTGGTTCAGCGCGTTGACCGTCTGCGCGACCACCGGGATGGCGGCGAGCTTGCCGTTACGGTCGGTGGAGGAGAGCAGGCGGTCGCGGAACTTCGCGCCGGTCCTGAACTTGATCGCCTTCGCGCGCAGCATGACGTGCGGGAAGTCCACGTTCCAAGGATGCGGCGGAACGTAGGGACACTTCGTCATGTAGCAGAGGTCGCAGAGGTAGCACTGGTCCACGACCTTGGCGTAGTCCGCCTTCGCCACGCCATCGACCTCCATCGTCTTCGAGTTGTCGACGAGGTCGAACAGCGTGGGGAAGGTGGTGCACAGGCTGACGCAGCGGCGGCAGCCGTGGCAGATGTCGAAGATGCGCTCGAGCTCCTTCTCCGCCTTCGCCGGATCCCAGAACTCCTCGGTCTGCCAGCCGAGCGGGTGCCGGGTCGGCGCTTCGAGCGAACCTTCCCTCATCGCTTAGTCGGACAGGACGTCGAGCGCCTTCTGGAAGCGATTGGCGTGGCTACGCTCGGCCTTCGCCAGCGTCTCGAACCAGTCGGCAATCTCGCCGAAGCCTTCGTCGCGCGCCTGCTTCGCCATGCCGGGGTACATGTCGGTGTACTCGTGCGTCTCGCCCGCCACCGCCGCCTTCAGGTTGTCGCGCGTGCGGCCGATCGGCAGGTTGGTCGCCGGATCGCCTACCGCTTCCATGTACTCGAGGTGGCCGTGCGCGTGGCCGGTCTCGCCCTCGGCGGTGGAGCGGAACAGCGCCGCGACGTCGTTCTGGCCTTCGACGTCGGCCTTCGCGGCGAAATAGAGATAGCGGCGGTTGGCCTGCGATTCGCCGGCGAACGCGGCCTTCAGGTTGTCGTGGGTCTTCGTGCCTTTGAGCGCTTTCATGGACATCTCCTTCGAAAGGATGGGAGCAGGCTAAGCCCCCGCTTCGCGTGGATCAAATGGATATTCGCAATTCCGCCGATCGGTTTACTTGATGGCGGACTCGATCTCCGAGAACGTGCGCGCGACCTCGCCCCCGGCGGGCAATGCAACGCCGAGCTGGCGGGCGATCTGCGAGACCGAAAAGATGCCGCGGATCATCGTGCGGCGCAGCGGCGGATCGAGCGGCCGGCGACCCGGGCTCTCGTCGAAGTCGACCACCAGCGCATGCTGGCGTCCGGCGCGCCGCAGCGTCTCGAGCACGTGCCCGACGTGCGCCCCGCGCAGGTCGCTGAATTCGATCGCTTCCACCTGCTCCACCGGCGTCATCACGTCGGCCACGGTCAGCTCGTCGCGCCCCACGCCTCGCTCGGTGGCGGCGCGCACCGGCTTCTCGCTCAGGATGTCGGTGGCGGTGATCACGCCGAGGACGTTCTCATAGTCGTCGGCGACCAGGAGCAGGCGCACGCCCCGGGTGATCATGAACTGATTGGCGGCGGCGAGCGGCGCCTGCGGGCGGATGGTCGCCGGCGCGGTGCGCGTAAGGTCGGTCATCACGTCGACCGCCGCGGACTCGGCGCTGACGCGCGGCGGTTGCGGCTGCATGGGCCGCCGGAAGCCCGCGTTGGCGCCCAGCCCGCGGGAGGGAAGCGGCTGATACTGACGATCCACGCGCGCTAGTCCATCGCCACGCTTCTAGAGGTGAGCGGTCTCCAGCCGGCGCGGCCGCGCGCGGCGATCGGCGTGCAGGTAGCGATGCAGCTCGAGCAGCGCCTGGCGGTAGACGTCGCGCTTGAAGTCGATCACGGCATCGAGCGGCACCCAGTAATCATGCCAGCGCCACGCGTCGAATTCGGGATGGCCGCTTGCGCGAAGCTTGACGTCGCAGTCGCGCCCGACCATGCGCAGGAGGAACCAGATCTGCTTCTGCCCGCGGTAAAGCCCCTTGCAGTCGCGCCGCGTCCACTTCTCGGGCACGTCGTAGCGCAGCCATTCGCGCGTGCGGCCGAGGATGCGCACGTGCGTCCGCTGCAGCCCGATCTCCTCCTCGAGCTCGCGGAACATGGCCTGCAGCGGCGTCTCGCCGTGCTTGATGCCGCCTTGCGGGAACTGCCAGGCGTGCTGATTGACCCGCTTGCCCCAGAACACCTCGTTCCGCGGATTGGCGAGGATGATGCCGACGTTCGGACGGTAGCCTTCCTTGTCGAGCATGGGCTGCAACCGCCTTCAGTTACCAACGGTAAAATGCGTCCATCCGATTTTTCCACAGGCGACGGGCAATGACAATGCTCGCGCCCGCTCGATGAAAACCTCCAGATTCTTCATTGCGACGCAGAAGGAAGTGCCCGCTGAGGCGGAGATCGCAAGCCACCGCCTGATGCTGCGCGCGAGCCTGATCCGGCGTCTCTCCGCGGGCATTTACACGTTCCTGCCCCTCGGACTCCGCATCGTGCGCAAGGTCGAGGCGATCGTCCGGCAGGAAATGAACCGCGCCGGCGCCATGGAGTTGATCATGCCCGTGGTGCAGCCCGCGGAGCTGTGGCAGGAGTCGGGACGCTGGCAGGCCTACGGGCCGGAGCTGCTGCGCTTCAAGGATCGCCATGAGCGCGACTTCGTCATGCAGCCGACCTCCGAAGAGGTGATCACCGAGCTCGCGCGCGGCGAGCTGAAGAGCTACCGCCGGCTGCCGGCGCACTTCTACCAGATCCAGACCAAGTTCCGCGACGAGCGCCGTCCCCGCTTCGGCATCATGCGCGGGCGCGAGTTCGTCATGAAGGACGGCTATTCTTTCCACGCCGACTACGAGGACCTGCAGCGCGAGTACCGCAACATGCACGACACCTACACGCGCATCTTCACGCGGCTCGGGCTGCGCTTCCGCGCGGTGGCGGCGGACACCGGCGCGATCGGCGGCACCGGCTCGCACGAATTCCACGTCCTCGCCGATTCCGGCGAGGACGCGATCGCCTTCTGCCCGCAGTCGGACTACGCCGCCAACGTCGAGCTGGCCGAGGCGCTCGCGCCGGGCACGCGCGGCGCGCCGCGCGAAGAGATGAAGAAAGTGCCGACGCCGGGCAAGAAGACCTGCGAGGAGGTCGCCGCCCTGCTCAAGATCGACCTGAAGAAAACGGTGAAGTCGGTGCTCGTGATGCACGACGATCAGCTGCACATGCTGCTCGTGCGCGGCGACCACTCGCTGAACGAGATCAAGGCGCAAAAGGCGATCGGCGCCTTCCGCTTCGCCTCCGAGAAGGAGATCCAGGCCGTGCTGCACGGCCCGGCCGGCTACATCGGCCCGCTCGGCGCGAAGGGCGTGAAGGTCGTCGCCGACCGCCGCGTGGCGCTGATGAGCGACTTCGTGTGCGGCGCGAACGAGGAAGGTTTCCACCTGACGGGCGTCAACTGGGGGCGCGACCTGCCGGAGCCCGAGGTGGCCGATATCCGCAACGTCGTCGCCGGCGACCCGAGCCCGGACGGCCAAGGCAAGCTCGAGATCGTGCGCGGCATCGAGGTCGGCCACATCTTCCAGCTGCGCACGAAGTATTCCGCCGCCATGGACGCCACGTTCCTGGACGACCAGGGCGAAAACCGCCCATTCGAGATGGGCTGCTATGGCATCGGCGTGACGCGCATCGTGGCGGCCGCGATCGAGCAGAACCACGACGCGAAGGGCATCATCTTCCCGGCGCCGATCGCGCCGTTCGAGGTCTGCATCGTGCCGATCGGCTACCAGAAGAGCGCCGCGGTTCGCGAGGCCGCCGACAAGCTCTATTCCGATCTGCAAAAAGAGAACATCGATGTGCTGCTCGATGACCGCGAGGAGCGACCGGGCGTGCTCTTCGCCGACATGGACCTGATCGGCATCCCGCACCGCATCGTGCTCGGCGATCGCGGTCTCGCGGCCGGCAACGCCGAGTACAAGGCGCGGCGGGACGAAAAAGGGTCCGACGTGCCGCTCGGCCAGGTGGTGTCCTTCCTGCGGGAGCGCCTCGCCGCATGACCCGCCTGCTGGCGCTCGCCCTGCTGCTGCCGATTCAGGCCTGGGCCGGCGCACAGCAGTACGAACCGCTCGCCGACTCGGTGCGCACGCGGCTCTCGCAGGCGGTGTCCGACAAGGCGGTGCCGTCGATGGCGTTTCGCTCGAGCGCCGACGCCCAGCGCTGGCTGAACGCGATGGACCATCGCCTCGAGCGGCGCATTCCCGACCGCAAGACGCGGCTCGAGCTCCTGCGCACCGTGCATTACGAGGCGACGCGCGCGCGGCTCGACCCGCAGCTCGTGCTCGGCGTGATCGAGGTCGAGAGCGGCTTCCGCAAGTACGCCGTTTCGCGCGCCGGGGCGCGCGGCTACATGCAGGTGATGCCGTTCTGGGTGAAGATGATCGGACAGCCCAACCACAACCTCTTCCACCTGCGCACGAACCTCGCCTACGGCTGCGCCATCCTGCGCCACTACCTCGACGTGGAGAGGGGCGACTACTTCCGCGCGCTCGGGCGCTATAACGGCTCGCTCGGCAAGCCGGAGTATCCGAACCTGGTCCTGAGCGCCTGGCGCGGGCGCTGGAAATACGACGGGCCCATAGGATGAACTGAGGGGTGATCAACCAGCTCCTCGCGCGCCATCCGCGCCTCGCCAACCGCATCTGGGGCTTCACGCCGCCGGAGACCGGCACCATCGTGCTCGTGCACCGGCGCGTGTACATCCTGCCGACGCAGCTCGGCTGGCTGTTCGCGCTGACGCTGACGATCCTCCTCGTCGGCTCGATCAATTACGCGCTCTCGCTCGGCTTCGCGCTCACCTTCCTCCTCGCCGGGATGGGGCTCGCCGGCATGGCGCACACGGCACGCAATCTCGCGCGCATGGCGATCAGCATCGGGCGCGTCGAGCCGGTATTCGCCGGCGAGCAGGCGCAGTTCCGCCTCTACCTCGACTCGCGCGCGAGCTTCGACCGGCCCGCGGTGCTCGCGCGGCACATAGCGAGCCGCGCGCAGCTGGTGGTCGACGTTCCTGCCGGCGGCCTCGCCGAGGTGATTCTTTCGGTGCCGGCGCAGAACCGCGGCTGGCTGCCGATCGGCCGCGTGATGCTCGAGACGCGCTTTCCGCTCGGCATCTTCCGCTCGTGGAGCTACGTCGAGCCGAACCTGCGCTGCCTGGTCTACCCGAGGCCCGAGCGCTCGCCGCTGCCCGCGCCGACGGCGGAGGCGGCGCGCGGCGCGATGCGCTCGCCGATGCCCGGCAACGACGACTACTCCGGCCTTCGCACCTACCAGCTGTCCGATTCGCCGCGCCATGTGGCCTGGAAAGCGGTGGCGCGCAACGAGGACATGCTCACCAAGCAGTTCACCGGCGAAGCCGCGGCCGAGCTGTGGCTCGACTGGAACCGCCTGCCGCCCTCGATGGGCGTCGAGCAGCGCCTGTCGCGCCTCGCCGGCTGGGTGATCGCCGCCGAGCGCGCCGGCGTCAACTACGGCGTGCGCCTGCCCGGCAACGAGGTGCCGCCGGGCCGCGGCGACGCGCACCACGCGGCGTGCCTGCAGGCCCTGGCGCTGCACGGGGTGGCATGAAAAGCGTGCCGCATCCGCTCACGCCGGAGATGCGGCAGCTCACGCTGAAGGACCTGGTGTGGCTGACCGGGTCGTTCGCCCTCGTCATCGCGCCGCATGTCGCGCGCGCCCCTTGGTGGCTGACGCTGCTCACGCTGTGCCTCTTCGGCTGGCGCTTCTACTACACGCTGAACCGCGTGCCGCTGCCGTCGCGCTGGCTGGTGGTCGGCGTGGCGCTGGTCGGCATGTTCGGCGTGTGGCTCGAGTACCGCAGCCTCTTCGGCCGCCAGCCCGGCATCATCCTGCTCGTGCTCTTCTCGGGACTGAAGATGCTCGAGTCGCGCACCCACCGCGACGGCGCGGTGGCCGCGTTCCTCGGCTACTTCCTGATCATCACCAATTTCCTGTACACGCAGACCATCCCGACCGCGGTGCTCATGTGCGCGGGCGTTTTCACCATCACCGCCACGCTGGTCGGCTTCGCCGCGCCGAATCGCGCGCTGCGGCTGAACCTGCGCACCACCGCCGTCGTCCTCGCCCATGCGGCGCCGGCGGCGCTGGTGCTCTTCGTCCTCTTTCCCCGCGTGCAGGGCCCGCTGTGGGGCCTGCCCCAGGACGCGTACGGCGGCATGACCGGCCTTTCCGAGACCATGGCGCCCGGCAACCTCTCGCAGCTCGCGCTCTCGGACGCCATCGCCTTCCGCGCCTCGTTCGAAGGTACGCCGCCGCTGCCGGCGCTGCGCTACTGGCGCGGCCCGGTGCTGTGGGACTTCGACGGCCGCACCTGGTCCTCGGGCATGAGCTACCTCATCGGCTACCAGGAGAAGCCGATGCAGGGCGAGATTTACCGCTACTCGGTGGTGCTCGAGCCGCACAACCACCACTGGCTCTTCGCGCTCGAGACGGCGCAGAGCCTGCCCGAGCGCTCGCGCATGACCTTCGACCACCAGATCCTGTCGACCACGCCGGTGCGCAACCGCATGCGCTACGACATGGTCTCGGTGGTCAGCAACACCGGCCTCGCGCCGGACGAGGAGCGTGCGTCGCTCACGCGCGCGCTGCGCCTGCCGCCGGGTTACAACCCGCGCGCCGTAGCGCTCGCGCAGCAATGGCGCTCGCGCGGCGGCACTGACGCCGAGATCGTGCAGCGGGCGCTCGTCTTCCTGCGCCAGGGCAAGTTCGTCTACACCCTCGAGCCGCCCATCCTCGGGCGCGATTCGGTTGACGAATTCCTGTTCGACACGAAGGCGGGCTTCTGCGAGCACTTCTCCTCGTCCTTCACCTTCCTCATGCGCGCGGCGGGCATTCCGGCGCGCGTGGTGACCGGCTACCAGGGCGGCGACCTGAATCCGGTCGACCTGATCGTCACCGTGCGCCAGTCGGACGCGCATGCCTGGAGCGAGGTGTACTTGCGCGGGATGGGCTGGGTGCGCGTCGATCCGACGGCGGCGGCGATGCCGCGCCGCGTGGAAGCCGGCCTCGCGCAGGCCCTGCCGCAGACGGCGACGCTGCCCTTCCTGATGCGGCCGCAGATGGAATTGCTGCGCGCGCTGCGCAACCGGTGGGAAGCCGTGGCGCACAAGTGGAACGTCTGGGTGCTCGGCTACAACCCGGAGCGCCAGCGCGAGCTGATGCTCTCGCTCGGCATGCGTAACGCCGACTGGCAGAAGCTCTCGGCGCTGCTCTTCGCCTTCCTCGGCCTGATGACGCTCGCGCTGCTCGTCTGGTCGCTGCGCCGCCTGACGCGGCCGGATCCGGTGCAGCGGGCGTGGGCGCTGTTCTGCAGCAAGCTCGCGCGTCATGGCGTGGTGCGGGAGTCCCACGAAGGGCCGCGCGACTATTCGACGCGCGCGGCCCGCGCGCTGCCGGCGTCGCGCCGCGCGATCCTGCGCATCGCGTCGCTCTACATCGGCCTGCGGTATGGGGAAAAGGCAGGCGAAAAGGCGAGCCGCCCGAGCACGGCACGGCTCCAGCGCCTGGTGGGGCAGCTGCGCCTGACATGAGGCGCTTCCTGCTCGCGGCGCTCATTGCGCCGCTCATCGCCCACGCGCAGCCCGCCGCTGAACCGGCGCCCGCGCCGCCGCCCGCGCCTCAGCCCTACGGCCAGCGGCCGCAGGTGCAGGCCTTCATCGCCGACCTCGTTCAGCGCCACGGCTTCGCCGAGCAGGAGCTGCAGGCGCTCTTTGCGAAGGTGCAGCCGGTCGACGGCGTGATGCAGCTGATGGTCCCGGCCGAGCGTCCGCCGTGGGAACAGTACCGGGCGATGTTCGTGAACGAGGCTCGCATCGAGGGCGGGCTTGCGTTCTGGAAGGCGCACCGCCGCTCGCTGGCGCGCGCGCAGCGCGAGTATGGCGTGCCGGCGCAGTACATCGTCGCCATCATCGGCGTCGAGACCTATTACGGGAAGAACATGGGGCGCTGGCGGGTGATCGACGCGTTGTCGACGCTGGCCTTCGACTACCCGGCGCGCTCGGCGTTCTTCAAGGGCGAGCTCGAGCAGTACCTGCTGCTCGCGCGCGAGGAAGGCCTCGACGTCTTCGCGCTGCGCGGCTCGTTCGCCGGCGCGATCGGCATCCCGCAGTTCATGCCGGGCAGCCTGCGACGCTATGGCGTGGACTTCGACAAGAACGGCACGATCGACCTGCGCGGCTCGCCCGCCGACGCGATCGGCAGCGTCGGCAACTTCCTCAAGAACCATGGCTGGCGCAAGGGCGAGGCGGTGATCTATCGCGCGAAAGTGAAACGCGAAGAGGGGCTGAAGTACGTCGACGGCTCGGTCACGCCGAAGGTGCCGCTGAAGGAGCTGCTCTCCGCCGGTATCGAGCTCCATCCCAAGCCGCGGTCGACCGACGCGCTCGGTGTGCTGGTCGCGCTCGGCGACGAGCACCGTGTCGGGCTCAACAATTTCTGGGTGATCACGCGCTACAACCGCAGCGCTTTCTATGCGACGGTGGTAGCGGACCTGGGCGCCGCGCTCGCCGCGCGTCAGAGGGCCGGCAAATAGCGCAGCGGATCGACCGCCGCCGAGCCCTTGCGGATCTGGAAGTGCAGCTTCGGCCGGTCGGAGTCGGACGAGCCGAGCTCGGCAATCTTCTGGCCGCGCGCGACCGACTGCTGCTCCTTCACGAGGATGTCACGGTTGTGCGCGTAGACGGTGATGAAGCCGTTGTCGTGCTTGATGACGACGAGCTTGCCCAGCCCCGGAATGCCGTTGCCCGTATAGGTGACGCGGCCGGCCGCCGCGGCGACGATCGGCTCGCCGGGCTTGCCGTCGATGTCGATTCCCTTCGAACGCGGCTCGGCGAAGCCGGACAGGATCCTTCCCTTCACCGGCCACATGAACTCACCGACATCCTTCGTCGCCGCCACCGGCGGCACCGGCGTGGGGGCCGGAGCGGCCGGCACCGGGGGGAGCGGCTTCGCAACTGGTGGTGTATCGAGCGGCCGGGACTCGACGCCGCGGGAGGCGATCCTGCCGACCACCGGCGCGCCGGGCGGCGGCTCGGGCGGCTTGACGCGCAGCACCTGGCCGGCGCGGATCTTCGTCGGGTCGTCCAGGTTGTTCCATTGCGCGACCTCGCGATAGTCGGCGCCGTTCTCGAGCGCGATGCTATAGAGCGTGTCGCCCTTCTTCACCAAGTAATGGCCCTCCGGCACCACCGGCGTCGGAGCGGCGGGCGCAGCGGGGGCCGCGACCGTCGGCCGGGCCGCGGCGCCCGAGCGGTCCACGACCGGAGCCGGCTTGTGCGGCGAGGCGCAGCCGGCGAGGAGAAGCACGACGATCGCACACCGCCTCATGCCTTGCCCGCCTTCATCGGCACGAAACGCACCGGATCAAGCTCGGTCTCCACATATGCACGGCCGTTTCGCTCGATCAGCACGAGGCGCTGTCCTGTTTTGCCGTCGGACACGGGCAATATCATTCTGCCACCGGGCGCGAGCTGGCGTAGCAGCGCCTCCGGGATGGTGGGCGCGGCGGCCGCCACGATGATCGACTGGAAAGGCGCCGCCTGCTCGAGCCCGGCATAGCCGTCGCCATGGGCGAGGCGCAGGTTCGCGAGGCGCAGGCCGAGCAAGTTGCGGCGCGCGCGCTCGAGGAGCGCCTTGATGCGCTCGATCGAGTAGACCTCGGGAAAGATGGCCGCCAGCACCGCCGCCTGGTAGCCGCAGCCGGTGCCGATCTCGAGCGCCTTGCCGGGCGTTCTGCCCTCCAGGAGGAGCTCGATCATCCGCGCCACGACGTAAGGCTGCGAGATGGTCTGCGAGAAGCCGATCGGCAGCGCGGTGTCCTCGTAGGCGCGGCTGGCGAGCGCTTCCTCGACGAAGGCGTGGCGCGGCACCGAGCCGAGCGCGGCGAGCACGCGCTCGTCGCGGATGCCCTTGGCGCGCAGCCGCTCGACCATGCGCCCGCGGGTGCGCGAGCTGGTCATGCCTATTCCCGGCGCCGGATTCAGAGCGCCAGCCATTCCCTGGCGCGCGGCAGTTGAGACGAGTGCGTGAGATCCATGCGAAGCGGCGTCACCGAGACGCGCTGGTTCTCGACGGCGTGGAAGTCGGTGCCCGGCCCGGCGTCGGCGGCGCCGCCAGCCGGACCGATCCAGTACGCGTCCTCGCCGCGCGGCGTGCGCAGCTTGATCACCGGCTCGGCCTTGTGCCGCTTGCCCAGGCGCGTCACCTCGATGCCGCGCAGGCGCTCCGGCGCGATATCGGGCACATTCACGTTCAGGAGCACCGGCTCGCCGAACGGCGCGTGCGCGAGGCGCTCGGCCATCTTGAGCGCTACCTGGATGGCGGAGTCGAAATGCTGGCCGGCCTTGCTGGTGAGCGAGACGGCGAGCGAGGGGATGCCGAGCAGGTACCCTTCGACCGCCGCCGCCACGGTGCCGGAATAGATGGTGTCGTCGCCCATGTTGGCGCCGAGATTGACCCCCGAGATGACCATGTCGGGCGTGAAGTCGAGCAGCCCGGTGACGGCGATGTGCACGCAGTCGGTGGGCGTGCCGTTGACGGAGTAGTAGCCGTTGGGCGCCCGGCGCACGATGAGCGGGCGGTCGAGCGTCAGCGAGTTCGACGCCCCGGAGCGGTCGCGCTCCGGCGCGACCACCGTGACCTCGCCCAGCCGGCGCAGCGCTTCGGCGAGGAGCGTGATCCCCGGGGCGAAGTAGCCGTCGTCGTTGGAAACGAGAATTTTCACGCGAACGATTCTACAGTCCGGAACGAATTGAACAGGTTGATGCGCCACTATCTAACCGGCGTGCGTGCGGCGCTCTTCACGCTGGGACTCTTCTGCCACGGCGCCTTCGCCGCCGGTCTCACATACAACGTCGAGATCGACGCGCCGAAGGAGCTGAAGGGGCGCCTGCAGAAGGGCCTCAACATCGTGCGCTGGAAGAACGACCCCGAGATGAACACCGAGCGGCTGAAGCGCCTGGTCGACGAGGCGGTGCGCGAGTCGAAGGAAGCCGCCGCCACCGAGGGCTACTTCTCGGCCGAGGTGACGTCGGACGTGGATTCGTCCGCCGAGCCGTGGACGGTGCGCATCCGCATCGCGCCGGGCGAGCGCACGAAGGTGGACCACGTCGAGATCCGCTTCCTCGGCCCGGGGGCGACCGACGGCGAGGCGCGCCCGACGCGCGAGCGCGTGCAGGAAGGCTGGAGCCTGCGCAAGGGCGAGCCCTTCCGCCAGGAAGACTGGAACGACGCGAAGCGCCGCGCGGTGCGCACGCTCTCCGGCTGGCGCTACGCGGCGGCCGACATCGCGAAGAGCGAGGCCGACATCGACCCGGAGGGCCGCAAGGCCTCGCTGCTGGTCGAGCTGCAGAGCGGACCGCGGTTCCGGTTCGGCGAGCTGCATGTCAGCGGCACCAAGCGTTATTCCGACGCGCTGGTCGAGAACCTGGCGCCGATGAGGCCCGGCGAGACCTACGACCGCGACAAAGTCACCCTCTATACGCGCCGGCTGCTCGAATCGGGCTACTTCGCGAGCGTGCAGGCCGAGGTCGACTCGCAGACCTCCGCCGCCGAGGCGACGCCACTGCGCGTGGCCGTGATCGAGGCGCCCCAGCATCACTTCGAATCGGGCATCGGCTACAACACCGACGTCGGCCCCAAGCTCGAGGCGCGCTACACGAACCAGGACGTGTTCTCGCGCGCCTGGCGCTTCGGCTCGCAGCTCAACATCGACGAGAAGATCAAGAACCTGGCGGTCAACCTCGACACGCCGCCGCGGCCGGGCGGCGTGTGGAACAGCTTCTTCGCCCGCGCGCGCGAGGAGGACATCCAGAACGAGCTGACGCGCGAGCAGTCCTTCGGCCACATCTACAACATCGGCGCGAGCGCCGCGCCGACCAGCCTCATCAGCTCCGTGCACTTCGACGAAAGCCACATCGTCGGCGGCGCGGCCGACGACCGCCACGCCGTCTACTTCGGCGTGAAGAAGGCGTTCCGCAGGACCGACGAGCTGGTCTCGCCGCGCGAGGGCTACTACGCCACCGCGGAGATCGGCGGCTCGCCCGAGCAGCTTTCCACCCGCTCGTTCCTTCGCGGGGTCGTCACCGGCTCGCTCTTCTTCCCGGTGCAGCGCAACGGCGACCTCCTGTTCCGCGGCCAGGCCGGCCTCGTCGGCTCGAGCGCGCGCCAGGGCATTCCGGGCACCTTCCTCTTCCGCACCGGCGGCGACCAGACGATCCGCGGCTACGCGTTCGAGAGCATCGGCGTCGAGCAGGACGGCGCCATCGTCGGCGGCCGGCGGCTGCTCATCGGCAGCATCGAATACACGCAGTGGATCGGCGAAGGCTGGGGCCTCGCCACCTTCGTCGATTCGGGCAGCGCCTGGGACAGCGGCGCGAACACCACCGTCGCCACCGGCTACGGCGTCGGCGTGCGGGTGCGCACGCCGATCGGCCCGATCCGCGCCGACCTCGCGTATGGCGCGCTGAACAGCGACTGGCGCATCCATTTTTCCGTGGGATACGGCTTCTGAGGGCGCGTCCGTTCCTCTGGGCCGGCGGCGGGGTGGCCCTCCTCCTCGCGGCGGCGGTCGGCTTCATCTGCTGGCTCTTCGCCACGGAGCCCGGCCTGCAGTGGGCGCTTCGCCAGGCCGAGCAGCGCTCGGGCGGCAAGCTCGCCTTCGAGGGCGTGCGCGGCACGCTGGCGAACATCGTCGAGATCGAGCGCGTGCGCTTCGACTCCGGCGGCACGGTGGTCGAGGCGCGCGGCGTCGCCGGCCACGGTCACCTCGCTGCGGCGCTCGGCGGGCGGCTCGTCGTCGAGCCGCTTCGCATCGCTTCGCTCGACATCGCGATGACTCCGGACGACAAGCCCACGCCGGCGTCGCCGGTTGCGCTTCCGTTCGGCATCCGGCTGGGCGAGCTGCAGCTCGACCGGCTGCACATCCAGCTGCCCGGCGCCACGTACGAATTCGCCAACCTGCGCTTCGACCATGTCGGCCTGAATGCGCCCTCCGGCGTCTCGGCGCAGGGCAGCTTCGAGTTCCAGCACGACCAATATCCCGTCGCCGCGAGCCTCACGCTCGGCGGCACGCTGGAGGAGCTGAATCTCCACCTGAAGGGCACGGCCGCCGGCATTCCCGCCGACGTGCGCGGCCTGGTGACGCCTTCGCGCCCGCAGAAGGTGAAATCCGCCGAGGTGCGCGCCGGGCCGCTCGACCTCGCGCAGCTGAATGCCGAGCTGCCGCATGCCGAGCTCGAGCTTGCGCTGCGCGCCACGGGGACGGCGAAAGGCTTCGCCGGCACGCTCGAGGCGACGAACAAGACCGCCGGCCCGCTCGACCGCCAGCGTCTGCCGCTCGCCAGGGCGCAGACCACGTTCAGCACTGACCTGCAGTCTTTCGAGCTCGAGAAATTGCAAGTCATGCTCGCGGGCGGCGGCACGCTCGAAGGCCGCGGCGTCGCGTCGGCATCCGGCTTCGAAGGTGAGGTGAAAGCGAGCCGGCTCAACCTGCGCGGCCTGCGCTCGGACCTGCGCGAGACGGCGCTCTCGGGACCGCTCGAGCTCTCGCTCGGGCGCGAGGTGCAGACGGTGCGCGGCACGCTGTCGCAGCCGGGCATGAGCGTGACCGCGGAGGTGGCGAGAAAAGGCGACGACATCGATATCCGGCGCCTGCACGCCGCGGCCGAAGGCGGCGAGGTCAGCGGCAGCGGCAAAGTCCGGCTGGGCGAGCCGATCGGATTTGACGCGAAGCTCGCGCTGTCGGGTTTCAATCCGGCGGCCTTCGGCGACTATCCAGCCGCGGCCATCAGCGGCACGGTCGCTGGCAAAGGCAATTATGGCAAAGACATCCGCGCCGACGTCGAATGGTCGCTCGCGGACAGCAACCTGTACGGCGAACCCCTCCACACGAATGGCAAGGCACGCGTCGCCGGCAAGCGTGTGCTGGACGCGAACGCGGACGCGACGCTCGCCGACACGCACGCCACGATACGCGGCGCGTTCGGCGGCGCGGGCGACCGCCTGGCGTGGACGCTGGAAGCGCCGAAGCTCGAAGAGCACGTGGAAGGCATGAGCGGCCGCCTGAAGGCGAGCGGCAGCCTGGGCGGCACGTGGGAAAACCCGTCGCTCGTCCTCGAGGCGCAGGGCGAGGAGCTCGAGTTTCCGCACGGGCTCAAGGCATCGCGCGCGAACGCGGAGTTTGCCGGCACCGCGACGCGCCATGCCGCGCAGATCCTGCTGCGCGTCGAGGGCACGGACATCCAGGCGCGCCTCGCCGGCAGCTTCAAGGGCGGCCAATGGACCGGCGACATCCTCGCGCTCGAAGGCAACGGACGCGTGCCCTTCGTCCTGCGCGCGCCGGCGCCGCTCAAGGCGTCGCGCCAGCGCGTCGAGCTCGGCTATGTCGCGGCATCGGTGGGCGACGGCCGCCTGCTCGTCAAGGAGCTCTTGTGGTCGAAGGAGCGCGTCGCCTCGGTGGGCGAGTTCAGCGGCCTGCCCGCACAATGGCTCATCACCGCGCTCGGCCAGAGCGCACACTTGCGCTCCACGCTGCTCCTCGACGGCCAGTGGGAGATCGCCGCCGCGCCGACATTGAGCGGCACGCTGAGCGTGCGCCGCACCGCGGGGGACCTCACCATCGTCGGCGAGAACGAGCTCGAGCTCGGTCTGCAGGGCATCTCGCTCGATGCCCGCTTCGCCGCCGCGGGCGTCGGCGTGCGTCTCGACGTGGCCTCGAGCTATGCCAGCGGCACGCTTGCCGGCCAGATCGGCCGCGACCCCGACGCGGGCGCGCTCACGCTCGGCAAGAACTCCCCGCTCTCGGCGCAGGGGCAGATCGAGCTCGCGCACGCGAAGCTCGTCGCCGAGCCGTTTCTCGCCGACAGCCGCTTCGACGGCCGCATCGGCGCCGACGTCGAAATCAGCGGCACCCTCGCCGATCCGGTGTTCGCCGGAGCGCTGCGCGGCGATGCGATCGCCTTCGACTATCCGCCGCTCGGCATCTACCTCAAGAACGGCCAGTTCCGCGCGCGGCTCGCCGGCGATGCGTTGCAGGTCGAAAGCCTGAGCATCCAGGCGGGCAGCGGCACGTTCACCGCGAGCGGCACGCTGCCGCTGCGGCTGGCCGAGGGCAGCAACGCCCGCCTCACCTGGCAGGCGCGCCACTTCGCTCTCCTCGAGCGGCCCGACATGCGCATCATCACTTCGGGCGAAGGCGATGCCACCTTCGACGGGCAAAGGCTCGCCTTCTCGGGCGAGCTGCGCGTGGAGCGCGGGCACATCCAGTACGACACGCAGCGCGTGCCGAAGCTCGGCGACGACGTGGTGGTCGCCGGCGAGAAGCGCCCCACGGCGCGGGCGCGCTCCGCCCTGCCGGTGGACCTCAACCTCGACCTCGACCTCGGCTCGAACCTCACCATCGCCATGCAGGGCCTGGAAGGCAAGCTCGGCGGACGCGTGAATGTGTCGACGACGAAGGAAGGCGAGCTTCGCCTCTACGGCCGGCTGCAGACGCTGAACGCGACCTTCTACGCGTACGGCCAGAAGCTGCAGGTCGACCCGGGCATCGTCATCTTCGACGGCCCGCCCGACAACCCGGCGCTGCAGATCACCGCCTGGCGCCGCAACCAGGCCGTCGAGGCCGGCGTGCAGATCAGCGGCACGGTGCGCGCCCCGCGTGTCCAGCTCGTGTCGCAACCACCGGTCTCGGAAGGCGAACGCCTGTCGTGGCTGGTTCTCGGGCGAGCACCCACTGACGCTACAAAGGCCGATCTCGGCCTGTTGCAGGCCGCGGCGGGTGCGCTTCTGTCGCGCGGCGACTCCCTGCCGCTCGACCGACGCATCGCGCGCAGCTTCGGCCTGGACGAAATCAGCTTCCGCGGCTCGGGCCAGACGCAGGACAGCGTCGTGGCCGTCGGCAAGCGCTTCTCCGACAAGCTCTATCTCAGCTACGAGCAGGGCATCGGTACGGTGGCCTCCAGCCTGGTGAAGCTCGACTACGCCCTGTCGCGGCGCTGGTCGGCGCGGATCGAGACCGGCACCTCGACCGGCGGCGGCATCTTCTATCGCTTCTCGTGGGACTAGTCCGGTCGGACTATGAAAAAAGCGCGGCGCAAGTCGGATGGGACATAGCGGCGGACCGGGATCCGTCGCATGATGCTGACCTGTGTAGGACGTCACCTACACGGGACTGGATGAGCGGCCATCACGAAGTTACCAGTGCCGTCCGAGAGACCGACTCGAAGGTGGAGCCGGTCCACGGTAGCGCCAAACTCTGTGTAGTCGCCGTCTGATTCGCCAAAGCAGTGGCAGCACCGGAGGGCACGTCTAGCGGACGCGCCCTCTTTTTTCGTCCACCGCTGTTAGGAATTGTGCAGGAGCGCGGGCGCGCGCGATATCGCCGCACGCCGCGTCATATTGTCGCCGCCCGTTTACAGCTTGCGGCTGAACGGTCCGCTCGCCACCAGGTCGAGCGCCTTCATGTAAATGCGGGTCGGCGGCTTGCCGCGGCCCTTCAACCAGTGCGCGATTTCTTCTTCCGAGGCGCCGAGGTATTCGGCCAGCTGCCGCAGGCTGCCGATGGTGGAAAGCGCCAGAGCCAGAGTACGGGTCACCGAGTTCTCTACCGCAGCCTGCATGGGCATCACCTTGCAGGGGATTAGAAAGTCTCGGCGCCCCCGCCGCAGTGACCGATTGCCCTCCAGACTGTGCGCCATTGCCGCCTCGGCGGAAGGCGCTGCTCGTCACATCGGTGTCATGGCCGAGTCGCAAATCGACCCGGGTTCCTTCAGGCGGCGTTCAGGGCTTTATCGTCGTGGTCGATGCCGGCGGCCGCGTACAGGCGCTCCTGCGAGCGCAGGACCCGCTCGACGAGCTCGATGAGGCGCGGCGCGAGGAAAGGCTTCACCAGGCAGGCCGAGCCGAGCGCCTCGGCGTGGCTGCGCAGGTCGGAGCGGCCGGTCATGAAGATCACCGGCACCCAGGGCATCGCGGAGTCGGCGATCAGCGCGGAGACGAAGTCCAGGCCGCTCACGTACGGCATGTGCGCGTCGACGATCATCAGGTCGGGCTTCTCGTCGCGCACGCGCTGCGCGGCGCGGCGTGCGCTCTCGGCGAGGACCACGCGGTAGCCGGCGTCCTCGAGCTGGAGCCTCAGGAGCTCGCGAATCGGCTGCTCGTCGTCGACGACAAGGATGGTGCGGTGGCGGCTCTGTTCTTTCATGGTTTGCCTCCTCCTCGGGCGAGATTCTCGTCCCGCGGGGCTTCCCGACGGCAGGGACCGGCTAGTCCTGACGGACTAACGGGTAAAACCGACAGAGCACGAGGCGAGCGTCGTACGATACCGACCGTGCTGTAGGACATGACTGACACAGCACGGGAAGCGCGGCCAGCACGGTGTTAGCAGCGCCATCCGAGAGACCGATTCGGCGTTGAACCGGTCCACGGTAGCGCCAAACAGGGTGTAGTCGCCGTCCGACTCGCCAAAGCAGTGGTCATACCGGAGGGCACATCTAGCGGGTGTGCCCTCTTTTTTTTCTCGACCGCCCGCGCATTGTGCCGGCGGGCCGGCGCCGCCGCTATCGCCGGCGCTGGAATTGTCGTGTAGCTAAGCCTTGGAAAAAACGCGTGGAGTCCTGTCGACGTCGCGGCAGGGCGTCGCGACAGAAGAACTACGCGCTACCGCGTGGTGGTCTTGCGGATTTCCTTCTCGTCGGACCACTCGAGCAGCCCGTTGCGGATGTTCCACAGCTGCAGGTTGAACTTGTAGTACACGTCCTTCGTGTTCTTCACCTCCTTCACGATGGAGGTGATGTTGCCTTCCATGCGGTACTGGGCGCCGACCATCTGGCCCTTCTCGACCGCGTGCTCCTTGGCGTAATACTCCGACTGCTGGCGCTTGATCTCGTCCACCTGCTGCGTCATGCCGGGCGCGTCGACGGCGAAGCGCACCCGGCCGCCTTTCTGCAGCTCGGCGCGGATGGAGTCGGTGATCGAGCGCGTGTCGATGTATTCGCTCGTCTTGTTCCGCACTTCCTGCACCGTGACGATCGGCAGGTTGCCGCTCGCGATCACCGGCGCCTGCTGCATCGAGCGCGCCATCGACTCGGCGATCATCTGCAGGTCGGTCGAGCCGAACTGGTTGGTGACCGTCTCGACGCCGCGCGCATCGCCGTAGCTCGTTTTCTCGTGCGCGCACCCCGCCGCCAGTGTGGCGAGGGCGGCGGCCAGCAAGAGTTTCTTCATGGCGTTATTCCCCGCTCATCAGGATCAGGCGGAAGTCGACCGCTTTCGCGTTCGGCGCCACCGTGCTGATCATCAGGTTGGAGTTGTTGTAGAGCATGAGCGGCTTCCAGGTCTCCTCGTCCGCCGCGCGCATGCCCTCGCGGTCGATCCAGCGGAATTTGTACGAGATGCGCTTCACGCTGGAGGAATCGTTGTTCAGGTTGGCGTCGATCTTGAGGAGGTCGCCCGCCTTCGTGCAGCGCATCTCGGTCGGCTGGATGGTGGTGCGGCGGCCTTCCATCGCCGTCTTCGCCTTCACGAGCTCGTCCATCGAGCCGACCTTCTGCTCGCCGATCGGGCAGCCGAACGCGTAGCCGGGTTGCTCGAAGCCTTTCTTGGTGGCACACCCGGCGACCAGCGCCGTCGCGGCGAGCGCCGCAAGAACCAGTCTCGTTTTCATCAGAATCTCCCTTTGGGCGCGTTGACGTAAAGCCGCCCGGACAGTAGTCGAAAGTCTATCACCGCGTAGCGGCCCGAAACCTCGATGCGCGTCGTCTGCTCGCCGGCGTAAGTCTGTAGCGAGACTTCGTGCACGCCGGGCGGCAGGCGCACGCGCGCGATCGACACTTCGCCGGGCAGCGTGCGCCACGTGCGGTCGTCAGCCGTCTGCAGGAAAGACGCAAGGGCGAAGGCGCCGAGCGCCGCCGCCGCCCCGGCCTGGCGGTCGGAGTGCTGCTGCGCCTGGTATTGCAGCAGCGCGGCGCTCGTCGCGCGAGCCGTGGCGCGCAGCATGATGCCCGGCATGTCGTCCTTCAGGCTGCGGCGCGCCATCAGGTCGATGCTCGTGATGGGCGTCAGCGTGACCCGCTGCCCGCCACCGATCGTCAAGCCGAGCGCCGCGTCGTGGAACGGCCCGGGGATGAGCAGCGGGAACGAGAAAGGAATGATGATCAGCTTGTCGCCGACCGGCACGGGCAGGCGGAACTGCTGCGCGCGCAGCGCGGGCGCCGTGCCGGCGGAGACGATGAAGAGCACTTCCGTCATGCCGTCGTTCGAGCCGCTCAGGCGCGAGTCGAGACCGCGCAGCGCCTCCTCGAGCGCAGGCTTGCCCGGCTGCAGCTCGTTCGCAAGGCGATAGCCCGGCGCGGCGAGGCTGCCCTCGTTCAGCGCCTCATAGACGAAGCCGGCGAGGTAATGCGAGAGCGCGCTCTGATAGCCGTTCTTCAGCGCGTTCACTTCCGGATTGTCGATGGTCTGGACCGGGTAGCCGTTCAGCTCCTTGAAGCTCGTTCTCGCGCCGCGCTTCTTCGCCTCGGCCTCCACCTCGGCGAGCTCCTTCTCGCGCGCAGCGGCGATCTGCGCCTCGAGCTCGTGGGTCTGCTTGATGGCGACGCGCGCGTCTTCGAAGCGGCCCATGGCGAGGTAATTGAGCGCCATGTAGGTCGTGAGCATCACCTTCTCGTAGTCGTGCGCCTCGTACGTGCGCAGCTTGTCGCTCACCACGTAGCTCGACGCGCTGCGCAGCAGATCGGCCGGCGACTGCGTGCCCGACTCGATGCGCTGCTGCGCCACGGTCCACGCCTTCTGGCTTTCGTCGTAGCGCGCGCGCATGCGCTCCAGCATGCCGAGCTCGAAGTAGTAAAGGAGATCCTTGCCGGTGCGGTTGTTCGCCTCGAGCCGGCTCACCGCGGCGTCGAGGTTGCCGGTCGCCGCCTGGCTCAGGGTCGCGCCGAGCTCGCCGTCGTAGGTGCGCACGGTGGCGCAGCCGGCGACGATGCCCGTGACAACGGCGATCACGATGCCGCGCGTGGACGGCATACCCTCCCTTTCTTGGTATGCCGATCTTAACGCCGGCCACCCGCGCCGGCGGCCGCCGTTGGTCGTGTAATTTCTTCTAGTTCTTCGCCACGTTCACGTAGCGGTGCTCGGGCGGCGGGTTCTGCTTCGCCGCGAGATACACCGGCTCGAGCTTCGCGCCGAGCTCCTTCAGCTTCGCGGAGCGGTTTTCGGGCGACGGGTGCGTGGAGAGGAACTCCGCCGGCCCCTTGCCGAGCTTCGCCATCTTGTCCCACAGCGTCACGGCCGCCTTCGGATCGTAGCCGGCGCGCGCAGCGAGCTGCGTGCCGACCGCATCGGCCTCGCTCTCGCCTTCGCGGCTGTTCGGCAGCGTGATGGCGACCTGCGCCGCCATGTCCATCGCCTGGCCGCCGAGGCTGCCGACGCCCGTCACGATGCCGAGCGCCTGCACGCCGAGGCTGGTCGAGCGCGCGACCGACATGCGCTCGCGCGTGTGGTCGAGGAGCGCGTGGCTGATCTCGTGCCCCATCACCTGCGCGAGCTCGTCGTCGGTGATCTTGAGCTGCTCCCACATGCCGGAGTAGACAGCCATCTTGCCGCCCGCCATGCAGAAGGCGTTGACCGTCTTCGGGTCGTTGATGACCTGCACTTCCCAGCGCCAGCCCGAGGCGTCGGGGCGGAACTGGATGGCCTGCGCGATCAGCCGATCGGTGATCTCCTGCACCTTCTTCAGCCGCGGGCTCAGCGTGTCCGGCGTGCCCCGCTCGATCTGCTTTTTCTTGTCGAGGTCCGCCATCATCTGGCGATAGGCCTGCGACGAGCCGTCGATCGCCTCCTTCTCCGACACGAGCCCGATCAGCTGGGATCGGCCGGTGATGGGATTGGTAGAGCAGGCGCTCACCAGCGCCACCAGGACCAGGGCGGGGAGATTTCGTGTCATCGGGCGCATTCTAGGTTCGCCGCGAAAGCAAGATGTAACTGATTGTATTCAGGTTTCCGCGCCGGCGGCCATTGCGGCGGTGCTAGATGCTTTGTCGGGGCCGCCCCCTCTACAATCTGGCCTGCTGTGTTCGAAATTCGCGGCCGCACGACCCGGAAGCACCCTCAGGAATCCGGCTTCGCCCATCCCCCGCAGTGGATCCACGAGTCGCTCGCCGCGAAGGTATTTCTCGGAAAGGAAAGCCCGTTGCTGATCTCCCGCCGTCGTGAAGCGAAAAGGCGCGCCCTCCTCCAGATGCTGGACCGCATTCCTGTCCGCTCCGAGCGCCCGACGCCCATTGCGAAGCCGGCCAGCGTGCCGGCGGACGTCCCTGCCGTTTCTCCGGGGGCGAGAAACCTTCCCGGCCTGCAAAACCGCATCCAGAAATGAATCCGGGGTCAGAGCCCATGCAACAGGGCTCTGACCCCGATTAGCGCTAGGCCGCTTTTCGCTCGCGCTTCGGCAGCTCGCCGATCGCGGTGCGGATCGCGTCCTCGACGCGCTCGAGGAATACGAACTCGAGCTTCGCCTTGGCCTCGGCCGGCACGTCCTCGAGGTCCTTCTCGTTGCGCTTGGGCAGCATCACCGTCTTGATGCCGGCGCGCAGCGCCGCAAGCGTCTTCTCCTTCACCCCGCCGATCGGCAGGACCAGGCCGCGCAGCGAGATTTCGCCGGTCATCGCCACGTCGTGCCGCACCGGAACGTCGAGCAGCAGCGAGACGAGGGCGAGGAACATCGCCACCCCGGCGCTCGGCCCGTCCTTCGGCGTAGCGCCCGCCGGCACGTGCACGTGCACGTCGACCTTGTCGAATGCCTCGCCGAGGAAGGTGCGCGCCAGCGTGAGCGCCGCCTGCGCCGACTCCTTCATCACGTCGCCGAGCTGGCCGGTGAGGATCAGCTTGCCGCTGCCCGGCACCTTCGACGCCTCGATGAAGAGGATGTCGCCACCGACCGGCGTCCACGCGAGGCCGGTCGCGACCCCCGGCACGGAGGTGCGCTGGGCCGCCTCGTTCTCGAAGCGCTTCGGACCCAGGATGGCGTGCAGGTCGCTCGCTTCGACCTCGATCTTCTCCGCGCGCCCCTCCGCCACCTGCATGGCGACGTGGCGCAGCACGGCGCCGATCTCGCGCTCGAGGTTGCGAACGCCTGCCTCGCGCGTGTAGTCGCGAATGATCGCGCGCAGCACGTCGTCCGGCACGCGGAAGTCCTCGATCGCCGGGTCGGCGCTGGTCAGGCCGTTCGCCTCGAGCTGGCGCTTCACGAGGTAGCGCTTGGCGATCTCGAGCTTCTCCTCCTCGGTGTAGCCCGGCAGCTGGATGATCTCCATGCGGTCGCGCAGCGGACCCGGGATCGTGTCGAGCATGTTCGCCGTGGTGATGAAGAGCACCTTGGACAGATCGAAGTCCACGCCGAGGTAGTTGTCGCGGAACCTGGCGTTCTGCTCCGGATCGAGCACCTCGAGCAGCGCGCTCGCCGGGTCGCCATGGAAGCCGCCCTGGCCGAGCTTGTCGATCTCGTCGAACATCAGCACCGCGTTCTTGGATGCCGCGCGGCGCAGCGCCTGCATCACGGTCCCCGGCAGCGCGCCGATATACGTGCGCCGATGGCCGCGGATCTCGGCCTCGTCGTGCACGCCGCCGAGCGCGATGCGCTGGAACTTGCGTCCCGTCGCCTTGGCGATCGACTGGCCGAGCGAGGTCTTGCCGACCCCCGGAGGGCCGACGAAGCACAGGATCGGGCTCTTGCCGGTGGGATTGAGCTTGCGCACGGCGAGGTGCTCGAGGATTCGGCGCTTGATCTTCTCCAGGCCGAAGTGATCCTGGTCGAGCACCTTCCTCGCTTCCGCGATGTCGATCGGCTTCGCCGCCTCGTCCTTCCACGGCAGCTCGGCGAGCCACTCGAGGTAGGTGCGCAGCATGCCGCTCTCGGCCGAGCCTTCGCCCATGCGCTGCAGGCGCCGCAGCTCCTTGGTGGCGTGCTTGTGCACGTCCTCGGGCATGCCGGCCTCGTCGATCTGCTTTTTCAGCTCCTGCAGCTCCGCGCCGGTGTCCTCGTCCTCGCCGAGCTCCTTCTGGATCTGGCGCAGCTGCTCGCGCAGCACGTGCTCGCGCTGGCGCTCGTCGAACTCCTTCTTGGTCTTGTCGCCGATCTCCTTCGAGATGCGCAGCACGCCCACGCGCTGCGAGAGCACCTCGAGCACGCGGTCGAGCCTCGTCTTGAGATCGAAGGTCTCGAGGAGCTTCTGCTTCTGCTCCACCTTCACGTCGAGCAGGTTGCCGACCATGTCGGCGAGGAGCGCGGGCGAAGTGACGCCCTGGACCACCACCGCCAGTTCTTCGGGCGCGTTCGGCAGCAGCTGGATCGCCTCGACCGCCTGCGCCTTGAGCTGCAGGAAGCGCGCTTCCACGTCCGCGTCGAGCTTGCCCGCTTCCTGCTCCGGGATCTCGATCACCTGCACGCGCGCGACGAGGAACGGCCAGCCGTCGAGGAATTCGGTGACGCGAAAGCGGCTCTGGCCCTGCACCACCATGTGGTGCGCGCCTTCGCCGCCGGTGATGTAGCGCACCACCTGTCCCACGGTGCCGACCCAGTAAAGGTCGTCCGCGCTTACGTCGTTCTTCTGCGCGTCCTTCTGCAGCAGGAAACCGACCTTGAGCTCCGAGCGCACCGCTTCCTGCGCCGCCGCCACCGAGCGCGGCCGGCCGACCGTGATCGGCGAGATCACGCCCGGGAAGAGCACGGTGTTGCGCATGGGAATGACGATCATCGCGTCGTCCGGAATCGGCTTCACCGATCCGGCGCGCGGCGTCTGCGCCGACGTGGCGTTGGTTTTTTCCGGGTCCTGCGCCAGCAGTTCTTTGGTCATGCGCCTTCCTTCTTCCTGAAGACGAGAGTGAGCACGCCGTCGGCGAAGTTCTTCGCCACCAGCTCGAGCGGCGCGTACGGGTCCGCGAGCGGGAGCCCGATCTGGCGCTCGAAGCGGCCATACGGAATCTCGATGCGGTGCAGGTTCATGTCGCCGCGGCAGGGAAACGGCCGCACGGCGGAAACGGTGAGGCCCGCAGGGTCCAGCGTGACGGTGATGGAATCGGCCGGCACGCCGGGCAGCGCCACCTGCACCTGCAGGCGATCCGCCGACTCGGTAATGTCCACCGGCGGGATCCAGGAAACCGACCCGGCAACGTTTTCGTGCTGGAAAAACTGGCGCTGCAGCTTCTCCGCCCGGTCGAGCATCGACAGGGCTTCGCTCCACATCCAGTTGGAAAGGTCGCGCGATCTCACCGGTCTTAAGTGGCGGCGAGGGCCGCCTGGTTCAAGACCGCCGCAAGAATCAGTCCGTCACGGCTTTTGGGCTTGCTTTAACAGCCACTTGCGAAACGCGACGACCGCGGGCCGCTCCGCAATGACCTCAGGACAAACAAGGTAATACGCCGAGCGCGGCTTCAATTCCACTTTAAACGGTGCGCAAAGACGGCCCGAGGCGAGATCCGCATCGACGAGCGGCCGCAGGGCGAGCGCGATGCCGAGCTTCTGCGACGCGGCCTCGAGCGAAAGGATGTTCGACGAGAAATGCGGCCCGCGCGTGCCGTCGACCTGGTCGCCGACGCCCGCTTCGTCGAGCCACTTCTGCCAAGCGTGGCCCTGCGCGACGAGGTCCATCGCGTCGTCGTGCAGGAGCGTGTGTCGGGCGAGATCGGCCGGCTGCTGGATCGGCGGGTCGCCCTTGACGAGCTCCGGGCTCGCCACGGCAACGGTGGATACGCCGAACAGGCGATCGGCGCGATGGCCGGGATAGTCGCCGGCGCCGAGGTGGATCTCCACCCCCGAGGTGTCGCTGCGCAGATCGAGGTTCGAGACGAGCGCCGCCGAATCGAGCGCGCCGGCGTCCACCATCTTGGAGAGCGCCACCACGCGCACATCGATCTTCGGCTCCTCCTTCTGGAAGTGCGCGAGGCGCGGCATCAGCCAGCGCGCGGTGAACACGGGCGGCGCGGTGATCTGGAGATCGGTTTCGTCCGCCCTCACATGGATCGTCTCGACGGCGGCGGCGAGCGCATCGAAGCCGTCGCGCAATCTCGGCAGCGCCGCGCGCGCGGCTTCGGTGAGCTGCACGCCGCGTCCGGCGCGCTTGAAAAGCTGCACGCCGAGGTAGTCCTCGAGGCTCTTGATCTGGTGGCTCACCGCCGCCTGCGTAATCGAAAGCTCGTTCGCCGCCTCCTTGAACGACAGATGGCGGGCCGCGGCTTCGAATACGCGTAACGCATTCAACGGTGGCAGGCGGTAAATCACGCTATCGATGAGTTTTTCTTATGCGAGGGCTGAGAATTGATCGTTTGTTCTGGTGCGAGCACGGCCTTACATTGCTTGCATGAAAAACCGTGAACTGAACCTGCAGGTACCGACGCCCGCGGAATTGTACGCGGTCGAGCGTGCGGCCAAGGTCGCGCGCGCCGCCGAGATGGCGCGCCTCGTGCGTGCCGCGTTCGCGGGAGTGAAAGGAGTACTCCATGCTTAGAACACCGTTCTGGAAAAACGCCGCGGCCTCGCTGCCGCCGCACGTGCGCGCCCGCCACATCAGCGCGATGGAGCAGGCGGAACGCTGGGAACTCGCGCTCGACGGCGCGATCGAAGCCTGGTCGCGGGTAAAAGCCACGTTCGCGCAACCGCGCGGCGCGCACTGAGAAGCAGCGCACTAACAACCGGCTGCCTCGCCGTCCGAGCAAATCCGACGCCTCCTCCTCCTCCTCTGGCTAGGGCGCGCTCGGGCGGCGAGCATTAATTTTCTGTCACACAAACCGGGACGAAAGTCCCGGTTTGTTTTTGTATTATCCCCGCATGAAGGTTAAAGCCCAGCCGCGCGCCGCCGGCGTCGTCGTCTTCCGCCGCACCGGTCGCGGCGTGTACCTCCTGATCCTGCGGGCGTACAACAACTGGGACTTTCCCAAGGGCCTCGTCGATGCGGGCGAAGACCAGCTCAGCGCCGCGCAGCGCGAGCTGAGGGAAGAAACCGGCCTCGCCGGCGTCGACTTTCCGTTCGGCGACGAGTTCAAGGAGACGCTGCCCTACTCGAACAACAAGGTGGCGCGCTATTACCTCGGCGAGACCGAGGAAGTGGAGATCGAGCTGCCGGTATCCAAGGAGCTCGGCCGTGCCGAGCACCACGAGTACCGCTGGGTCACGTACGACGAAGCCGAGGATCTCCTGCCGCCGCGCCTCGCCGTCGTCCTCGACTGGGCGAGGCGCACCATTTCCGGTGGTTAGGAAATTGGGGTCTGACCCCCATTTCATTTCCGGCGGCTAGCCGCTGTTGCGTAACCCTGCTGCCACGCCATTGATCGTGAGGTGAATCGCGCGCAGTAGCCGCTCGTCGCCGCCGTCGGCGCGATGGCGGCGAAGGAGCTCGACCTGCAGGTGGTTGAGCGGATCGAGGTAAGGGAAGCGATTGCGGATCGAGCGCGCGAGGGTCGGGTTGTCGGCGAGGAGCTGCGTCTGCTGCGTGATCGCCGCGAGCCAGCGCCGCGCGAGATGCCATTCGGTGTCGATCGCCGAGAATACGTTGGCGCGCAGCGTCGCATCCGGCACGAGCGACGCATAGCGCGAGGCGATGGCGAGGTCCGTCTTCGCGAGCACCATGTCCAGGTTGGACAACACCGCGCGGAAAAAGGGCCAGGCGCGGTACATCGCGCGCAGCTCATCCAGCTTGCCGCGCTTCGTGGCGATCCAGTCCTCCACCGCGGCGCCGAAACCGTACCACCCCGGCAGCATGAGGCGCGACTGGCTCCAGCTGAACACCCAGGGGATCGCGCGGATGTCCTCGATGGTCTGCGTGCTTTTGCGCGACGCCGGCCGGCTGCCGATGTTGAGCTGCGAAAGCTCGGCGATCGGCGTCGACGCGCGCCAGTAGTCGATGAAGCCCGGCGCCCGCACCAGCTCGCGGTAAGCGTCGAAGGCCGTCTGCGCCAGCGTCTCCATGATCTGTGCGTGGCGCGCGTGGGCTTCCTCGTCGCCGCGGCGCGCGAGGCTCGCTTCGAGCGTCGCCGCCGCCAGCGCCTCGAGGTTGCGGCGTCCGCTCTCCGGGTCGGCGTATTTGCTGGCGATGACCTCGCCCTGCTCCGTCAGCCGGAGCGCGCCGTCGACGGTTCCCGGCGGCTGCGCGAGCACCGCCTCGTAGCTCGGCCCTCCGCCGCGGCCGATGGTGCCGCCGCGACCATGGAAGAGCCGCAGCCGCACACCGCGCGGCTTGCAGACGTCGCGCAACGCCTCCGCCGCCTTGTAGAGCGCCCAGTTGGACGCCACGTAGCCACCGTCCTTGTTGCTGTCCGAGTAGCCGAGCATCACCTCCTGCTCGTTCCGGCGTGCGTCGATCCAGGCGCGATAGAGCGGCAGCTCGAGCGCCTTCTTCATCACATCACCACAGCTCGCAAGGTCCGCGATCGACTCGAAGAGCGGCACGATGTCGATCTCGAGCGGCGCCGGCGCGCCGGGGCGCACGAGCCCCGCCTCGCGCAGCAGCAGCCCGACCTCGAGC
Source organism: Burkholderiales bacterium (assembly GCA_035554335.1). Classification (GTDB taxonomy): domain Bacteria; phylum Pseudomonadota; class Gammaproteobacteria; order Burkholderiales; family SG8-39; genus SCGC-AG-212-J23. The sequence continues at coordinate 29,720 of DATMIG010000191.1, forward strand.
AGATCCGATACCGAGTCGCAATGCGAGATCACGTAGCGCGCCACCGAGCGCGCACCGAAGCGGCGGCGGCCCTGCGCCGCGGCCTCGAGGATGGCGAGCTCTTTCTGCACGAGCGGCGAGTATTCGACGTAGGGCGAGCGCAGCAGCCGCGGGCTCGACAGCTCCTTCTCCAGGAGCGCCACGCGCTGCGCCTCATTCATCTCGCGATAGCCCGGCGTGCCGGCGCGGGCGAGAAGCTCGTCCACCGCCTGCTCGTGCATGTCCGAGCTTTGCCGCAGGTCCAGGGGCGCGAGATGGAAGCCGAAAACCGAGACCTTGCGCTCGAGCGAGCGCAGGCGACCGCTCGCCAGCAGCGCCGCGCCCTGCGCCTTGAGCGCGCCAGAAATGATCGCGAGCTCGGCCGCGAATTCGTCGGCGCTGCCGTAGGCGGGCGCCCTGTTCAGGGGCGGCGGGCTCGCCGCGTGCTGCGCGAGCGCTTCCGCCGTCGCAGCGACGCGCGCATAAATCCCGGTGAGCGCGCGCCGATACGGCTCGTCCTGGCGGTGCGGCGAGGGATCGCCCGAACGTTCGGCCAACGACGCCACCTCCGGCGGCACGTGCGCCTGGCGGCCGGACAGGCCGAGCTCGCGGCCGAGCGAGTTCACTTCGGCGAGGTAGTGCTCGAACACGAGCCGCGCATGCAGCACCTGCGCCGTGCGCAGCACCGCCGCGTCGACGTTCGGATTGCCGTCGCGATCGCCGCCGATCCAGCTGCCGACCGTGAGGAAAGGCGGCAGCCACGGCAGCTCGTGCATCTGGAAGCGCTCTTTCAGCGCGTGCTCGAACTCGCCGTAGAGCCGCGGCAGCTCCTGGAGGAACGTGAGGCGGAAGAAGTTGATGCCGTTCGTCACCTCGTCCGACACCTGCAGCTTGTGGAGCCGCAGCATCGAGGTCAGCCACAGGCGCAGCACCTCCGCGTGGATCGCCTCGTCGCGCTCCGCGTTCTGCGGCTGCGCGATGAGGCGCGCGATCTCGCGCTCGCAGTCGAGGATGCTCTGGCGCTGGACTTCGGTCGGATGGGCCGTGAGCACCGGGCTCACCTGGGCGCGCTCGAACCAGGCCAGCAGCTTTTCAACACCCACGGACTTCACTTGGTCGAGCGCGTACGAGAGGCTACCCGGCCGCCTCGGCGAGCCCGCAGCCGCATGCACGCGCCGCCGGCGGTGCTGCTGCTCGTCCTCGGCGATGTTGAGGAGGTGCGAGAAGAAGCTGAAGGCGCGCACCACGTCCATCGTCTGGTCGAGGTCGAGCGCGTTCAGCAGCGCATCGAGCCCGCCCTCGCCCGCGTTGTCCTTGCGGAAGGCGACGGCCGCCTGGCGGATGCCCTCGATGCGCTCGAACGTCTCGGCGCCCGCCTGGCCGCGGATCACCTCGCCGAGCAGGCGCCCGAGCAGGCGCCGGTCCTCGCGCAGCAGGTTCTCCTTGTCATCCATAGAATGACTCTAATGGATTACCGCAGCCGCGCGCTAAAGCTGTTCCCTCACGTGTGCGCACGCTGCGCCCGAAACTTCCCGCCGAGTCGGCTGCGCGAACTGACGGTACATCACCGCGACGGCAACCACGACAACAACCCGCTCGACGGCTCCAACTGGGAGCTGCTCTGCATCTACTGCCACGAGAACGAGCATGCGCGCGCGGTCGACTCGCAGGCCGGCGGCAACGCGAAGCAGACCGATCCCGCGCCCGCGAAGCATCGGCCGCTCGCCGGACTGGATAAGCTCATCACGGAAAAAAAGAAGCCGCCCGAGGGCGGCTTCTAGAAGGCCATTCCCCAGGGAGGAGGAGAAGAGAATGGCTAGGGGAGTAGGCATTCTGCGCATCCCCGCTTCCCTTGTCTGTCGCGCGCTCCGGAAAGTTAGGGTCGCAGCGGTGCGACAGGGATTTCCCTTACGAGGAAATTGCCGCTAGCCGATTTCAATTGGCACGAAGACTGTCGCATCCCCTCTACGCACGAGTAGCGCGACGTTGTCTTTCGCCTTCGCGACCATCGCGCGCAGCTCGTCCACCGACTTGACCGGCTTGCCGTTCACGGCGGTGATGAGATCGCCGCGGCGCAGGCCCGCCTTCGCCGCGGGGCCGGTGGCGCGCTCCACGACCAGGCCGCTCGCGTTGCCGCCGAGCTGCTTCTTTTCTTCCGGGGTGAGCGCACGAACGGCGAGACCGAGCTTGCCGCCTTCTTCCGGATTGGGCTGCGCGCTGCCGTTCTTCGCCACCTGCTCGTTCTTCATCTCGCCGACGGCGACGCCGAGCGTCTGCTTCTTGCCGCCGCGCCAGATCTCGAGCTCGCTCTTCGTGCCGGGCTTGGTCTGCGCGACGACCGGCGGCAGCTCGCTCGAGGTCTCGATCTTCTTGCCGTTGAAGGCGAGGATCACGTCGCCCGGCTGCAGGCCCGCCTTCTCCGCCGGACCGCCGGCCTCGACCGTGGAGACCAGCGCGCCCGTCGGGCGATCGAGGCCGAACGATCGGGCGAGCGACGCGGACACTTCCTGGATGCCGATGCCGAGGCGGCCGCGCTGCACCTTGCCGGTCTTGAGGAGCTGCTCCTCCACGTTCCTCGCCACGTCGATCGGAATCGCGAAGGCGAGACCCATGTAGCCGCCGGTGCGCGAGTAGATGGCGGAATTGATGCCGATCACCTGCCCCTGCATGTTGAAGAGCGGACCGCCGGAATTGCCGGGGTTCACCGCCGCATCGGTCTGGATGAACGGTACGTAGCTGCCCTCGGGCAGCGAGCGCGAGGTACCGGAGACGATGCCGGAGGTGACGGTGTTCTCGAAGCCGAACGGCGAGCCGATGGCGATCACCCATTCGCCGACGCGCACCTTGGACGCATCGCCGAGCTTGACGGTCGGCAGATCCTTCGCGTCGATCTTGACCACGGCGATGTCGGTCGTGTGGTCGAGGCCCGCGACCTTGCCCTTGAACTCGCGGCGGTCGGCGAGCTTGACGCGCACCTCGTCCGCGCCCTCGACGACGTGCGCATTGGTGAGGATCACGCCGTTCGGGTCGACGATGAAGCCGGAGCCCATGCCCTCGCGCGGCACCGGCGGCTGCGCGCCTTCCATGCCGAAGCGGCGCAGGAACTCGTTCAGCGGATTGTCGTCCTGCTCGTCATCGCCCTGGTCGTTTCCGCGACCTCCGAAGGCCTGCGGCTTCGGCGCCGAGACGGTCGCGCGGATGTTCACCACCGCGCCCTTGTTGGCTTCGGCGATGGCGGCGAAGTCGGGCAGCGCCTGGACGGGCGCGCCGGAGGCCTGTGCGCCGGTCGGACTACCGGGCGAAGCGGCCGAAGCGCCTTGCGCAGCCTGGGGTTTGGCCGGTTGCTCGGTGGCCGGGGAGCACGCGGCGCCGACACAAGCGGTTATTAAGGAAAACGCAAGGATTGCTGGCTTCATGGTCAGCCTCTGGACACTGGGGTTGACCCTTTAGATGCGGCGACCAAGGCGGACGTTCAATCCCTAATGCAGCCCCGTGCAAAAGCGGCCGACGTAGGGCAGGAGCTTCTCGGCGAAGGCCTTCGCCTCGGCATTGGCGGCCCGCAGACGCACCATCGCCTCTTCGGCCTCGCGCCGCAGCTTTTCCACGTCCACGCCCAGGACCTTGCGATCGCGCACGATGAAACGGCCGCCCGCCATCACGTGCTCGACGCCGGTACCGTCCTCGCCGAACACGATCTGCTGCGCGAGGTCGTTGAGCGGCACGTAATGCAGCGCGGACAGGTCGAGGAAGACGAGGTCGGCCTTCCAGCCCTTTTCGATGCGCCCGATGCGGTCGAAGCCGAGCGCCTTCGCGCCGCCCTCGGTGGCCGCATGGAACGCCTCGCGCGCGCTGATCCATTCGCCGACCGAATGATCCTTGACGCGCGAGAGGTAGCACGCGAGCCGCATCGCCTCGAACGCGTTCAGGTTGTCGGAGCACGCCGTGCCGTCCGTGCCGACCGCCACGTTGATCCCGGCCGCCAGCATGCGCCGCATGTCGGCGACGCCGGAACCCAGCTTCAGGTTGCTGCCCGGGTTGTGCGACACCGAAGCGCCGGCGTCGGCCAGGCGCTGGCGATCCTCGTCGCCCAGCCACACGCCGTGCGCCACGCAGAAGCCGGGGCTCAGCATCTCCAGCTTCGCAAGGTGCGCGACGAGCGAATGGCCATACACCTTCGGCGCGATGATCGACTGCATCTTCGATTCGGCCACGTGCATCTGCATGCCGAGGCCGTGCTCGCGCGCGAGATCGCGGCACTCGCGCAGGAATTCGTCCGAGCAGTGGTGCGGGATGCTGGGCCCGAGCGCGGGCTTCACCTGCTCGCGCGGATGCCGCCAGGCCGCCAATATCTTCCGGCAGGCCTCGATCGACTGCTCGTGCGGCGCCGCTTTCGCTTTCAGCGCTTCGCTTCTCAGCGGCTCGGGCAGCGCGTCCGCGAGACCGGGGACCGCCTCCCAGTAGCTCTTGTCCGTGATCTGCGGCGCGATCACCGCGCGCAGTCCGACCTTCGCATAGGCCTCGGCCACCGCCGCCATGCCTTCGACCGTCGGCAGCGGAAATTCCGCGAACATGTCGTACGCCGCGGTGCAGCCCTTGCGCGCCATCTCCGCCGCGCCAAGCGTGGCCGAGAGGGCCTTGTCTTCCAGCGTGCGGCGGCCGGTCGACCACGGCACGGCCGTGAGATAGAGCTCCAGGTTGTAGCGGTCGAAAAGACCTTTGGCCAGGTTGGCGGTGGCATGGTTGTGCCCGTTGACGAGCCCCGGCATCAGCGCGCGCCCGGTCGCGTCGACGCGTTCCATGCCGTCGCCTTTCACGCTGCCCGGTGCAACGAGGTCCTTGATCGTGTCGCCCTCGACGATCACGTCGAGCGCCTCCGCGGCGAACGTCTTCGGCCGCACCACCTTCGCGCCATGGATGAGGATCATGGCGGGAGATTATCGACAAAAAGAAGCCGCCCGAAGGCGGCTGTCCAAGGGGTTGAGCCAGGTCCTAGGGAGTGCGGACGTTGGCTCCAGGGAGGAGGACTGCATTGTGCAAATCCGCGGCCGCGCTGTCTGTCACCCGGCTTTGGCTTTTGGGGTCCGAAACCGTTCGACAGGAAAATCCCCGACAGGGAAAATCCGTGCTGACCGCACTCCTGTAATGCCTCTCCTTACGCTCCAGAACGCCGAGCTCGCCTTTGGCGACCTCCCGCTCCTCGACCGGGCCTCGTTCGCCCTCGAGGAGCGCGAGCGCATCGGGCTCATCGGGCGTAACGGCACCGGGAAATCGTCGCTGCTCGCCGTGCTCGCCGGCACGCGCATGCTCGACGACGGCGAGCTGAGGAAAACGGACGGGCTGCGCATCGTCTTCGTGCCGCAGGAGCCGGCCTTTCCCGCCGACACGCCGGCGCCCGCGCACAAGCTCGAGGAATTCTTCCACCGCCTGGGCATCGATCTCGAGCTCGATCCGGCGAAGGCGTCGGGCGGCGAGCGCAAGCGCGCGGCGCTCGCCGCCGCCTTTGCGCAGGAGCCGGACGTGCTGCTCCTCGACGAGCCGACCAACCACCTCGACATCGACGGCATCGTCGCGCTGGAGAATCTCCTCGTGCGGCAGCCGGCGGCGATCTTCGTCACGCACGACCGCGCCTTTCTCGACCGCGTGGCGACGCGCATCCTCGAGCTCGACCGCGGGCGCCTCGTTTCCTTTCCCGGCAACTTTTCCGCCTATGAGCAGCGCAAGCGCGAGCAGCTCGCCGTCGAGGCCGTCGTGCATGCGAAGTTCGACAAGTTCTGGGCGCAGGAAGAAGCCTGGATCCGCAAGGGCATCGAGGCCCGGCGCACGCGCAACGAAGGCCGCGTGCGGCGCCTCGAGCGCCTGCGCGACGAGCGCGCGGCGCGGCGCGAGCGCGCCGGGAACATCAGGCTCGCCATCGGCGAAGGGCAGCGCTCCGGAAAGCTGGTGGCCGAGCTCACCGAGGTGGCGAAGTCATTCGGTGGTCGCACGCTCATCCAGGGCCTCGACCTGATCGTCTCGCGCGGCGACCGCATCGGCCTCATCGGGCCCAACGGCGCCGGCAAGACCACGCTCATCAAGCTGATCCTCGGCGAGCTCGCGCCCGACGCCGGGCGGGTGCGCATCGGCGCCAACGTGGCGCCGGCCTACTTCGACCAGCTGCGCGAAGTGCTGGACGAGGAAAAGACGGTCGCCGAAACGATCAGCCCCGGCTCCGAATGGGTCGACCTGACATCGGGCCGCAAGCACGTGATGAGCTATCTCGGCGACTTCCTCTTCCCGCCGCGCCGCGCGAATTCGAAGGTCGCGATGCTCTCCGGCGGCGAGCGCAACCGCCTGCTGCTCGCGCGCCTCTTCTCGCGTCCGGCCAACGTGCTGGTGCTCGACGAGCCGACCAACGACCTCGACATCGAGTCGCTCGAGCTCCTCGAAACCGCGCTGCAGGACTATGCCGGCACGCTGCTCCTCGTCAGCCACGACCGCGCTTTCCTCGACAACGTGGTGACGCAGACGCTGGCCGCGCAAGGCGATGGCGTGTGGAAGGAGTACGCGGGCGGGTATAGCGATTATGTGCAGCAGTCGCAAAATCAACCCCCCGCTCGCAAAGACAGCTCGCCTCCCCCCGCGGCGGGCGGGCGGCCGGAAAAGGCGCGCACAAAACTGAGCTACAAGGAAACGCGGGAGCTGGAAGCGCTGCCGAAAGAAATCGAGACGCTCGAAGAAGAGCAGAAGCAGATCCAGGCGCGCATGCACGCCGCCGACTACTACAAGCAGCCGCCGGACATCCTGCGCGCGGATCGCGACCGCGAGGCCGAGATCGCGCGGCTGATCGACGACAAACTGGAGCGCTGGGCGGCGCTGGAGGAGAAAGCCAAACCGCCGGCGTGACCGCGGCGGCCTGCCGCCGCGGTTACTTCAGGTTCCAGCTCGAGCGGGCCATGAAGACAATGGTGGCGTAGCCGATCACGTACACCTCCGGCGCGGTGCCGGCGGGATCGAGCACCATCGCGGTCGACCAGTTGCAGCCCGAGTTGTCGGGCGGCTCGAGTCGCGTGATGTCGACGACCTTCACCTTCTCGCAGCCCGGCACGGTCTGGATCATCGCCGAGAGGTTCTTCATCAGATCCTCGCGGGAGAAGTGCTTGCGACCGTCGTCTGCCGTTTTCTCGTCTCCAAAGATGAAATCGCCGCCGGCGGTCTCGTCCGGATCGTTCAGCGGATTCTGCGGGGCGCCCATCCTCGCGAAATTTTAGCTGCTTGTCCGTCGCGGGAGGGTGGAGAAATTCGGGGTCGGAGCCTAAGAATTATTCCGGCCCCGACCCCGCCATAAGGCCTTAGCGCGCCAACGGCTCGGGACGCAGCTGCACCTTCACGATCTTGGGATAGTTGGACTTTCCGCCTTCCAGGTGGAAGTTCACGCGCGTGCCCGAAGTTGTCCACAGGGCGCGTCCCTTCCAGCCGGCGGCCGGATCGTCCACGCGGCCGTCGACGTTCTTCGGGAACAGGCCCGACGGATACGGCAGGCGCAGGACGAGGAACTTGCCGTCGACGAACGGCATGATCGAGTCGGAGCCGTTGCCCATGACGATCGGCACGTCCTTGCCGAGGCCCAGCACATTGAAGCGATCGACCCAGACGTAATAGGGAATCTCCGCGCTGCCGTCGTCCTTCACGTCGCGCATCTGCGGACCGGGAAGCTTGTGCAGCGTCCAGCCTTCCGGGCAATGCTTGCCGGTGGCGGTCGGCCCGTTCAGCACCTTGCACTTGCGGCGATCGAATTCACCGAGGTGACCGCTCGAAAGCGCAACCCAGTACACGCCATCGGCGGCGATGTCGCCTCCGCGCGGCCCGTAGCCGGGCAGCGGCGGCTCGTACACCTCGGTGAGCGCGGTGTGGATTGGATCCGGCCCCGGCGCGATGCGAATGATGGAGCCGGGATAACCGATCACGGTGCCCCACACCGAGTCGTCGGTGAGCTGCGGCGCGATCGCGTACGGGTTCAGCATCACCTGCTTGTCCTTCTTCGGATCGAGCGGCTGATCGGCCCGCGCGTAGTCGCCACGCTTTCCATCCCCATTCGTGTCGAGGATGAACGGCGTCCAGCCCTGCGAGGCGCGCTCGTCCTTCGTCTGCTCGAACTTCTTCACGTCGAGCCAGCCGATCACGCCCGGCCCGACGACGCCGGCGCTGGTCCAGAGGACGCCGTTCCTGTCGAAGTTGAGGTGATGCGTCGGGAAGCAGGTGCGCACCAGCGTCCACTGGTTGGTGTACGGATCGAACATGCCCAGATGCCGGTTGGCGCCGCCGGTCAGCGGGAAGGCCTTCGCCGACTCGTTGCCCGGCGCCTTGCCGCACCAGTCGGGATTCGCGTCCGGGGTGATGCGCGAGGTAAACCAGGTGCGCGCCCTCTCGTCCATCATCGGGTTGTGGTTGAGGGTGTGGCCTTCCCAGTACGGCTTGTCGCCCCAGTAGGCCGACTCGCCATAGGGCGCCGACTTCACCGACGGGGTGTTCGGGTCGCGCAGCGGGTGCAGGATCTCGATCGCGCGGTTGGTGCGCGGATCGACGACGCCGACGCGGTCGGTCGAATCCTCGGGCGAGTTGTACACCGCGCCGCCCGGGTTCACCCGCGGATTGCGCCGGTCGGTCGATACCACGTCGTGCGCGTAGAACTGCGGATGCGAGTAGTCCCACATCGTGATGACGAGGTTGCGCTCGAGGCCCTCCGGGCGCCGCGGCTTGTCGAACGGCAGCTCGCCCTTCGCCACGCGGTCGGTCCAGTCGGCGAAGTTGCCGATCGCGCGCTCGCCGTCCAGCCTGCTGATGTCGCGCGCCATGAGCGCCTGTGCACTCCCCGCGCGCAGGCGATTGCGCCACGCCTCGTGCGAATTGCCGTTGCCCATCTTCATGAAGAGCGCCGGTACCGTGCGGGTGCCCGGCGTGCCGAGCGCATGGCAAGACTGGCAGGCGCCCGACTTGATGGTGTTCAGCCACTGCTGCTGGCTCGACACCGGCCCGAGCGGAAACTCGTTTGCCGCCGGCACCTTGAGCATGGAGAACCAGTACATCGCGGGGTAGTGCTCGGCCGCCTCCCGCGCATTCGCCTCGCGGCCCGCGCGCAGGTTGAGGTTGCTGCCTGGCGTCGCGCTCACCTTCTGCGAGTCGATGAGCCCGTAGCCGCGCACCCAGACCGCGTAATTGGCCTTCGGCAGGTCGGGCACGGCGAAGCGACCCTGGTCGTCCGTGACGACCACCTTGTAGAAGGGCGTCGGCAGGTCCTTTGTCTCCGCGATCACCCAGACGCCGGCTTCCGGGCCCTTGTCGCCCGTCACCGTGCCGGTGATGTCGTCGCCTTCGCTGACCGGTGCCGCCTGGATCGCGGCGCCGCCGCTTCCGGGCATCTGCTGGCACGAGACGATACCCAGCGCCGCGAGGACCGCCGCGCCGATCAACAGTTTTCTGGATTGCATCGCATCCCCCTTGACCGGGATGCTACTAAAGGCGCGCGCCCTGGCGGCGCGCGTTTTGAAGAGTGAACCCGGCGCGGTTCAAGGCCGCGCCGGGGTCAGTCCACTACCAGGGACCGGGCTTTTGGAGGGCCCGGCAAAGCGAAACCTGCGGCTACTCGTCTACCAGCTCGGCCTTCTCGAACTTTGCCTGCGCGAAAGCGCGCAGCTGGGAAATCGCATCGACCACCTTCGTCCCGTATGCGGGCGCGAACTCGATCACCTTCGAACCGTCGACCACGTCGTCCTGCCTGAGGCAGATGTAGCCGTTGTCGGCGACGAACACTTCGATATCGGACTGCCCCCGGATGCGCATTGCGGTGTTGCCTCCTTGCGAGAACCGAATCGTAGGTCGCGCGCCCGCACGATTCGTCGAAGCGCAAGTATCCCGGGTGGATGAGTCTCGAAGGGGCGACGTCGGAAATGCCTCTCGCGCATATACTGGCGGCCGCAAAAGAAAGGGACCGCCATGCGCCACACCACGAAGAACCTGAAGAACCGCCGACGCCTTCAGCAGATCGAGAAGAAGCTGAAGCGGACGAAGAAAGAAGCGAAGCGCGCCACGCGGCGCGCCACCAAGGCAGCGGCGTAGCGCCGGCCGCCGTTCTCGGGCTTACGACGCGCTCATTCGTCGATCAGCTCGGCTTTCTCGAATTTCGCCTGCGCGAACTGCTGCAGGCTGGCGATGGCGCCGGCCACCTTCTGGCCGTAGGCGGGCGCAAACTCGATCGTCTTCTCTCCGTCGACCGTGTCGGTCTGCTTGAGGCAGATGTAGCCCTCTTCGGAGATGAAGATCTGGATGTCGGGCT
>DATMIG010000192.1:0-2758 GCA_035554335.1 Burkholderiales bacterium
GTCGATTACGCCGATTACGACGCGCTGCTGAAAAGCGGCGACATCGATGCGGTCTATATCGCGCTGCCGAACACGCTGCACGCCGAGTACGCGGAGCGCGCCGCGCGCGCGGGGCTGCACGTGCTGTGCGAGAAGCCGATGGCGGTGACCGAGGCACAGTGTGAAGTCATGGCAAAAGCAGCTCGCGATGGGCGCGCCAAGCTGATGATCGCCTACCGCCTGCATTTCGAGCGCGCGAACCTGGAGGCGATCGAGATTGCGCGCTCCGGAAGGATCGGCGAGCCGCGGCTCTTTACCTCGACCTTCACGATGAGCGTGGTGCCCGGCAACATCCGCGTGCGGCGCGAGATGGGCGGCGGCGTCCTCTACGACATCGGCATCTACTGCATCAACGCCGCGCGCATGCTTTTTCGCGACGAGCCGACCGAGGTGTCGGCGGCCGCCGCGGGGGTGATCGGCGACGTCGAGGAATCGGTGAGCGCGGTGCTGCGCTTCCCGAACGAGCGCCTGGCGAGCTTCACGTGCAGCTTCGGCGCCACCAAGGTCTCCGAGTACCGGCTCGTCGGCACGAAGGGCGAGCTCGCCGTCGACCCCGCCTATGAATATGCGAAGCCGCTCGAGCATCGCCTTTCGCTCGAGGGCAACGTGGTGAGCGAGCGCCGGTTCGCGAAGCGCGACCAGTTCGCGCCGGAGCTGCTCTACTTCTCCGACTGCATCCTGCAGAACCGCGATCCGGAGCCGTCGGCGGAGGAAGGCCTCGCCGACATCCGCGTCATCCGCGCGCTCTACCGGTCCATGGAGAGCGGCCAGCCGGTCGAGCTGGCGCCCTTCCAGCGGCGCGACCGGCCCAGCCTCGAGCAGGAGATCCGCCGGCCGCCGATCGACAAGCCATCCGTCATTCACGCCCAGGCACCGTCTGGGGGCAGTTAACCACTGGAGAAAGCAATGAACCGCCTCGCATTCATCCTCTGCGCCGCGCTGGCCGCGGTGCCTGCGTTCGCGCAGAAGACCAACGAGCAGGCGACCGAGGAAGGCCGCCAGAAGAACACGCAGTATGCCAAGGACTCGACGCTCACCAGCAAGGTCCACACGGCGCTCGCGAACGACGTCGGCCTGAAGACGCTGAAGAACATCAACGTCGACAGCGACAAGGGCGTGGTCACGCTGAAGGGCGTGGTGGAGGACCAGCACACCAAGCAGCGCGCCGAAGAGGTGGCGAAGAAGGTGAGCGGCGTGAGCCGCGTGAAGAACGAGCTGAAGGTGAAAGGCGGCTGATGGAACAGGCGCGGCCGGTGCTCTCCGTCACGCAGACCCGCGACGGGGTTTGGAGCGTCAACGAGCGCGGCCCGAGCCGGGTCGCGATCGCGTATTTCCCGAGCAAGTGGGGCGCGATGAAGCACGCCGTGCGCGTCGCGCTCGCCAAGCCGCGCTGCCGCGTGGCGGTCGTCGAGCGGGACGGCACCTCGCGCCTGGTGCGCGACTACGAGCAGGGACCCGACTCCGGGAACGTCGAAATCTAGGAGGTGCTTATGAGGACGTCGACTTTCGCGCTGATCTTCGGACTGGTGTATTTCGCCGCCGGCCTGCTGGGCCTCATCCCCGCGATGCTGGTGCCGCCGCCCGCCGACGCCCCGCCGACGACATTCGCCCTCCTGTACGGCTATCTGCTCGGCCTCTTCCCGGTCAACGTCGTCCTGTCGCTCGTGCATCTCGTTGCCGGCGCGTGGGGCATTTCGGCGCGCAAAGACCATGGGCACAGCGCGATGTACGCGCGCAGTCTCGCGGTCCTGTTCGGCGTGCTCGCCGTGCTCGGGCTGCTGCCGATCACGAACACGCTATTCGGGATGATGCCGATGTACGGCGGTGACGTCTGGTTGCATGGCATCACGGCGGTGATCGCGGCCTATTTCGGCTGGCGCGAGCCGGTGCGCGCGTCGGAGCGGCGGCGGATCTCGATGGACCGCCGCCAGCGCATGATTCCCGTCGAGCGCGAGCGGCGCTTCGGCCTCGCCGACCGCCGCGAGCACTTTGGGGGAATGGCGCCGGCTTAGTCCGGCCGGGTCTCGCGCACGGTCGTCGGCCGGAAGTCGTGCGTGAGGTGGTAGACGAGCGTCGTCACCATCTCCTCGCGCGGATCGGTCTTCGCCAGGCTGCCGCTGACGCCGTGCTCGGCCGAAACGTTCAACGTGCCGAGCTGACGCTTCGTCCACGACGAGCGCGTCCACACGCTGGCGCCGCTCGCCGTTTCGAGCAGGCGCCCGGAGATGTCCGCGCGCAGCTCGGCGCGCACGCCGCCCTCGAGGCGCGTGATGTCCGCCACCTTGATGTCGGTGCGCGGCTCCGAATACACCACTTCGCCCAGGATGATAGCCTTCACGCCGTATTTCTGGCCGATGCGGCGCAGCGACTCGGGGTTGAGCTCGCTCGAGCCGACGCCCGCCAGCACCGCGTCGCGGCTGCCGAGCTCGAGGAAGCGCGTGCCCGGCTGCGCCTCCTGCACCTGCTCCTCGAACTGGCGCATCGCCTGCGAGCCGGTCGCACGCTCGCCGTTCGAGGTGAAGTCGACGATGCCGATCGTGCCGTAGGGCTTGAGGTCTACCCGCGGCGGCACCGGTACCACCACGGTGTGGGTATGCGAGCAACCGACCAGCGCGGCTGCGACCACGGCGAGCCATTGGTTTTTCATCGGCGCCTCCCTTTCCCGAAGAGGCTACCGGAGGCTGCTTTCGTTTGCCGTGTACTAAGGCACGACCGGCGT
>DATMIG010000193.1:0-3697 GCA_035554335.1 Burkholderiales bacterium
TGTCCGGCGACGCCGCCGTCCTCGACGACGAGGGCTTCATCACCGTGATGGGGCGCATGGACCACACCATCAAGAGCGGCGGCGAGAACATCCACCCGTCGGAGATCGAGAACGTGCTCTTCAAGCATCCCGGCATCGCCAACGCGGCGGCTGTCGGCCTGCCGAGCCGCAAATGGGGCCAGGTGGTGTGCGCGGCGATCATCCGCAAGGATCCGAAGCTCGACGCCAAGGCGCTCGACGCCTTCTGCCTGTCGAGCCCCGACCTCGCCGACTTCAAGCGCCCGCGCCACTACTTCTTCGTCGACGAGATCCCGTCCAACCCGACCGGCAAGGTCGAGCGCGGCAAGCTGAAGGACCTCCTCATCAAGAAGGCCGGCGTCGCCGAGCTCGAATAATGGCGGCGCTGCTCATCGTGCAGGCCAGCGTGACCGAGCGCGAGGCGTACAAGCGCTACCAGGCGGCCGTGCAGCCGCTGATGGCCTCGTTCGGCGGCAAGCTGAAGGGAACTGGCGTCGGCATGGAAGTGCTCGAAGGTTCGCATGATGGACGGCGGCTGGTGATTTTCGAATTTGCTTCGATGGACGCAATTCAGCGCTTTTGGAACTCGCCTGAGTACAAGACGGTGAAGAAGATCCGCGAAGGTGCCGCGACGATCGATGTCTGGGCGGTCCCCGCTCCATGACGCCGGTTTGCTTTTGCTGCCCCCCTGATAAGGGGGGTGTGAGCCGCAGGCGAACGGGGGGTTTGGTTTTTCCGAAACAAAACCCCCCGCTCACTTCGTTCGCTTCCCCCCTTATCAGGGGGGCGGCAAAGAAAAAATCGAACTAATGGCCGACCTTTTCTCGCCGCTCGACATCGGCGACCTGCATCTCCCCAACCGCATCGTCATGGCGCCCCTCACGCGGTCGCGAGCGACGATCGAGCGCGTGCCGACGCCGATGATGGCCGAGCACTACGTGCAGCGCGCGGCCGCCGGGTTGATCATCGCGGAGGCAACCAACGTCGTGCCGCAATCGATCGCCTGGGACTGCGCGCCGGGCATCTTCACGCAGCCGCAGATCGACGCGTGGAAGAAGGTGGTGCGCGCGGTGCACGATGCCGGCGGACGCATCGCGCTGCAGCTCTGGCACGGTGGGCGCGTCGCATGCGACCGCTCGGCCGATCCGAAGCCGGCGCTCTCGCCCTCCGGCGTGAACGAGAACATGGACGCGATCACCGTCTGGGGAATCGGGCCGGAGGGCAAGTTCATCAAGCTGAAGGCGACGCCCTCGCGGGAAATGACGCTGGACGAGATCCGCGCCACCGTGAAGGCGTTCGGCGTAGCGGCCCGCGCGTGCAAGGAAGCCGGCTTCGATGCGATCGAGCTGCACGGCGCGAACGGCTACCTGCCGCACCAGTTCCTGTCGCCGTTCCTCAACCGCCGCACGGACGAGTACGGCGGCACCCCCGAGAAGCGCGCGCGCTTTGCGATCGAGGTGGTGCACGCGATGATGGAGCACTATCCGCCCTCGCTCGTCGGGATGCGCATCTCGCCCTACTCCGACTACAACGGCGCCGCGGATCCGGATCCGGCGCCGGCCTATCGCTTTCTCGTCGGGGAGCTCAACCGGGCGCGCCTGGGCTTTCTCGAGCTGGCCGATACCAGCTTCTGGTACGGAAGATTCGAGCGCTCGCGCATGCTCGACCTGGTGAAGCCGGTGTTCGACGGCAGGCTGATCGCGAACGGCGGCATCGAGCCGGCGCAGGCGAACGAGCTCATCGCGCAAGGCGCCGTGGACGCTGTGTCGTTCGGCCGCCTGTGGATGGCGAATCCCGACCTGCCGGAACGCATCCGCCGCGGCGGGCCGTTCGCCAAGCCCGTGCTGCGGCGCTCCTATGGCGGCGGCCCGGACGGCTACAACGATTACCCCACGTTGGCGGCGGAAAAAGCCTGACGAGACGCGGCGACGCCCGCGTCATCGCCAGCTGACGCGAAAACCGCAGTGGCAGCGATTTGCGGCTCCGCGCGTCTCCGGCACCATGCGAATCACGCGGGAGTTGCTATATCCGGGCTGACGCCGCCAGCGTCAGAAGCAGGTGAGAGACCTGCCTCCCGCTCCACTACACCACTAGGACGAGCTTGCCGAACTGCTCGCCGCTCGCGGCGCGCTCCATCGCCGCCGGCAGCTCGTCGAATGCCATCACCTGGTCGATCACCGGCCGCAGGCGCGCCGCTTCCAGGTCGCCGGCGTGCTGCTCCATGAACTTCGCGACGACGGCGGCATGCTCCTCGAGCGAGCGCGTGCGGAACGTGACGCCGATGAGCGAGAGGCGGCGCAGCGCGAGCATCTCGAGGTCGATCTCGCCGCGCGTGCCGGCATAGCGGCCGATGTTGACGATGCGCCCGCCGACGGCCGTGGCGCGCAGCGTCTCGTTCAGCACGCGGGCGCCGAGGTGATCGAGCACCACGTCGGCGCCACGACCGGCGGTGGCGGCGAGCACCGCCTCCGAAACGACCGAAGAGGTTATTGGAAGCTGGAGACCCAGCGGGCGCGCGCGCTCCAGCTTCTCGGCCGAGCGCGAGGTGCCGGCGACGAGGGACGCGCCGCCCAGCCGCGCGAGCTGCAGCGCGGCGAGGCCGACGCCCGTGGTCGCGCCCTGGACGAGCACCGCGTCGCCGCGAGCGAAACGCCCGTTCGTGACGAGCGCGTCGTGCGCCGTGAGGAAGGAAACCGGGATCGCCGCGGCGAAGGACCAGTCCATCGTCGCCGGCACGCTCATGAGAAGGCTCGAGTGGACACACACGTACTCCACGCAGCCGCCCTGCACCATCGCCATCACGCGCTCGCCGACGCGCCGGTCCTGCACCCCCTCGCCGAGCGCCGCGATCTCGCCGGCGGCCTCCATGCCGGGAATCGCCGCGGGCGCGGGCGGCGTATGCGAGAAGTGCTGGGTCTTGGGGAAGCGATCGACGAGATTCAGCCCGACGGCGCGCACTCGCAGGAGGACCTCGCCTCGCCGCGGCGCCGGCGTCGGCAGGGTCGCTTCGCGAAACACCGCCGAGCGCCCCGCGCCCTCGCCGATCCAGGCTTTCATCGCATCCTCAAGGGTTTGACTTTTGGTTCAAATTCCAAGATAACAGGTTCGACCATGAGATTCCTTATCGCCGTCGCGGCGGCCTTCCTCACCGCATTTTCCCCGGCGCATGCGCAGGGTAACTTTCCCAGTAAGACGGTTCGCCTGATCGTGCCCGTCGTGCCGGGCTCCTTCACCGACATCGCCGCCCGCGCGCTCGCCGGCGAGCTTTCCGCCTCGCTCGGCCATCCGGTGGTGGTCGAGAACCGGCCGGGCGCGGGCACCACGCTCGGCACCGCCATCGTCGCGCAGGCCGAGCCCGACGGGCATACGCTTCTCGTCACGGAAAACTCGTTCACCATCTCGCCCGCGCTCTATCCGAAGCTGCCGTTCGACACCGAGAAGGACTTCGCGCCGGTCACGCTGGTGGCCGAGGCGCCGTACATCCTGTGGGCACGTCCGGACCTTGGCGTGAGCAGCGCGAAGGAGCTGGTGCAGATGGCGAAAGCGAAGCCGGGCGTCCTCACCTTCGCTTCCGGCGGCCAGGGCACCTCGTCGCACCTCTCGGCCGAGCTCTTCTTCGAGAAGACCGGCATCTCGGTGGTGCACGTGCCCTTCAAGGGTGTCGGCGCGTCGATGACCG
>DATMIG010000194.1:0-3870 GCA_035554335.1 Burkholderiales bacterium
CGTTTCTGGCGGGAGTGGACTGCGCGCGCGAACGCCTGCGGCGCCTGGACCGAGCCGGTGCGCCGCTCGCTCATCACGCTGAAGGCGCTCACCTACGCGCCCACCGGCGGCATCGTTGCGGCGCCGACGACGTCGCTGCCCGAGCGCATCGGCGGCGTGCGCAATTGGGACTACCGCTACTGCTGGCTGCGCGATGCGACGCTCACGCTGCTTGCGCTGATGAACGGCGGCTACCAGGAAGAAGCGGTGGCGTGGCGCGAATGGCTGGCGCGCGCCATCGCCGGCAGCCCGCACCAGATGCAGATCATGTACGGCCTCGCCGGCGAGCGGCGCCTGGATGAACGCGAGCTCGACTGGCTGCCGGGGTATGAAAACTCCACGCCGGTGCGCGTCGGCAACGCGGCCAGCGGGCAGCTGCAGCTCGACGTGTACGGCGAAGTGATGGACGCCCTGCACGTCGGCCGCAAGAGCGGCCTCGCCACGCACGAGCCGGTGTGGGCCGTGCAGCGCGCGCTGCTCGAGCACCTCGAGAAGGTGTGGACGAAGCCGGACTCGGGCATGTGGGAAGTGCGCGGCCCGCCGCGCCACTTCACGTATTCGAAGGTGATGTGCTGGGTGGCGTTCGACCGCGCGGTGAAGGCGGTCGAGAAGTTCGGGCGCGAAGGTCCCGTCGAGCGCTGGCGCGAGATCCGCGCCCGCATCCACGACGACGTGTGCCGGAACGGCTGGAACGAAAAGCGCGGCGCCTTCGTCCAGTTCTACGGCTGCGACGAGCTGGACGGCAGCCTGCTCCTCCTGCCGACCACCGGCTTCCTGCCGTGCAGCGACCCGCGCGTGCGCTCGACGATCGAGGCGATCCAGCGCGATCTGACGCACGACGGCTTCGTCATGCGCTATCGCACCAAGGAGTCGATCGACGGCCTGCCGCCCGGCGAGGGCGTCTTTCTCGCCTGCAGCTTCTGGCTCGCCGACTGCCTGATCATGCTCGGCCGGCGCGACGAGGCTTACGCGCTCTTCGAGCGCTGCTGCCGGCTCGCGAACGACGTCGGACTGCTCGCCGAGGAGTACGATCCGCGCTCGGGCCGCCAGCTCGGCAACTTTCCACAGGCATTCACGCACGTCGCGCTGGTCAACACTGCCATGAACCTGTCGCGCGAATCGAAGCCCGTCGAGCAGCGCGCGGAGAAAAAAGCCGCCTGATGACCAAGGTGAAGAAGGAAATCGCGCTGCTCGAGGAGCGCCTGCGGCTGGCCGAGCTCGGCCCGGACCCGGAAACGTTCGAGGACTTGCTCGCGGCCAACGTCGTACTCGTGGATCAGAGCGGCACGCCCGCGCTCGCCAAGCAAAAGGTCGTGGAAGCCCATCGCGCGGGCAACGGTCCGAAATTCACCAGCGTCGACGTGACCGACCTGCAGGTCACCGAGCATGGCTCGGTTGCCGTGGTCACTTGCGAGGCAGCATTCAAGGGCCCGCAATGGAGCGGCACCCTCAAGTTCATGCGCGTCTGGCAGCGCAAGAACGGCCGCTGGCAGATCGTCGCCGGCTCGATCCACCAATAGCTATTCGGTCGCCTCGTAGTGACGGGCGCGTGCGTCGTATTCGACCATCATGCGCTGCACGTTGACGGGCACGACGGCGAGCTCCGCGTCCTGGCCGGCAAACGCCTGAATCGCCTGCAGCGATTTCCAGCGCGTCACGATGAGGAACTCGACGCCGTCCGCGACGTCCCGCCGCAGGATCGACGCGCCGACGAATCCGGCAATCCGCTCCAGCTGGGGAAACGTATCGCGTCGCAGGTGGGCGACGTATTCGTTGGCGTGCTCGCGGCGGGCGAGTCCTCGCCAATGGCGTTCGATCAATTAGGCCAGGCTTTCAGAATAATTACGTACCGGGTCCGGAATGAGGTCCGCTTCGACCGGTAACGGCTTGGTATTGCGCGACACGACCCAGTCGGCGCGTGACTGCGGCGTGAACTGTGGTGCGTTGGCGCAGGAGTTGAAGGAGATGTAGATGTGCCAGCGGTCCTCGGCCGAGAGGTTGTGGCCCGAGGCGTGCAGCAGGTTGCAATGGAAGAGGACGCAGGTACCGGCGGCGCCGGTGATCGGCACCGGCGGGGGCGACGACTTCAGCACGGAGACGATGTCCGCCTTTGGCACCGCCCAGAACTTGTACGACGTATTCTCGTCGTAGTACGGCTCGATTCGGCCGCGCTGGTGGCTGCCGGGCACGACGTAGAGCGCGCCGTTCATCTCGGTCGAGTCGGTCATCATCACCGCGAACGTGGCCATGTCCGCGCGCGGGCAGCCGTCGCGCTTCCACGAGCCGTAGTCCTGGTGCCACATCCACACCGTGCCTTCGATCGCCGGCTTGGTGTTGATCTTGGTGTGGTAGACGTAGACGTCGCCGTTCAATGCCTGCCGCATCGGCTCCAGCACGCGCGGCGTGCGCACGAGCGCGCGGAAGGCGGGCGAACGTGTCGCGCCGTCGTCCTCGTGCACGCGAAAGATGGAGCGCACGCCGCCGGTGTGCTCGCGGATCACCGTCTCCGCCTTCACCTCCGACAGGCGGGCGGTCTCGGCGCGCAGCATATCGATCTCCGCGCGGGTGAAGAGATTCGGGAAGATGATGAAGCCATCGCGCTGGTATTGCGCGACCTGGGCGTCGGTCATTTTCATGCGGCGATGCTAGCATCGGCACCGAGGAGGAATCACCATGCGCATCGTCGTCCTGGCGTTGATGCTGTTCGCTCTTCCCGCTGCAGCGCAATATCCCGATAAGCCGCTCACCTTCCTCGCCGGCTATCCGCCGGGCGGACTGGTCGATGTGGTCACGCGGCTCGTCGCCGAGGGCATGAAGCCCAAGTTCCCGAAGGGCATCAACGTGATCAACAAGCCCGGCGCCGCCGGTGCGCTCGCCGTGGCGGACGTGGTGCGCAGCGCCCCCGACGGCTACACCATCGTTCTGACGCCGCACTCCGCGCTCGTCATCGCGGCGCAGATGCAGAACCTCGCATACAAGACGCCCGACGACTACGAGACCGTGATCAACGTCGTCTCGTACTACCCGATGATCGCGGTACGCACCGAGTCGGACTACAAGACGATCCAGGATCTCGTCGCCGATGCGAAGGCGAATCCCGGCAAGCTGCGCGTCGGCTCGCCGGGGGAGGGAACCTCGAGCCATTTGAACCTCGAGGAGTTCATGCGCGTGACCGGCACGAAGATGATCCACGTGCCGTTCCAGGGATGGGCGCAGTCGA
This sequence comes from Burkholderiales bacterium, assembly GCA_035554335.1. Taxonomy (GTDB): domain Bacteria; phylum Pseudomonadota; class Gammaproteobacteria; order Burkholderiales; family SG8-39; genus SCGC-AG-212-J23. Next base: position 3,260 of record DATMIG010000194.1, read on the forward strand.
GTCCCGCGCTACTGGGCGGACACATCGAAGCGGCGGTGGCGCAGCCCGGCGAGCTCAAGGGCGCGGTGGATGGCAAGCGCATGCGCGTGCTCGTCAACTTCCGGCCCGAGCGGCTCAAATCATTTGCCGAGGTGCCGACCGCCAAGGAGCTCGGCTGGGACGTGGCGAACGGCGTCTGGTACATGCTGCTCGCGCCGAAGGGCACGCCGGCGAACGTGCTGCAGTACCTGCACGATGCGGCGAAGACGGCCATCGACGACCCGAAGTTCGCCGCCGACATGGCGAACCGCGGCATCGACGTCGACTACCGCCCGGGCAGGCAGCTGCACACCGATCTCTGGCGCGAGTACAAGCTGCACACCGAGATCCTGCAGCGCATCGGCATGCTCAAGAATTGAGCGGGCCGCGCCAGTCCATCACGACTTCGGCCGCGCGCAGCACCATGTCGGCGGGCGGCACTTGGCCGCCGCCATCCAGCGCTCGAGGATTAGGATCTCGACCTTCAGGTAGCGATCCTCATGCCACGCACCTCAGTGCGCGCCGCCGCCTTCCTTGGAGCGGCCAAAACCGCTGCGGACCGCCTGGAAGGCCCGTTCGACCAGCTGCTTCAG
>DATMIG010000195.1:0-19793 GCA_035554335.1 Burkholderiales bacterium
CAAGCCGCGCATCCTCACCACCTTCAACGAGCCGATCTCCGACTGGCTGTCGCTCTTCTGCTTCACCTACTTCACCGACCGCGACGGCAAGTACCAGCTCAAGAGCCTGGCCGAGAGCGCGTTCGACCCGCTGTCGCGCACCTGCCGCTTCATGCTCACCGAGGAAGCGCACCACATGTTCGTCGGCGAGACCGGCATCAGCCGCGTCGTGAAGCGCACGCTCGAGCTGATGAAGGAGCACCACACCGACGATCCGGAGGTGGTGCGCCGCCATGGCGGCGTGGACCTGCCGACGCTGCAGAAATATCTCAACTTCTGGTGCTCGAGCTCGCTCGACCTCTTCGGCTCGGAGATCTCGTCCAATTCGGCGGGCAACTTCGCGAGCGGCATGAAGGGCCGCCCGGACGAGACGACGTACGACGACCACGTGCTGCGCGGCAAGACCATCAGGCTCGGCACGCCGGAAGGCGAGCAGGAAGTGCCGATGCTGAACGCGCTGAACGAAGTGATGCGCGAGTCGTACCTGAAGGACTGCGAGATCGGCGTGAAGCGCTGGAACCGCCAGATCGAGCGCGCCGGGCACGACTTCCGCCTGACGCTGCCCTCCTCGCGCTTCCGCCGCTCGATCGGCCCGTGGGCCGGCGTGCCGGTGGACCCGCACGGCCGGATGATCTCGCGGCACGAATACGAGCAGCGGCTGCAGGACTGGATTCCGTCCGAACGCGACCGCGCGCACGTCCTCTCGCTCATGCAGCGCGTGATCGAGCCCGGCAAGATGGCGGGCTGGATCGCGCCGCCCGAGCGCGGCATCAACAATCTCCCGGTGGAATACGAGTACGTCCACCTTCACTGAAGCCGAGCTCGACGACTTCCTGAACCGCATGCTCGAGGCCGAGCGTGCGGGAGCGAAGGCGCTCGTCGTCTTCCTCGACGACTGGCCGCGCCACGGCGCCGAGTGGGCGATGCTGCGCAAGATCCACGAGGACGAAGCGCACAACTGCGCGCTGATCGGCGAGCAGCTCAAGCGCCGCGGCCGCGAGTACAGCCACGCCACCGGCGAGTTCTATGGCAAGGCGGTGGCCGTCAAGGGCGCGCGCCAGCGCATTGCGTTCCTGATCAAGGGGCTGCGCTGGGCGATGCGCGAGTTCGACGCCGCCGCGCCGCGCATCGCGGACACTTCCGTGCGCGACCTATTCCATGGCGTGCGCGAGCGTCACGCGCGCAGCGCGGCCACCTGCGAGGCCGTGCTGAATTCGGGGTCAGGGCGCTAATACACCTAACCTTGGAAAGCCCGCCGCGGCGGGCTTTTTTATTCCTGCTATTCGGGGAATTGGCGCACTGACCCCGAATTACGCCGGACGGTCGCCTTCCAAAGTAATGCGATGCATCAGGCGCTTGTAGCCGTGATAGTCGTTCACCGGGTTGTGCTGCGCGCAGCGGTTGTCCCATAGCGCGAGCGAGCCGACCCGCCAGGTGAAGCGGCAGGTGAATTCCGGTTTGATCTGGTGCTGGAAAAGGAAGTTGAGGAGCGGCGCGCTTTCCTGCTCGGTCATGCCGCGAAAGCGCGCCGTGTGCGCGAAGTTGACGTAGAGCGCCTTGCGCCCGGTTTCCGGATGCGTGCGCACCACCGGATGCTCGGCGGCGAGCTCCTTCCCGGCCTTGTCGCTACCGTCGGTCTTGAGCCGATCCTCGCGCGTGCGGGTGACGTCCGCCTTGGCCGATGAATTGACCGCGTACAGCGGATCGAGCATGCGTTTCATGCCGTCCGACAGCGCGTCGTACGCCGCGTACATGTTGGCGAAGAGCGTGTCGCCGCCGTAGGGCGGGATCTCCAGCGCGAGGAGCATCGACGCCATGGGCGGCACCTCGAGGTACGCGGTGTCCGAGTGCCACACGCCGCCGAAGTTCACCTTCTCGTGCTCGAGCTTCTTCACCTCGATGATCTCGGGGAAGCCGGCGATGCCTTTCACGAACGGATATTCAATCGGTCTTCCGACGCGCTTCGCGAAGGCCATGTATTCGGGCGGCGTGAGCGGCTGGTCGCGGAAGAAGATCACCAGGTGCTCGAGCCACGCGTCGCGGATCTCCTTCATCCGCGCGTCGGTCAGCTCGCGCAGGTCGACGCCCTCGATCTGCGCGCCGAGCGCGCCCGCGATCCGCTTCACTTTCATCCCAGCCATGCTCCCTCGGTCTTCAAGCGCTGTTGCAGCTGCTGCACGTTCACGTCCCTGGGTTGTGTGCTGAATTGGAGAGCCAGGTGCGCCGCGCTGCCCGCGGCCTGCCCCATGGCGAAGCACGGACCCGACACCCGCGCCGCCGACTGCCCGCCGTGCGTCATCGACGCGCATCGGCCCGCCACCAGCAGATTATCGACGCCGCGCGGCACGATCATGCGATACGGCAGCTGGTGGTAGCCGCGCTCCTTGCGCTGGAAGCGGAATTCGACGTTGCCCGCGACATGGTCCTCCACCGGCCAGCCGTTGACGCCGATCGCGTCGGCGAAGTCGACGCAGTCGAGCACGTCGTCCTCGCCGAGCAGGTATTCGCCGCGGACGCGCCGCGTCTCGCGGATGCCGATCTGCGGCGCGATGTCCGCGATATGAGCGCGCTCAAAGCCGGGCACCCGGTCCCGGATGAACGAAAACGTGTCCCAGACCTGCCGGCGTCCTTCGGCCTCACCCCAAGCGAGCTGCAGCGCGTCGATGCCGCTCACCGCGCTGCCATCCGGATTGCGGATCTGCGTGAGGTTCGCGCGCCACTCGGTCGCGTTGGGCTGCGGCCGTACGATCGGCTTCTTGCGCGGGAAGCGCCGGCCTTTTCGCTCGGCCTCCTCCATCAGCTCGGCGATGCGCTCCCAGGCGTTGCCCGCCTTTGCCGGATCGACGCCGCCGATGCGGTACATGGTCGAGGGATAGAGCATGTTGCCCTTGCCGTCGCCGACCTCATAGGACGCGCCCATCCACGCGGCGAGGTCACCGTCGCCGGAGCAGTCGATGAACATCCGGCCACGGAGGGCGCGGCGGCCCGACTTGGTCTCCACCAGCAGATGACCGTCCTGGTAGCCGACGGCCAGCGCGTGGAACAGCACGTGCACCTTGGCAAGCAGCTGGTCCGCGACCAGCTTGTAGGCGGAGACGTCGTAGGCCTGCGCCTGGATGCGGCCGCCGAAGAGCATGTGCGGCGCGCTCAGCGCGCCCATCGCCTTCAATCTCTGCAGGACCTCGTCGGCGATGCCCTGCACCACCTGCCGATGCTCACCGTTCACCTTCGCATGCAAGCCGCAGAAATTGGCGAGGCCCGCCGCCGTGCCCGCGCCGCCGAGGAATCCATAGCGCTCGACGAGCACGGTCGAGCGCCCCGCGCGTGCCGCGGCCGCGGCGGCAGCGATGCCGGCCGGCCCGCCGCCCAGGACGACTACTTCATGCTCGGCGAGGACCTCGGTCCTGCGCGGCGGCTCGTCGATGGGCATGCGCCCACCATGTTAGCCGAGCGGCTCGAGGGCCGGCGTGGTATCGCCCTGGCCGGCGCGCGCCGGCATCGTCTTCTTGAACTCCTCGAACTGCTCCGGTGTCATGACCGTGTTCCAGCAACTGGTCTCGAGCGCATGGTTCTGCGCGGGATCGCGGATGCAGTTCTGCGGGTCCTTGCCCGCCTTCACGGCACGGACCGCCTCGCGCAGCGCGCGCCTGAGCATCGTCACGCCGACGTCCGAATAGCCGCGGTGCTCGAGCGCGTGGATGGCGATGCGGCGCTGGCCTTCCTGCGCTTCCATGTCGTCGGGCTTGCGCTGCTTCTCGTCGTACGGACGGTCGCGCAGCTGGCCCGGCCGGATGTCGGTGATCGTGTCGGTGCCGGCTTTCCAGCTGGGATCGGGTTTGCCGTCCGCCCCCTTCGGCCAGGCGACGATGCTCAGGCCGCACACCGTCTCGTTGTCGACCGGCACGCACCAGGTCATCTCGGTCGCCTTCTCGCGCCAGATCGGTTTTTGCCCCTTCTGATGGACGTTCGCCACGAGCACGATGTTCGGCACGATGCATTCGGAATGGCGCTCGAGGATCAGGCCGTTGGGCAGCTTGCGCACCAGGTTGTACTTCATGCCGAGCCTGGTCTGGTCGAACCAGATGGTCGGCCAGTTGCCCAGCGTGAGCACGCTCTTGAACTGGTCGCCGCTGATCATCTCGTGCAGCACGACCAGGTGGTACGGGTCCGCTGCGTTCTCGAAGTGCTGCAGCCAGTTGCAATCGCGCACGTAGCCGAGCGCGTGGTCGTCCCACAGGCGCCTGCCGACGAGGACGACGTCGTCGCGATGGCGCGTGTCGATGATGTCGAGCATCGGCAGCTCCGGCGGCTCGACCTCCGGCGGTCCCATGTAGAGGAAGACCAGCCCGCCGAACTCCATCGCGCGATACGCCGGCTGCCACACCTCCATTCGCCTCCTGAACTCGGGCGGCTCGCACGGCATCTCGATGCACTTGCCTTCCACGTTGTAGAGCCAGCCGTGGTAGCAGCAGCGCAGGCCTTCTTCCTCGACGCGGCCCCACTCCAGCGACGTGCCGCGATGCGCGCAGTGCGGATCGAGCGCGCCGACCCGCCCCTTCTTGTCGCGGAACACGACCACTTCCTCGCAGAGGATCTTCACTTTCTTCGGCAGATCCTTCAGCTCGTCGGACGTGCACACCGGCTGCCAGTACCGGCGCATGAGCTCGCCCATCGGGCTGCCCGGCTCGACGGAGGTCAGCTCATGATCGGCGGCCGGGATCTTGCGTCCGTAAAGGGATTTCATGCGTCGCTCCTCAATTCTTGGCGAGCGGGCAGCCGCCCTCGCCGAGCGGGCGGAACGCCTGCTCGCCGGGAATGGTGCTGACCAGCTTGTAGTAGTCGAAGCCGCCGCGCGATTCGGACGGCGCCTTCACCTGGAAGAGATACATGTCGCGCACCAGGCGTCCGTCGGCCCGGATCACGCCCTTCTTGGTCATGAAGTCGTTGACGGGCATCGCCTTCATTTTCGCCGCCACGGCCTTCGCCTCGTCGGTGCCGGCGGCGGCAATGGCCTTCAGGTAGTGCGTCACGGCGCCGTAGGTGCCGGCATGGATCATCGTCGGGACCTTGGCATATCGCGTCGCGAAGCGCTTGCTCCAGGCGCGCGTCTCGTCGTTGAGGTCCCAGTAGAACGCAGAGGTGAGCATCAGGCCCTGCGCGGTCTGCAGGCCGAGGCTGTGGATGTCGGCGATGAAGACGAGGAGGCCGGCCAGGTGCTGCCCGCCCTGTCCGACCTTGTATTCGGCGCTCTGCTTGACGATGTTGATCATGTCGCCGCCCGCCGTGGCGAGGCCGATGATCTTCGCCTTCGACGCCTGCGCCTGCAGGATGTAGGAGGAGAAATCGGCGGAGTTGATCGGATGGCGCACCGCGCCGAGCACCCGGCCGCCGTTCGCCTTGATCACGCGCTCCGTGTCCGCCATGAGCGCCGCGCCGACGGCGAAATCCGCCGCGATGAAGAACCAGCTGTCGCCGCCGTTCTGGACCACGGCCTGTCCGGTGCCCTTCGCGAGCGCGTAGGTGTCGTACGTCCAGTGCACCGTGGTGGGCGAGCAGGCGTCGCCGGTGAGCCGCGACGAAGCGGTGCCGGTGGCAAGGAAGACCCGGTTCTTGCTCCGGGTGAGCTCGTTGACCGCGAAGGCCACCGCGGAATTGGGCACGTCGACGATGGCATCGACGGCCTGCCGATCGATCCATTCGCGCGCGATGCTGGCGCCGACATCCGGCTTGTTCAGGTTGTCGCCGGAGACGAGCTCGATCTTCTTGCCGAGGACCCGGCCGCCGAAATCGTCGATCGCCATCTGCGCGGCGGCGACCGAGCCCGGGCCGGCGTTATCCATATAGAGCGAGCTCAGGTCGGTGAGCACGCCGATTTTCACTACGTCGTCCGATACGCCTTGCGCCTGCGCGGTTCCGACCAGACCTGCGCACAGCGCTCCACACACCAGTGCCTTCATGCGCCTCCTCCTATGCTATTGCGGCCTTGCCGCTGATCGGCGGCTTCGGCCTGCTCGCCTCGCCGCCCTCCAGCCTGAACGTGAACTCGAGCGTGTATGAACCGTCCTTCTGCTTGACGTAGTTTCCGATCAGCGCCTTCGTGACGCCGAACTGGCTGTCGGTCTCGAGGTTCGGATCCTCCGGATCGTAGACCTGCGAGGTGATGGTCTTGAAGCCCGGCTTGTAGATGAGGAAGTGCACGTGCGCCGGGCGGTAGTTGTGGCGTCCCTGCGCGCGCAGCAACGCGCCCGTGGGTCCCTCCGTCGGCACCGGATAGCCGGCCGGCTTCACGCTCTCGAAGCTGAACGAGCCGTCGGCATCCGTCCTGAACAGCCCACGCAGATTCATGTCGGCCTGGCCGGGGTCCTGGTTCTCGTACAGACCCTGCGGCGATGACTGCCAGATGTCGATCTCGGCGCCTTCCACCGGCCGGCCCTGCATGTCCTTCACCCATCCCCTGAAATGCAGCCGCGGCCCGGGAGTCGGCGAGCGCACGATCGAGCCGCCGTTCGGCGTGAACGGTGCATTGCCGCGCCAGAACGGCCCCAGCGTGTTGGCGTGGGTCTGGCGCGTGCCGCGCTCGCCGTTGTTCATCAGGCAGACGAGGTTCGAGACACCGAGCGCGCCGGCGAGCAGCATGGCCTCGTTGTGGCTCGGCGTGGTGGTCTGGCCGATGGCGTTCACGTAACGCACCGCCTCGTGGAACTCGGCTTCGGTCATCCGCACCTCGCGGATGAAGCCGTGCAGGTGGCGGATGAGCGCCGCGAGGATCTCCTTCGTCCGCGGATTCGGCGTGCGCTGCATTTCGTCGAGCACCGCGGGAGTGACGTCTTCGACCTTCTCGATGATCATGGGCAATTCCCTTTCGCCTCGCTCAGGAAACGAACTTATCACTGCGCCTTGAAGGCGACCGCGTTTATTTCGATCAGGATGTGGGGATGCGGCAGTTGATGTACCGCCACAGTCGTCCGCGTCGGCCCGCCGAAGGAAAAAAATTCACCGTACACTTCGTTGTAGCCCTTGAAGTCGTTCATGTTGACGAGGTAGCAGGTCACCTGCACCAGGTCTTCGAGCCCGGCATCGGCGCTCTGCAGGATCTTCGCGATGTTTTCGATCACCGCGCGGGTCTGGGCCCGGATGTCCAGCGTCGTGGCGCCCATGGCGTCGGTGCTCGCGCCCACGAAGGTATTGTCGGGCCGGCGCGAGCTGATGCCGGAGACGAAGAGGAAGTCGCCGGCGCGCTTCACGTGGGGATACTTGCCGCGCGGCGTGGCCATCGTGTCGAGGACCTTGGATTCCATGGCTGACTCTCCCGTACGAAATCGAAGCGAGCGAATGTAAACCGGGCGGCAGCCGAGTGGAACTGCAATTGCGAGTCAAGGCGACGACCTGGGACTCGCCGAACATCCTCTCCTATCCAGTATGATGATTTGACTCGACCTCTAACCCCATGCTTCGATTCGCTCCGGCAAAAGTCGACGTCCAGCGCAGGAACGGAAACCTCTATCTTCGCTCGCCGCAGAAGCTCGGGCCGCGCCCGCGCTGCGTGACGGAGTGGCTGACGCACTGGTCGGACCATGCGCCGGAGCGCGTCTTCCTCGCCGAGCGCAAGGGCGAGGGCTGGCGCAAGCTCACCTATCGCGAGACGTTCGGCGCCGCGCGGCGCATCGGCCAAGCGCTCCTCGATCGCAACCTCGGTCCGGAGCGGCCGGTCGCGATCCTCTCCGACAACAGCATCGACCATGCGCTGCTTTCGATCGGCGCCATGCACGTCGGCGTGCCGGTGGCGCCGGTGTCGCCGGCGTACTCGCTGATGTCGAAGGACTTCGGCAAGCTGAAATACATCTTCGAGCTGCTGAAGCCCGGACTGGTCTTCGCCGCGGAGCCGAAGAAATTCGGGCCGGCCTTCGCCGCGGTCGGCGCCCAGTCGGTTGCGCTCGACGAGCTGCTGGAGACCACGCCCGGCTCGACGCAGGAGCGCGAGCACGCCAAGGTGCGTCCCGGCACGGTGGCGAAGATTCTTTTCACCTCGGGCTCGACCGGCATTCCGAAAGGCGTGATCAATACGCACGCCATGCTATGCGCGAACCAGCAGCAGCTTGCGCAGGCCTGGCCGTTCGTCGAGGACCGGCCGCCCGTGGTGGTGGACTGGCTGCCGTGGAACCACACCTTCGGCGGCAACCACAACTTCAACCTGGTGCTGCGCAATGGCGGCACGCTCTATGTGGACGGCGGCAAGCCCGTGCCCGGCCTCGTCGAGACGACGGTGAAGAACCTCGCCGAGATCTCGCCCACGATGTACTTCAACGTGCCGCGCGGCTACGACCTGCTGCTTCCGTACCTCGAGAAGGACGAAAAGCTGCGCGCCAACTTCTTCCGCGATCTCGACATGCTGTTCTATGCGGCCGCCGCACTGCCGCAGAACCTGTGGGACCGCCTGAAGAAACTGGGCGGCGAACGCCTGACCATGCTTTCTGCCTGGGGCTCGACCGAGACGTCGCCGCTCGCGACCTCGGTGCATTTCCAGATGGACCGGCCGGGCGTGATCGGGCTGCCGGTCGCGGAGTGCGAGCTGAAGCTGGTGCCGAACGCCGGCAAGCTCGAGGTGCGCGTGCGCGGGCCGAACGTGATGCCGGGCTATTACAAGCGCGAGGACCTCACGCAGGCCGCGTTCGACGAGGAAGGCTTCTATCGCATCGGCGACGCCGTGCGCTTTGCCGATCCGGATGACCCGGCGAAGGGCATCGTGTTCGACGGGCGCGTCGCCGAGGACTTCAAGCTCTCCACCGGCACCTGGGTGAACGCGGGCGCGATGCGCGTGAAGCTCATCGCCGCCGCCGATCCGCTCGTCCAGGACGCGGTCATCACCGGCCACGACCGCAACGAGATCGGCGCGCTTGTTTTTCTGAGCCCCGCGGCCAAAGACCGCACCGACGTGCGCGAGCGATTGATCGATTGCCTGAAGAAACTCGCGAACGCAGGCGCGAGCTCGATGTGCCCACGCCGGCTGATGGTGATGACCGAGCCGCCCTCGATCGACGCCAACGAGATCACCGACAAGGGCTACATGAACCAGCGCGCGGTGCTCGAGCGCCGCGCGGCGCTCGTGGAAAAGCTCTACGCCGGCGGCGAGGACGTGATCACCGCTTCATGAGGCCCAGCCAGGCGATCGAGCCGACCACGAGGAAGGCACCGAAAACCTGTAGCGCGGTCACCGTGAGCCCGAGGACGACCCAGCCAAGGACGAGCAGCGCGATCGGCTCGAAGTTGAGCGCTCCGGTGGTCGTGGACGAGACGCGCGGCAGGACGTAGAAGAGGCCCGTCATCGCAAGGCAGTACAGCATCGACAGTCCCGCCAGGCCCACCCATCCATAGCCGTCCTTCGGCAGCGAATGCATACCCGCCGCCGTGGAGATCACGATGACGGCGATCGCCGTGACCGCCGTCATGGCGAACGTGCGCAGGCGCCCGTCCAGCGGCTTGAGCGCGTTCGCGTTCAGGTAATACACCACCGTCATGCTGCAGCCGCTCGCGAAGGCCCAGGCCACGCCGGCCGGGATGTTCGCCGCGCCCGAGCTGCCCGGCTGCACGTTGAGCGCGAGGCCGAGCCCGGCCAGCGCGACGAGCATCGGCGCGAGCGCCATCCAGCGCGGCTGCTCCTTGCCGAGCGCCCAGGTGAGCAGCACGTAGAGCATCGGCGAGGTCTGGAAGACGAGCAGCGCGAGCGCCGGCGGGATGAGCGCCACCGCCGAATAGAGGCAATAGCTCTGCGTGAGGATGAGCACGCCGGCGAGCAGCAGCTTCGGGCGCAGCTCGCGCGGAATGGCAAGCGGGATGCCCTGCACGCGCATCATCGCGAGGAGCAGCAGCGAGGTGAACGTGGCGCGCACGCTCACCGCCGTGGCGACGCTCGTGCCGTGGTCGAAGGCGATGCGCGCGCAGAGGTGGTTCGACGCGAAGCAGCTCGCCACGCCGATCAACATGACGATGCCGAGGCCGGGTGTTATTTTCGCGTCCATGCGGGTGCGAGACGTTAGCAAGCTTTTGGGCCTTGCCCTGGGCGCTGTTTCACTATCGGCAGCGGCGTGTACCTATCCCGACGAGGGCACCATGCCGCTGCGGCGCGCGGTGTCGCGCGTGAAGTTCCTGCCGGACACGCAAGCCTGGGCGGCGGCCCAGCACAAGGACGGCGTCGTGGTGCGGTACGTGCTCTCGCTCGACCACGACCGCCACCAGCACGGCCGCTGCTACTGGACCGTGGAAGCCCGCGCGCGCGGCGCTACGTGGCGCCGCTTCTACGTTTCGCCGGACGGGCGCAGCATGCTCAGCGAAGACGGCCGGCCAGTAGCAGCAGCGCCGCGCAAAGCCACAGCGTCTCGGCCAGCCACGGCTGGAGCACGCTGAACGCATAGCTCTGCGCCGCGCCGCTGCCGGCGAGCGCGATCCGTACCGCGACGGCGAGCGCCAGCACCGCGAAGAGCGAGCCGAGGAAGCGCCCTTCCCTGCCCGTCCGGCCGAACGCCACCGCCGCGGAATACGCCGCGACGCTGGCGAGGCCCCACGAGGCGCCGGCCACCAGCTCTGCGACTATGAGCAGCCGGAGCCCGGGTGCGAGCACAGCGCCGAGCATGGCCAGCGCGCCGAGCGCCGCGGCGAGCACCATCGCATCCGCCATGCCCCATCGCTTCACCAGCCGTCCGGAGAAGATCATGGCGGCGGCAAAGCCGATCCAGAACACCGGCAGCAGGTGGGAAAGCTGCTCGCGCGGCGCGAAGCGCAGGTAGCGCGCAGCGGAGGTGAGCGCGAAGTGCACCTGGAAGCCGAGCGCGAGGATCAGCATGCCGGCGAAATAGAAGTGGGTCCTGAGCGGCGGCGGCGGCTTCGGCTCCGGCGCCGCGCTCGGCGTCACGCGGCGTTCCGCGAGGACGAGCACGATGACGGCGGCCGCCAGCGTGAGCGTCGAGGTAATGAATGGCAAGCGCGCATCGACGCCGCGCAACGCGATGCCGAGGTAGGGCGCGAGCGCCGAGGCGGCGCCGGTGCCGACAAGAACCACGGCGGAGAGCCACGGCATGCTCGGCATCGCGGCATGGCGCGAAAGCAGCGCCCACGGCGGCGAGCGCAGCGCGGACGAGCTGACCGCCCAGACCAGGATGGCAATGAGCAGCACGCCGGCGCTGGCGCCCGCGAAGGGCAAGGCGATGAACGCGGCACAGGTGATGAGCGTGCCGGCCAGCATCCACAGCCCGAAGCGGCCGAGCGCCGCGCGCACGCGGTCGATCCAGTAGCCGGTGGCGACGTCCATCAGAGCGAAGACGAGCTGGTCGGCGACCAGGATCCACGGCACCCATTCGCGGCCGATGCCGGCGTTCTGAGCGAGCTGCGGCAGGTAGAGGACGTACAGCGTCCACGTCGTGCCGAAGAGGAACTGCACGACCGCGACGAGGACCGAAAGCGCCGTCACTTGAACTGCGGATCGACCTCGGGTTTCAGGCCGTTCGCCAGCCGGTTGGTTTCATTGGCGAGCCCGACCACCGCCATCAGCTCCATGAACATGGCGTCGGTCATCCCGCGCTTGCGCGCGGCCGCGGTGTGCGAATACGTGCAGTACTCGCAGCCGTTCGTCGCGCTGACGGCGACGTAGACCATTTCCTTCACCAGCGGATCCAGCGCGCCGGGGGCCATGACCTCCTTGACGTTGCGCCACATGCGCTCGAGGCTCGCGGGATCATTCGCCAGCACCTTCCAGAAGTTGTTGATCCAGTCGACGCCGCGCGTCTGCATGATGTCGTCGTAGACCGCCTTCACGCGCGGCGATGCGTCTTTGTACTCGATGGCCTTCACCAGGGGCACGGTATCCTCCCTCCTCGATGGATCCAATGGTAATCGCACTCGCCATCGCGCTCGTGGGGCTCGCCATAGGCGTGCCGCTCGAGATTGCGGCGTTAAGCCGCCTGCGCCGCTTCAAGCTGATCGGCGGCACGATGTTCTTCGGCGCCGGGGCGCTGGTCCTCTTCATCGCCATCGCCGGTGCCTTCATGGTGCTCAACCTCGCGACCTACGCCCGCCTTACGCACGAGCAGCAGGCGGCGCACGTCACCTTGCGCCAGCTCGGCGAGCGTCGCTTCGTGGCCACCGTGCAGGCACCGAAGGAGCCGGCGCGGCACTACGAGCTCGTCGGCGACGAATGGCAGATCGACGCCCGCGTCCTCAAGTGGCGCGGCATCGCCACGCTGATCGGGTTCGACACCGCGTACCGCCTCGAACGCCTTTCCGGCCGCTATTCGGACACGTTCTCCGAACGCACCCGGCCGCGCACGGTCTACGCGCTCGCGCCGGAGACCGGCCTCGATCTGTGGAGCCTCGTGCGCCGCCATCATCGCTACCTGCCGCTCGCCGATGCCCTTTATGGCAGCGCGGCCTATGTGCCGATGGCGGAGTCGGCTGAATACGATGTCAGCGTCTCGGCGAGCGGGCTGGTGGTCCGGCCGGCCAACGAGGCGGCGCGCCAGGCGCTCGGCGGCTGGAAATAGAAGCGGGGCTGCTAAAATCCGCAGCCTCGAATGAAGTTCCTCTTCGACCTTTTCCCGGTCGCGCTTTTCTTCGTTGCCATCCAGATCTGGGACATCTTCGTCGCCACCGGGGTGGCGATCGCCGCGTCCATCCTGCAGGTGGGCTGGCTCCTCCTGCGGCGCAAGAAGGTCGAGCCCATGCTGTGGGCGAGCCTCGGCATCATCCTCGTCTTCGGCGGCCTGACGCTCTACCTGCGCGACAAGACCTTCATCCTGTGGAAGCCGACGGTGCTTTACTGGCTGTTCGGCGCCGTCCTCGCCGGCTCCGCGTTCTTCGGCCGCAACCTGATCCGCGCGCTGCTCTCCGAGCAGATGCGGCTGCCCGACTCCACCTGGAAGAAGCTCAACTGGGCCTGGGTCGCCTTCTTCGCCTTCATGGGCGTCGCCAATCTGTACGTGGCATTCAACTATTCCGAGAAGGTGTGGGCGACCTTCAAGCTCTTCGGCGGCATGGGACTCATGTTCCTCTTCGTCATCGCGCAGTCGCTGATCCTCGCCCGGCACGTCCAGGACAACGAATGAGCATCGCGGCCGAGATCCGCAGACGGCTGGCGATGCTGGAGCCGACCCAGCTCGACCTCGAGGACGAGAGCGAGCGCCACCGCGGCCACGCCGGCTATCAGGCGGGCGGCAACACCCACTGGCGCCTCACCATCGTGTCGCCGCGCTTCGCCGGACAGACGGTCGTTGTGCGCCACCGCATGGTGTACGAGGCCATCGGCAACCTCATGCAGAATCCCATCCACGCGCTCGCCATCACGGCGCGCGCCCCCGAAGAGACGAAAGGACAACCATGAAACACCTGGTTCTGGCCGCCGCGCTGATTGCGCTGCCGCTTGCAGCGTCGGCGCAGGACGCCGAGAAATCCGCCGCGAAGAAGTCGGCGAAGCCGGCGGCCAAGGCGAACGCCATCGCGACGGTGAACGGCGTGCCGGTGCCGGCCTCGCGCATGGACTTCCTGGTGAACCAGCAGAAGGGCCGCGGCGCGCCCGACAACGACCAGACGCGCACCCTCATCAAGGACGAGCTCATCAACCGCGAGATCGTGGTGCAGGAAGCGCAGAAGGCCGGCCTGGCGAAGAGCCCCGAGGTGCAGACGCAGCTCGACATCGCGCGCCAGGAGATCATCGTCGGCGCGTACCTGCGCGACTGGGTAAAGAAGCATCCGGTCACCGACGCCGAGGTGCAGAAGGAATACGACCGCGCCAAGTCGCAGAACGGCGACAAGGAATACCGCGCCCGCCACATCCTCGTCGAGAGCGAGGACCAGGCGAAGGACGTGATCGCGCAGCTCAAGAAGGGCGCCAAGTTCGACGAGCTCGCCACCAAGCTCTCCAAGGATCCCGGCAGCGCGCAGCGCGGCGGCGACCTCGACTGGAGCGTGCCGGCGGCGTACGACAAGCAGTTCGCCGAGGCCATGGTGAAGCTCGAGAAGGGCAAGTACACCGAGCAGCCGGTGCAGACGCGCTTCGGCTACCACGTCATCCAGCTCGACGACGTGCGCCAGACGCGCTTCCCGGCGCTCGCCGAGGTGAAGCCGCGCATCCAGCAGCAGCTCACGCAGCACAAGGTGGACCAGCTGGTGCGCGACCTGAGGGCGAAGGCAAAGGTGGAATAACCGCAGGAGGCAACATGGCCAGATACGGTCAGAAGGCCAAGTCGAAAGTTAAGCGCGCGCTGCACAAGCGCAAGCGCGGCACGCTGAAGAGCGGACGCTCCGGCAAGCGTGTGAAGAGCCGCAAGCAGGCGATCGCCATCGGCCTCTCCGAGGCGCGCCGCGCCGGCGGAAAGGTGCCCCAACGGCGGCGCAAGTCCTCGCGGAAGAAGAAGTAACGCCGGGCCACATCTTCCAGGTGGTGCGCGGCAACCTCCTGGAAGAACCGGTCGACGCGATCCTCAATGCCGCCAACGGCCACCTCGCCCACGGCGGCGGCGTGGCCGGCATCATTTCTCGCGCCGCCGGACCGGGGCTGCAGGCCGAATCGGATCGCGTGCTCACCATGAAGGGGCCCTTCCCGTCCGGCAGCGCCGTCCTCACCGGTGCCGGCAAGCTGCCTTTCAAGGGCGTGATCCACGCCGTCGGCCCGCGCCAGGGCGAGGGCGATGAAGAGCACAAGCTCGAGCGGGCGCTCTCCAGCGCGTTCGCCATCGCCCGTGAACAGGGCTGGGAGAGCGTCAGCTTTCCGGCCGTGTCCGCCGGCATCTTCGCCGTGCCGCCGGCGGGTGTGCGCGCGCGCCTACGTGAGGGCGGCCCGCGCCGCAGCGCTGCGTAAGGTCCGGCTATGCTTGCGCGACCAACCTATCATTGACGCCGTCCTCGGAGAGCTCACACGATGAAATGGATACTTCTCGCCGCCGCGCTCCTCGCCGGCCCGGCCCATTCGCAGCAGCCGGAGAAAGC
This sequence comes from Burkholderiales bacterium, assembly GCA_035554335.1. Classification (GTDB taxonomy): domain Bacteria; phylum Pseudomonadota; class Gammaproteobacteria; order Burkholderiales; family SG8-39; genus SCGC-AG-212-J23. Next base: position 15,010 of record DATMIG010000195.1, read on the forward strand.
CATCTTCGCCGCCGGATGCTTCTGGTGCACCGAGGAAGCGTTCGAGAAGGTGCCCGGGGTGATCAGCGCCGTTTCCGGCTACACCGGCGGCAAGGTGAAGAACCCGAGCTACGAGCAGGTGTCGAGCGGACGCACCGGCCACGCCGAAGCCGTGCTCGTCACGTTCGATCCGAAAAAGGTGAGCTACGAGAAGCTGCTCGACGTCTTCTGGCTGAACCACGACCCGACGGTGAACGACCGCCAGTTCTGCGACTCGGGCTCGCAATACCGCCCGGCGATCTTCTACACCTCGCCCGAGCAGAAGCGCCTCGCCGAGGCGTCGAAGGCGAAGTGGGAGAAGGAAAAGCCCTTCCGCCAGCCGATCCTCACCGAGATCACGCAGGCGAGCGAGTTCTACCCGGCGGAGGATTACCATCAGGACTACTACAAGAAGAATGCCCTGCAGTACAAGTTCTACGTCACAGGTTGCGGCCGGTACAACCGGCTCGACAACCTGTGGGGTGACCTGCGCAAGAAATAAAAGCGGTTACTTCTGCTGGTTGTGGCGGTGCCCGTCGTGGGGCACCTTGCGCGGATCCTTGAGCGCGGGATCCTCGGCCTTCGCATGCTCCTTGCCGATGCGCTCGGCCTTCTGCATCGACTGCTTTTCCTCCTCGTTGCGCGGCTCGGCGTCGCGCGCCGCCTCGTCGACCTTGCCGGAGTCGATGAACTTCTTCGTGCGCTCGTTGTAATCCTTGCTGCCCGTGTAGCTGCCTTCGCCTTCAACTTTGTCCTTGCGTTCCATGCTCGGCTCCTTTCGGGTAACTCCCCGCCCACGCTGCAAGGCGCATGCCCGAAGCGGGTCCCGCGTTGCGGAATGTCAGCCGTCAAACCGCAAAGGGAGAGCCTCATGAAAGCACCTCTGGCCCTGGAGGTGCCCGTGGCCACGCCTCCCGTGGTGGTGGCGCCGTCAGCCGCGTCGGGCGCGACAGGCGCGAGCTGCTCGTGGAACGGCCAGCCGACCAGCAATGAAGGCATCTCGTGCCAGAGCGGCACGCAATACCGCTGCAACAACGGCACGTGGGAGCAGACCACGCTCTACTGCACGAGGTAGCCGGTCAGGACGCCTCGTCGATCCAGGCCATCTGGATCGCCTCGAGGATCTTCTCGCCGCAGCGCTTCGGATCGTCGCTGAAGCCGGGCAGCGCCATCACCCACTGGTAGAGGTCGGTGAAGCGCACGTGGTTCGGATCGACATCCGGATGCGCTTCGGTGAGGGCGATGGCGATGTCCTGCGTGTCGGTCCACTTCATCTCACACCCCTAAACAGGGACAGACCACGTTTGTTTTTATCGAAACAGCCGAAAACGTGGTCTGTCCCTGTTTTTCGCTGTTCATTTCTTACCGCCGCCTTCGCGCTCATAGTTGATGGTGTACTTGGGGATCTCGATGACGAGATCTTCATCGGCGATCTTGGCCTGGCAGGAAAGGCGCGAGGCGGCTTCCAGGCCCCACGCCTTGTCGAGCATGTCTTCTTCCTTCTCCTCGGCCGGCTCGAGCGAGTCGAAGCCTTCGCGTACCAGCACGTGGCAGGTGGTGCACGCCGCCTGCTTTTCGCAGGCGTGCTCGATGTCGATGTGATGCTCGAGCAGCGTGTCGCAGATCGATTTGCCGGTTTGCGCCTCGATCTCCGCCCCCTGCGGGCAAATGGCGTGGCCCGGCAATACCTTGAGCTTGGGCATTACAGGTTGCCGATCTTCTTGCCGGCGAGGGCGCGCCGGATGCCCTGGTCCATGCGCCGCGCGGCGAATTCCTCGGTCGCGCGATTCAGCGCGTCGGACGCCTGCTTCACTGCGCGATGGTCGCTGCCCGCCACCGCCTTTTGCAGCGCCGCCAGCGCCGCATCGATCTTGCCGCGCTCCTCTGCGTCAAGGAGTGCGGCGTCAGCCATCAGCGCCGACTGCGTCGCGCCGGCGAGGCGCTGCGCCTCCACGCGTGCCTCGGTCAGCGCGCGGGCATGCACGTCCTCTTTGGCATGCTCGAACGACTCGCGCAGCATGCGCTCGATGTCCGCGTCGCCGAGGCCGTAGGACGGCTTCACTGCGACCGAGGCCTCCGCGCCGGTCGTGCTTTCCTTTGCCGTCACGGAAAGGAGTCCGTCGGCGTCCACCTGGTACGTCACCCGCACGCGCGCCGCGCCCGCCGCCATCGGCGGGATGCCCTTCAGCTCGAACCGCGCGAGCGAGCGGCAGTCCGAGACGAGCTCGCGCTCGCCCTGCACGACGTGGAACGTCATGCCGGTCTGGCCGTCCTTGTAGGTGGTGAACTCCTGCGCGCGTCCGGCCGGGATGGTGGTGTTGCGCGGGATGATCTTCTCCACGAGGCCGCCCATCGTCTCGACGCCGAGCGAAAGCGGGATCACGTCGAGCAGCAGCCAGTCCTCGCCCTGCGGCTTGTTGCCGGCGAGCACGTTGGCCTGCATCGCCGCGCCGAGCGCCACCACCTTGTCCGGGTCGAGGTTGTTGAGCGGATCGCGCTTGAAGAACTCGGCGACGGCGCGCTGGATCTGCGGCATGCGCGTCGCGCCGCCGACCATCACCACGCCTTGTATGTCCCTCGTGGAAAGGCCGGCGTCGCGCAGCGCCTTCCTCACCGGCACGAGCGTCTTCTGCACCAGGGTATGCGTGATGCGGCAGAACGTCTCGGTGTCGAGCCTGACGTCGACCACCTCGCCGGTGGAAAGACGGGCGGTGATGTTCGCCTCCTCGTGCACCGTGAGGTATTCCTTCGCCTCGCGCGCCTTGACCAGCAGCAAGCGCATGTCGCGCGGCGCGAGCGGCGGCAGCTTCGCCTCCTCGACGATCCAGCAGAACACGCGCTGGTCGAAGTCGTCGCCGCCGAGCATGGAGTCGCCGCTGGTGGCGATCACCTCGAATACGCCCTTCGACAGCTTGAGGATGGAGAGGTCGAACGTGCCGCCGCCGAGGTCGTAGACGGCGAACCTGCCTTCGGAGGCATTGTCGAGGCCATAGGCGATCGCCGCGGCGGTCGGCTCGTTCAGCAGCCGGAGGACGTTGAGCCCCGCCAGCTTGCCGGCGTCCTTGGTCGCCTGGCGCTGCGCATCGTCGAAGTAGGCGGGCACGGTGATGACTGCTCCGGCAAGCTGCCCGCCGAGGGACGCCTCTGCGCGTTCTCTCAATACCCGGAGGATTTCGGCCGACACCTCGACCGGGCTCTTCACGCCGGCCACGGTGCGGATTTGCAGCATGCCCGGCGCGTCGACGAAGTCGTAAGGGGCGTTCTGCAGATGATCGACGTCCTTTACGCCGCGGCCCATGAAACGCTTGACCGAGACGATGGTGTTGCCGGGATCCTCCGACTGGCGCGCCTGCGCCGGATAGCCGACCTCGACCTTGCCTTTGCCGTAGCGGACGATCGATGGCAGGAGCGGCCGGCCCTGCGCATCGGCCAGCACGGTCGCGACGCCGCTGCGCACAGTAGCGACGAGCGAGTTGGTGGTGCCGAGGTCGATGCCGACCGCGAGCCGGTGCTCGTGCGGCGCCGGCGACTGGCCCGGCTCGGAAATCTGCAGGAGCGCCATTATTCGACCGTCTCGTACGCCGAGTCGATCTCGGCTTCCAGCTTCTCGAGGAACTGCAGCTCCCGCACGAGACCCGCCGCCGCGTCGTAGTCCTTCTTTTGGTCGATGGCGGCGGCGATCTGCTTCTCGAGCGAGCCCTTGTCGGCGTCGAGCTTCTGCTGCAGCGATTCCAGCGCGGGCAGGTCTTTGGTCTCGACCGCGTTCTCCAGCGCCTCGCGCAGCTCCATCTGGTGCATGAGGAACTGCGCGGGCATCGCGGTGTTGGTTTCGAAGGCGACGTCCACCCCGTGCAGCGACAGGATGTGGCTCGCGCGCTGCACCGGGCTCTTCAGCGCGCGATAGGCCTCGTTGACGCGCGTCGTCCATTGCAGCGACGCGCGGCGCTCGGCGTCGCCGGCATGGGCGAATCGGTCGGGATGGACGCGGGACTGGATCTCGCGGTACGCCGTCTCGAGTGCTTCGGCGTCCAGCGAGAAGGCGGGAGTTAAGCCGAAAAGCTCGAAATGGTTGCCGCTAGACGTTAAAGCTTTCCCCGCAGCCGCATTCGTCTTTGACATTGGGGTTGCGGAACTTGAAGCCTTCGTTCAAGCCTTCGCGCGTGTAGTCGAGCTCGGTGCCCTGCAGGTACGGCAGGCTCTTCGGGTCCACGATCACCTTCACCCCGTGGCTCTCGAACGAGAGGTCCTCGGGGTTCAGGCTGTCGGCGAACTCGAGCTTGTACGCCATGCCGGAGCAGCCGGAGGTGCGCACGCCCACGCGCAGCCCCACGCCTTTGCCGCGCTTGGCGATATAGGACTGGACGTGCTTTGCCGCGTTTTGCGTCAGCGTGATCATGCGACCTTTTTTTCCTCCTGCGTGCCGTGCTTTTTCTTGTAGTCCTCGACCGCCGCCTTGATGGCGTCCTCGGCGAGGATCGAGCAGTGGATCTTGACCGGCGGGAGCGAGAGCTCCTGCGCAATCTGCGTGTTCTTGATGGTGGTAGCCTCGTCCAGCGTCTTGCCCTTCACCCACTCGGTCACGAGCGAGCTGGACGCAATCGCCGAGCCGCAGCCGTAGGTCTTGAAGCGCGCATCTTCGATGACGCCCGTCCTCGGGTCGACCTTGATCTGCAGCTTCATCACGTCGCCGCAGGCCGGCGCGCCCACCATGCCGGTGCCCACGGTCTCGTCGCCCTTGTCGAAGGAACCGACGTTGCGCGGGTTTT
>DATMIG010000196.1:0-15788 GCA_035554335.1 Burkholderiales bacterium
GCCGGCGTGCCGCCGACGCCGGTCGCGCCCATGTCGGCGAGCTTCGCCTTCACTTCCGGCGCGGCGAGCGCCTTGCCGACTTCCTGCGACATGCGCTCGACGATCGCCGGCGGCGTGGCGGCCGGCGCGAAGAGGATGATCCACGCCGCCGCGTCGAAGTCCTTGATCGTCTCGGATACCGCCTGGACGTTGGGCAGCGAGGGCGCCCGATGCAGGGAGGTCACCGCGATCGGCCGCACCGTGCCGGCCTTGATGAACGCCGGCAGCGAGGGCAGGCCTTCCACCGCCATCTGCACGTCGCCGGCGATCACGGCCTGCGTCGCCGGCGAGCCGCCGCGGAAGGGCACGTGCGTGATCTGCAGGCCGGCATCGGCCTTGATGAGCTCCATCACGAGGTGCGCGGTGCTGCCGGTGCCCGAGGAAGCGTGATTGGTCTTGCCGGGATTCGCCTTCACCCAGCTGATGAGCTCCGGCAGATTATGCGCCGGCACCTTCGGATTGACGATCAGCACCTGCGGAAACGCGGCGAGCGTCGTCACCGCGACGAAATCCTTCTCCGCGTCGTACGGCAGCTTCTTGAAGAGGTACGGGTTGATCGCCATGCTGCCCGGCGAGCCGACGAGGAACGTGTAGCCGTCGGGCCGCGCCTTCGCCGCCGCTTCCGTGCCGATGTTCCCGGAAGCGCCGGTGCGGTTCTCGACCAGGAAGGACTTCCCGGTGTTGTGCGTGAGCTGCTGGGCGACGAGGCGCGTCACCACGTCGACCGCCGAGGCGGCCGCGAACGGATTGATCAGCGTCACCGGTTTCGCTGGCCAGTCGCCTTGCGCGAAAAGGGGACTGGAAAACGCGAGGAGGAGCAGAAAGAATCGGTTCATGACCAAAGGGTACTTGAACATGCCGTGGGGGCAGGTGCATTTTCGAACCGCGGAGGCGCCTTCGAACCTCCCGGTGCTGCTGCTCCTGCACCAGTCGCCGCTTTCATCCGAGACGTTCGAACGCTTGCTGCCGCATCTCACCCCGTGGTGCCGGCCGTTCGCGCTCGACACGCCCGGCCATGGCGGCTCGTCGCCCGCGCCCCATGTCTGGGAAGTGCGGGACTACGTGGACGGGGTCTGGGCCTGCGCCGACGCGCTCGGCGCAAAAAAGGTGATGCTGTTCGGCCGCGCTACCGGCTCCGTGTTTGCCCTTCAAGCGGCGCTCGCCAAGCCCGAGCGAGCGCACTGCCTCATGCTCTATGGCTATCCCGCGTACACCACCGAGGAACGCGCGGAGCGACTGGCGAACCGCTCGGCGCCGTACCCGCCGCAGGAGGACGGCTCGCACCTGAAGGCGATCTGGGATCGCATAAAAGGCGAATACCCGTGGATGGACCCGCGCCTCGCCATGCTCTCGATCCGCGGCTACGTCGCCGCGGGCGACGACTTCGCCCCGGCCTATCGCGCCATCTGGCGGCACGACGCCGCCGTGCCGCGCCGGCTGCCGGTGCCGACGCTGCTCCTCGGCGGAACGAAGGACCGCATCTTCTTCATGTTCGAGCGTGCACGGAAGCTTTTCCCGGATGCGGAGCAGCGCGTGCTCGAGGGCGCGACCGATTTCGTCATGTACCAGGAGCCCGAGCGGTTCGCCGGCGTCCTCGCCGAATTCGCCAAACGACACGTATAGTCCGCGCCATGCGCTTCCTTCTCGCCCTGCTTTTTTTCTGCTCGAGCGCCTTCGCCCAGTACGACTTTCCTTCCCGGCCCATCCGGCTCGTCGTCACCGTGCCGCCCGGCGGCGCGGCCGACTTCATCGCGCGCCTCGTCGGCGGCAAGCTCTCCGACTCACTCGGGCAGCCGGTGGTGGTCGAGAACAAGGCGGGCGCGAGCGGCACCATCGCCGCCGACGCGGTGGCGAAGGCGCCGGCCGACGGCTATACGCTGCTGCAGAACTCCATCACCACGCACGGCATCGGACCGCACCTCTTCGCCCATTTGCCCTACGACCCGGTGAAGGACTTCGCGCCGGTCTCCGGGCTCGCGCTCCTGCCGCTCATCATGGCGGTGAACGCCGACCTACCGGCGAAAGACGTGAAGGAGCTCATCGCCTACGCCAAGACCCATTCGGTGAACTTCGCCTCCTCGGGCAACGGCGGCGCGCCGCACATGGCGGCGGAGCTGTTCAAGAGCGTGACCGGCGCACCCATCGTGCACGTTCCCTATAAGGGCAGCGGTCCCGCGGTGTCCGACCTCGTCGGCGGCCGCGTGCAGATCATGTTCGACGCCGCCCCGTCGCTCATCGCACACGTGCGCAGCGGGAAGCTCCGCGTCCTCGCCGCGGCGAGCACCGAGCGCAATCGCCTGCTCCCCGACGTGCCGACCTTCGCCGAGCTCGGCTATCCGCAGGTCAACGTCTCGCTCTGGTATGGGCTCCTCGCGCCGGCCGGCACGCCGCGCCCGGTAGTCGAGAAGCTGAACCGCGCGGTGGGGCAGGTGCTCGACACGAGGGAAGTCACCGAGCGCCTGCAAGCGCAGGGCGCCGAGCCGATGCGCGGCACGCCGGAGGCCTTCGCCACCTTCATGCAAAAGGAGATGGCCAAGTGGGCGCCGGTCGTCAAGGCCGCCAACATCAAGGCGGAGTGACGGCCGGGCTGGCGCGCTTCATCGCGCGCTCGAAGTGGCCCGCCCTGCCGCCGAACGTGCGGAGGGAAGCCGGGCGTTCCCTGGTGAATGTTGCCGGCTGCATCCTCGCCGGCATTCGCGAGCCCATCGCGAAACAGGCGGCCGGCGACCGCGCGGTCATGCTCGCCGCCGCGGCGAACGCGCTCGATTTCGACGATACGCATCTCCCGACGGTGCTGCACCCGGGCCCGCCGATCGGCGGGGCGCTCTTCGCGCTCGCCGAGCAGCGGGCGTTCTGCGGCCGCGAGATGCTGCACGCGTACGTGCTCGGTGTCGAAGTCGCCTGCCGTCTCGCCAACGTGGTGATGCCGGGGCATTACACGCATGGTTGGCACATCACGAGCACGTGCGGCGTGTTTGGCGCCGCGGCGGCTGCGGCGAAGGTGATCGGTTTGAGCGAAACGCAAACCCATTGCGCGCTTGCGCTCGCCGCCACGCAGGCGAGCGGCCTGGTGGAGATGCTGGGAAGCGGCGGCGCGGGATTGAATCCCGGCTTTGCCGCGCGCAACGGCATCGCGGCGGCCTTCCTCGCGGAGCGCGGCGTGCGCGCGCCGGCCGAGCCGATCGAGGGGCTGCGCGGGTTCGTGAACGTCTTCGGCGGCGGCAGCGATTGGGCGGCGCTCGAGCGGGGCTGGGAGATCGAGCGCGTCGCCTATAAGCCGTACCCGTCCGGCGTGGTGCTGCATTCGCTGATCGATGCCTGCCTTGCGCTGCGCCCGGCCGGAACGCCGGAGAAGGTGACCCTCGCGCTGCATCCGCTCGCCATCGAGCGAGGCGACCGGCCGGACCCGCGCGACGGCATCGAGGCGCGCCTCTCCGCGCAGCACTGCGCCGCCGTGGCCTTCCTATATGGCGCGGCCGGCGTCGAGCAGTTCACCGATGCGGCGGTCGCGGCGACCCGCGAATGGCGCAAGCGCGTGACCATCCGGCGGGACGAAACGCTGGACAAGGCGGCCTGCATCGTCGAAGCGGACGGCCGCGTGAAGCGCGCCGAGCTGCGCCAGGCGATGAGCGACGCGGAGCTGGAAGCGAAATTCCGCTCGCTCGCCGGCGCTGAGGCGGATCGGTGGCTGAAGTGGTTCGCCGGCCTGGAGAAGGCGGCGCGCGTCAGACCACCGTCGGAGTGGTCGCCGCGTCGGCGCTCAAAATCGCGCCGGTCAGGAACGTCGCGCGCTCGGACGCCGCGAAGACGATGATGTCGGCGATCTCGTGCGGCTCGGGCATGCGCTGCATCGGGATCTTCTGCACGATGCGCTTCAGCGCCTCGTCCTCGGTGATCCGCTCGCGCTTCGCGTCGGCGGTGAGCGAGGCGGCGACGCGCTCGGTTTTCGTCGGCCCGGGGTTGATGCCGATCACCCGCACGCCCTTGCCGGCGTAGGCATTCGCGAGGCCCGCGGTGGCGAGCATCAGCGCCGCGTTCGCCGCGCCGCCGCTGATGTGCGTCGCCGTCGCCACCTTGCCGCCGGAGCCGATGACGTTGACGATCGCGCCGTGGCCGCGCGCGGCCATTTTCTTGATCAGCGGATCGATGACGTGGATGTAGCTGAAGTACTTGGCGTCCATCGAGGCGCGCCACGCCTCCGGCGTGAGATCGTCCGGCCCGACGCGCTTTGCTGCACCCGCGCAGTTGACGAGCACCTCGATCTCCCCCAGCCGGCGCTCGACGGCTTCCACCAGCTGCGCCGCCGCGCGCGGCAGGGTCAGGTCGGCGGCGAATCCTTCGATGCCGGGGCAGCCGGCGCACGCCTTGTCCAGGTTTTCCCGCGAGCGCGAGTTGATCGCCACGCGGGCGCCTTCGGCGACGAAAGCCCGCGCGGCTGCGAAACCGATGCCCTTTGAGCCGCCCGTGATGAGAACGAGCTTGTCTTTCAGTCCGAGATCCATGCGGAAGATGGTACATTTTCCGCATCGCCCACGAGGAGGAGGAACGATGAAACTCAAAATCATGGCGGCGCTCGCGGCGGCCGCGTTTTCGCTCGCCGCAGCGGCCCAGGACAAGGTCATCCGCATCGGCGTGCTCATGCCGATCTCCGGTCCCGGCTCGTATTTCGGCGTCCAGGACAAGGAAGGCATGGAGCTCGCGCTCGAGCAGCTGAAGGGCACGGTCAACGGCTACAAGCTGCAGGTGCAGTACGAGGACTCGGCATGCAGCCCGCTGCAGGCCACGAACACGGTGAAGCGCGTGCTCGAGCAGTTCAAGCCGCACATCGTGATCGGCGAGGAGTGCTCGGATGCGTCGCTCGCCATCGCGCCGATCCTCGAGCAGAACAAGGTCGTGCAGCTCAACGCCGGCTCGGTGACGATGAAGCTGACGGAGAGCGGCTACAAATATGTCTTCCGCATCTTCCCCAACGCCGAGCAGCAGAGCGCGCCGCTCGTCAAGGTCGCGCTCGGCCACCTGAAGGCCAAGACCGCGGTCGTGCTGCACGAGAAGACCAACGCCGGCGTCGACAACGCCGAGGGCTTCAAGAAGCCGTTCGAGGCTGCCGGCGGCAAGGTGCTCGCAGTGATCGACTTCGGCCGCGACGTGAACGACTTCACCGCCATCGCCACGCGCATCGCCTCGCTCGGCCAGGTGGACGTGCTGCCCACATTCGCGCTCGAAGGGCAGACGGTGCGCCTCGCGCAGGCGCTCGCGCAGGCCGGCGTGGTCAAGGGCGGCGGCGGCAAGGCCGTGCAGATGGGCTCGATCTGGCTGCCGTGGGGCTTCGACCAGAAGGCCGGCCAGGCGTCGCAGGGCTACGTGCGCATCGTCCAGTTCGACCCGGGCGAGAACCGCAAGATGGTGCAGGACTTCGTCAAGGCGTTCAAGGCGAAGTACGGCGCCGACCGCACGCCGTCGCACATCAACGCTCACGCCTACGACACGATCATGCTGGTGGCCGAGGCTGTGAAGCGCGGCGCGCACGACTCGGAGGGCATCCGCTCGCAGTTCTCCAAGTTCAAGAACGTGGAAGTGACCACCGGCAAGATCACCTTCGACCAGAAGGGCCAGAACTCCGATCTGTCCGTCGTGCACTTCGTGGAGACGCAGAAGGATCTCTCCTGGAAGGGCATCAACTGGCAGCAGTAACGGCCTAGGCTGTCGCCCCCGCGCATGTTGGAAAATGAGCGGGGCGACTCATTCCCATGAGTGACGTAGCGGTCCTCGTCGTCCAGCAGACGGTGAACGGCGTGTACCTCGGCTGCCTGTATGTCATGGTGGCGCTGGGGCTGACGCTGATCTACGGCGTGCTGAACCAGATCAACTTCGCGCACGCCGACTTCGTCACGGTCGGCGCCTTTGCGGCCTTCTTCACCGTCACGCGCTTCGCGACCAAGGCACTCGGCCTGCCGGATGCGGGCGGCTATCTCGCCTCGCTGGTCGTCGCGCTGGGCGTGGGGGCGCTGCTCGGCCTCGCGATCAACGCGGCGGTGTTCGCGCCGTTGCGAGAGCGGGGAGATGAGCTGCGGCCGCTGATCGCCACGATCGGCGTATCCGTCCTGCTGGAAAACGCCCAGCTCGCGCTGTTCGGGCCGATCCCGTACCAGTTCGACTCGCCGTTCAGCCAGCATACGTTCCGCCTCGGGCGTATTTTCTTCACCGGACAGAGCGTGCTGGTGATCGTCGTGTCGGCGCTCTCGATCGGCGCCCTCTATGCGTTCATGCGCTTCTCGTTCTGGGGCAAGGCGTTGCGCGCGGTGGCGCAGGACCGCGAGACCGCCGGCCTGATGGGCATCAATCCCGGGCTGCTGATTGGTCTCACGATCGTGATCGCCTCGGCGCTGGCCGGCATGGCGGGCGCGCTGCTCGGTCCGGTGCTCGTGCTGACGCCGTTCGCGGGCGCGTCGGTGGTGGTGAAGGCGTTCGCCATCGTCATCATCGGCGGCTTCGGCAACATGCAGGGCACGATCATCGCCGGCATCCTGGTCGGCGTCATCGAGGCCTTCACCGTGCAGTACTTCGGCGCCGGCCTGATCGACCTGGTGGTGTTCGTGCTGCTCCTCGCGATGCTGGTGGTGCGTCCCACGGGCATCATCGCCGAGCGCAAGGAGGAGAACGTCTGAGGCGCGCCGCGTACTTCGCCATCGGCATCGCGCTGGTCGCTGCCGCGCCCTGGCTGCTGCATACGCCCTACTGGCGCGGCATCCTGGTGATCTGCGCGATGAACGTGCTCCTCGCGCTGTCGCTCAACCTCGTGATGGGCTACACCGGGCAGCTCAACCTCGGGCAGTCGGCATTCTTCGGCATCGGCGCCTACGTCAGCACGATCCTCGTCAAGACGTATCACTGGAACTTCTGGCTTGCGTCGCTCGCCGCGGTGGCGTTCGCCGGCGTGGTCGGGCTCGCGCTCGCCGCCTTCGCGGTCCGCTTGCGCGGCCACTACCTCGCGATCGCCTCGCTCGGCTTTGCCGTCATCACCTACCAGGTGCTCGTCAACTGGGAGAAGGTGACCGAGGGCGTGCGCGGCATCTACGGCATCCTGCCCCCGGTCGGCAGCACGGTGGGGCTCTTCTATCTCATCGCCGGCATCGGCGTGCTCGTCTACTGGCTGATGGACAACCTGGTGCGCTCGCCGGTGGGCGACACGCTGCGCGCGATCCGCGAGGACGAAGTCTCGGCCGCGTCGCTCGGCGTGCGCAGCTACGTGTGGAAGGCGTTCGCCTTCAGCATCGGCGCGGGCGTCGCGGCGCTGGCGGGAATCTTCTATCCGGGCTTCGTCGGCACGCTGGTGCCCGACGCGTTCAACATCATCGAGTCGTTCACCATGCTGGCGATGGTCATCGTCGGCGGCATGGGGACGATGATCGGCCCGGTGGTGGGCGCCGTGGTGCTCACCTTCCTGCCGGAGCTCCTGCGCGGCTTCGGCGAGCTGCGCCTCATGATCTACGGCATCGCGCTGACCCTCGTCGTCCTCTTCATGCCCGGCGGCATCGTCCAGCTTGTTAAGCGCAAATAACATCAGCAAGAGCTTCGGCGGCGTGCGCGCGGTGCGCAACGTCTCGCTTTCGGTGCCGGAGAAGTCGGTGTGCGCGCTGATCGGCCCGAACGGCGCCGGCAAGTCGACGATGCTGAACCTGCTGTCGGGCGTGTACCAGCCGGATGCCGGCACGCTCAGCTTCGCGGGCACCGAGCTGGCGGGATTGCCGGCGTACGCGCGCGTGCGCCTCGGCATCGCGCGCACCTTCCAGAAGATCCGCCTCTTCAAGCAGCTCTCGCTGCTCGAGAACGTGATGGCCGGATTCCACATCCACCAGGACACGCCGTTCTGGAAGTACCTCGTCGTCGGCGACACCGGCCGCTTCCGCGAGGAGGCCCGCGAGTTGTTGGATTTCGTCGGCCTCGGCGCTCGCGCCGGCGACCGGGCGGGCGCGCTGCCGTACGGACAGCAGCGCATGCTCGAGATCGCGCGGGCGCTCGCCACGCGGCCGAAGCTCTTCATGCTCGACGAGCCGGCGGCGGGACTGAACCCGGCCGAGGTCGAGTTCCTCCTGCAGCGATTGGTGGACATCGCGAAGCGCGGCACCACGCTGCTCGTGGTCGAGCACAACATGGACCTCGTCATGAACGTCGCCGAGCGCGTCTTCGTGCTCGACCATGGCGAGCCGCTCTTCGAGGGCACGCCGCGCGAGGTGCAGGCGAACGGGCGCGTCATCGAGGCCTACCTGGGAGGCGAGTTTGCTGCTTGAGGTGGAAGGCATCGACCTCGCCTATGGCGAAGTCCCTGCGTGCAGAGGGATCAGCTTCGAGGTGCAGGAGGGCGAGATCGTCGCGCTGATCGGCTCGAACGGCGCGGGCAAGAGCACCACGCTGCGCGGCGTGGCGGGCGCGATGCTGCCGCGCAAGGGAAGGATCCTGTTCGAGGGCCGCGATGTGTCGAGGATGCCGGCGCACAAGCGCACGCTCGCCGGCATCGCGCTGGTGCCGGAGGGCCGGCGCGTATTCCCGGCGCTCACGGTGCGCGAGAACCTGGAGATGGGCGGGTTCAAGTACCGCGGCGACAAGGGCAAGGTCGGCGAGCTGATCGAGCGCGCGATGCAGATGTTTCCGCGGCTGCGCGAGCGCGAGTTGCAGCCGGCCGGCACGCTGTCGGGCGGCGAGCAGCAGATGCTCGCCTTCGGCCGCGCGCTCATGTCGGAGCCGAAGCTGCTGTGCATGGACGAGCCTTCGCTCGGCCTCGCGCCGCTCGTGGTGCAGGAGATCTTCAAGAGCATCCGCGCCGCCAATGCCGCCGGCACCAGCGTGCTGCTGGTGGAGCAGAACGCGCGCTACGCGCTCGAAACCGCGAGCCGCGGCTACGTATTGCAGACGGGCAGCGTCATCGCCTCGGGAACGTGCGAGGCGCTGAAGCAGGACCCGCGTGTCAAAGAAGCTTACCTGGGCAGACGCTAATGGATAAATTCTCTCTGAAGGGCAAGGGCGCCATCGTCACCGGCGCCGCGGGCGGCATCGGCGGCGCGATCGCCAAGGCATTCAAGGAGGCGGGCGCGCAGGTGGCTTGCGTCGATCTCGCCGTCGACAAGATCAGCCGCGACTACCTGCCGCTGCGCTGCGACGTCTCGTCGGAAGCCGAGACGCGCAGCGCGGTCGACCAGGCGGCGAAGACCTTCGGCGGCCTGCACGTGCTGGTCAATGCGGCCGCGATGCGCGATCCGAACGCGACGGTGACCGACATCGACCTCCCGGCATGGAACCGCGTCTTCGGCGTGAACGTGGCCGGCGCCTATCTCATGAGCCGCTGGGCGATCCCGCACATGGCGAAGGCGGGCGGCGGCTCGATCATCCACGTCGCGTCGCAGCTCGGCACCGTCGGCACGCCGGGCCGGGTCGCGTATTGCGCGACAAAGGGCGCGCTCATCACGATGGCGAAGGCGATGGCCTCCGACCATGCCGGGCAGGGCATCCGGGTGAACACGCTCTCGCCGGGCGCCATCGAGACCGACCGCATGATCCTGCGCTTCGGCGAGATGCAGAAGGCGCGCGACGTGCTCGGGCCCAAGCACCTGATGAACCGCCTCGGCTATCCCGAGGAGATCGCGGCGGCGGCCGTATTCCTCGCCTCGGACGCCTCCAGCTTCATGACAGGTTCGAATTTGCTGGTCGACGGCGGTTACAACGCCGTCTGAGCGGTAGATGCGCGTCACAACGCAGTGCTAGGGTGGCGCGCTCCAAACCCAAGAAAGGACCGCACCATGCGCCGTCTCATCTCCGTCCTCCTCATCGTCTCGCTCACCGGCATGGGCCTGCCGCTGTCCGCGCAGGCCGGCATGCTGCCCACCGACAGCGTGGTCGCCAGTCCGGCCAAGGAGCGCGTAACCAGCTTTCTGAACAGAAGCGACGTGCGCGCGCAGCTCGAGTCGATGGGCGTGAACCCTGCCGACGCGAAGGCGCGAGTCGCGACGCTGACCGACGACGAAGCCGGCCAGCTCGCCGCGAAGATCGACAACCTGCCGGCCGGCGGCGACGCCGCGGGCGCGCTGATCGGAGCGCTGCTGATCGTCTTCATCGTGCTGCTCATCACCGACATCCTCGGCGTGACGCACGTCTTCCCCTTTACGAAGCCGATCAAATAGCTGGAAATTAGGGACGGACCCTAATTAAAAAATAATTAGGGTCCGTCCCTATTTAAATTGGGGTGGCCAGCAGGGACGGGATGGTCCCTGTGTCGGCCACGACCAGCATCGTCTTGATGCGCGGGCTGCCGTCCTTCATCACCGCCTCGACGCGGTAGCGGCCGACGCTGAAGAGGCGCGAGTTGCCTTCCAGATCGGTCTGGAACAGGCTGTAGCTCGCCTCGAAGGTGCTGTCGCCGAGCATCCTGAGCGGGCCGATGACGTGGCGGTCGTAGTGCAGGTTGTACTCGTTCACGTTGCGGTAAGACTCGACGCGGTCGCGCAGCATGTTCTTGTTGTCGCACCACATGAGGATGTTGGGCAGCCCCTGCTCGACGTTCTCGCGCGTCGTCACGCGGTAGTCGCAGGCTTCGTCGAAGAGCTCCACCCAGTCCTCGAGGCGGTCCTCGTCGAGCGCCATGCCGTACTCGGCCATGAGCGAGTACCAGTGGTTCACCGGATGCCTCCGGGAGCTTCGACGCCCATCAGCTCCGCCCAGTAGGACCAGAAGCCGCGGATCGGCGACTCGGTGACGCGGTGCGTCTCGTCCTTCACCGCGCCGCGCCCGCCCATCTCGATCACGGCGTAGGCGTCCTGGCCACTCTGCGTTGCCTTCTGCACCACCTCGATCGCCTCGCCGTCCTCCATGCTGACGAAGCCGGCCGGGCCGACCAGGTTCGCCGAGAGCAGGCGATGCCGCACCATCGCCTCGTCGTCGTCCTCGTAGCAGAAGAGGGTCTGGAATACTTCATGCGAGTCGACGCTCTTGGGCCGGATCTGGCGCGTGCCGATGGTGTTGTTGATCTGGATCAGCAGCGCGTTCGGGAAGATCGTCGGCGCCGCGAGGTTCATGCCGTCCGCGTACTCGTTCTTGAATTGCAGGAGCTTGGTGTCGCGCAGGCGCATGCGATCCAGGCGCGCGGCGGTGTCGGCATAGGCCTTGAGCGCGTCTTCCTGGGAATCGCTCGCCGCATACGCGTGGTTCATGTTGTGGCGATGGCGCTCGTCCATCTTCACGCCGCCCTTTTGCGTCGCGCGGTCGACGCCATAGGTGACGAAGAACTCGTGCAGCAGGCTGGCGTGATAGGTGTCGCGCAGGTTCTCGGCGTAGAGCTTCCAGTTGCCCTGGATGCGCTGGCGCGAGTAGCCGAGGATCCTGACCGGCTTGTGGAAGAAGCGCTTCACCATGCCGGTGCCGAACGCGCCGAGGTATTGCTCGAGCGGCTCGGTCTGGTCGGAGAACGTGCCGAACACGACGCCGTTCATGCTCTGCACGCGCAGGCGCCGGGGCGAGACGGCCTTCATGTCGAAGTCCTTCGGCATGCCGCCTTCGCCGCGCAGGCCCTGGCGGAACGGCAGCCCCGTGAGCTCGCCCGCGTTCGAGTAGCACCAGCGGTGGTACAGGCACACCAGCCGCTCGGCGTTGCCGCGCAGCTCGCGCACGATCATCGCGCCGCGATGCGAGCAGCGGTTCACGAACGCGTGCAACGCCCCTTGTTTATCCCTGGAAACAACGACCGGGGTGTCGCCGACCCAGGTGGTGCGGAAATCGTGCGGCTTCGGCAGCTCCGCCTCGAGACAGAGATAGTTCCACGTCGGCCCGCGGAAGATGCGCTCCATCTCGAGCTCGTACACCTCGGGGTCGTGGTGCAGGTGGAACGGCACCCGCGAGTAGTCGTTGCGTGGCCAGTCAACTTTCATGCTTGTCCATCCAGTCGAGGAAGTCGTCGCGCGCCTGCGCGAGGTCGAAACGCGGGCGCCAACCGAGGTCTTCCACGAGCCGTCGGTTGGAAAAACGGGTACGGGTGATCCGCGTCAGCGGCATGACGTTGCACTCGGCTTCCTGCGTCGACTCGCGCCAGCGGAATCGCGGAAAGCGCTGCTGCAGGAGCTCGCACCATGCGGGAAGTGACCATGCGGCGCCGGTGGACAGATGATACAGGCGGTGCTTCGGCGCCTTGGCGTCCATCACCGCGATGATGGCGGCGGCGAGATCGGGCGCATAGATGTAGTCCGTGGCGCCGAGCCTGAAAAACACCGCGTCCTCCCCGCGCCGCGCGAGCGCCGCGATCTGCGTCGGCGGCGAAATCACGGTGCGCGCGCTCGTGGCGTGCTCCCAGCGGCCGAAGGCGGTTCCCAGGCGGCCGATGCGCACGTCGAGGTTCCATAACGAACCCAATCTCAGGCAGGCGCGCTCGGCGGCATATTTGGTGATGCCGTACATCGTCTCCGGCACCGGCCGGTCGCCTTCCTCGTCGAGCGGATGGTCGACGCCGACGCCGGCGTTGCCGTACAGCGCGCCGGTGCTCGCGTAGACGAAGCGCTCGACACCGTGGCGCCGCGCCGCTTCGAGCATGCGGATGGTGCCGAGCAGATTCACTTCGGCGATGAGGGCAGGGTCGCGTGCATCGCGTGCCGGGTCGGCAGTGATGGCGGCGAGGTGGATGACCCGCTTCACGCCGGCGAACATGCCGTCCGGCGGCTGCGCCACGTCTGCGCGGACGTACGGCACGTCGATCGCCGGCCGGTCGAGATCGGCGACGCGCACCTCATCGCCGCGCGCGCGCAGCTGCTCGACGACGTTCAGGCCGACGAAGCCCGCGCCGCCGGTGACGAGGATCATTTCTTCGTGAAGCCGAGCAGCCCGGAGCCGATGGACCGCGGGTCGCGCTTGCCGCCCTTGCCCGCGTCCACGCGCAGGAAGAACTCGAGCACGGCGCGATTGAAGGCGTCCGGCTCCTCGAGGTTGATGGTATGGCCGGACCAGGGAATGACGACCAGGCCCGCGGTCGGGATGGTGCGCTTCATGAGAAGGCCCGGCTCGAGGCAGGGGTCGTCCTCGTCGCCGGTGACGACCAGCGTCGGCACCTCGATCTTCTTCATGTCGTCCACCAGCTCGTAGAGCGAGGGCCGCTTCATCTGCACGCCGCGCATGGTGAGCGCCTGGCCTTTCGCCGAGTGCTCGCCGAGCTGCTGGTTGAATTCCTCCCAGCCGCGGCGGTCCTTGTTCTGCAGTTGCACGCGCGTCGGGCCGAGCGCGTACTTCTTCGCGGCGCTGCCCCAATCGGCTTCGAACGAGGCGGCGGCCGCTTCGCATTCCGCCTGGAACTTCTCCTTCTTGTCGGGCTCGGCGCCGTAGCCGCAGCCGGCGACGACGAGCGAGCGGGCGCGCTGCGGATACTGGATGCCGACGTGCAGCGTGGCGAAGCCGCCCATCGACAGGCCGACGATGTGCGCGCGGTCGAGCTTGAGGTGATCGAGCACCGCGATGATGTCGTCGCGAGCGTGAGCCTGCGAATACTTCGAGCCGTCCTCGGGCACGTCGGAGGGCGGGAAGCCGCGGGCGTTGAAGGCGACGCAGCGGAAGTAGCGGCCGAAGAAGCGCATCTGCGTTTCCCACGCGCGATGGTCTCCGGCGAATTCGTGGACGAAGATGACCGGCGTGCCGCTGCCGGTTTCCTCGTAATAGAGGCGGGTGCCGTCCTTCGCGGGGGCATGTGGCATGAGTGGTTCCTAGGGCAGAACGGCGGTGAGATCGATTTCGACGCGGCAGCCGGGCACGAGCAGGCCGCTCACCTGCACCGTGGTCCGCGGCGGCGGCGAAGGGAAGAACTCCTTCCACACCTGGTCGAAGTAATAGAAGTCGTTGAGGTCGGTGAGGAAGACCTGCGACTTCGCCGTGTCCTTGAGGTCGCAGCCGGCAGCCTGGAACACGCTGCGCAGGTTGTTCAGCACGTAGCGTGTCTGCTTCTGGATGTTGGAGCCGTAGTACGGAAAGGCGGGATCCTGCTGCGCTTCGGGCGGCACGCCGGTCTTGTAGTCCGAGGCGATCTGGCCGGCGGCGTAAAGGGTTTCGCCGACGAGGATGCCCTGGCAGTAATGCGCCATCGGCGCGGGCGTGCTCTTGCCGGTGATGACCTTCTTCGGTGACTTGCAGCCCCAGAGATCGATTTCGACCCTGCAACCGGGAACGAGGAGCCTGCTGACCTGCACCGTGGTCCGTGGCGGCGGGGAGGGGAAGAACTCCTTCCACACCTGGTCGAAATGGTAGAAGTCGTTGAGGTCGGTGAGGAACACCTGCGACTTCACCACGTCGCTGAGCTGCAGGCCGGCCGCCTCGAACACGCTCTTCAGGTTCTCGAGGACGTAGCGCGCCTGCTTCTGGATGTCGGAGCCGTAGAACGGGAACGCGGCATCCTGGCGCGCCTCGGGCGGCACGCCGGTCTTGTAATCGGAGGCGATCTGGCCCGCGGCGTAGAGCGTGTCGCCGAGCATCACGCCCTGCGAGTAGTGCGCCATCGGGGTCGGCGTTTTCTTGCCGGTGATGGTCTCCTTCTTCGCTTTCGAGCCCCACAGGTCGATCTCGACTTTGCAACCCGGCACCAGCAGCCCGCTGACCTGCACGGTGGTGCGCGGCGGCGGCGAGGGGAAGACTTCCTTCCACACCTGGTCGAAATAGTAGAAGTCGTCGAGGTTGGTGAGGAACACCTGCGACTTGATCACGTCCTTGAAGTCGAGGCCCTCGGCCTGGAACACGGCGCGCAGGTTCTTCAGGACGTAGCGCGCCTGCTTCTGGATGTCGGAGCCGTAGTAGGGAAATGCCGGGTCCTGGCGCGCTTCCGGCGGCACACCGGTCTTGTAGTCCGAGGCGATCTGCCCGGCGGCGTACAGCGTGTCCCCGGCCATCACGCCCTGGCAGTAATGGGCCATAGGGGCCGGCGTGCCTTCTCCTGTCACGACATGGCGCTTCATGCGTCTATAGTATCGCTCGGCATGAGAACGCTTCTTCTCCTCCTCGCCTTCGTTTCACTCGAGGCAAGCGCACAGGCGTGGCCGCAGCGCCCGGTCCGCTTCATCGTGTCGCAGTCCGCCGGCGGCAGCATCGACATCGCGGCGCGCCTCATCGGCCAGAAGCTCGGCGAGTCGCTCGGTCGGCCGTTCCTCGTCGACAACCGGCCCGGCGCCAACGGCATGATCGCCGGCGAGGCCGGCGCGCGGGCGGCGCCCGACGGCTACACCTTCCTCATGACTTCGCCCAGCACGCTGACCATCAACCAGCACGTCTATGCCAAGGTGCCCTACGACGTGCAGCGCGACTTCGTGCCGGTGACGCAGACCACCTCGATCGTGTTCGTGATGGTGGTGCCGGCCGGCTCGCCGTTCAAAAGCCTGCGTGACGTGATCGCCGCCGCGCGCGCGAAACCCGAGGGCGTGAAATACGGATCGGCCGGCCCGGGGAACCAGAGCCACCTCGCCGCGGAGCTCCTCGCTGCCGCCACCGGCGTGCACTTCCTGCACGTGCCGTACAAGGGCGAGACTCCGGCGCTCACCGACCTCATCTCCGGTCAGGTCGACATGATGGTCAGCATGGGCCCCGCGCTCGTGCCGCATGTGCGCAGCGGCAAGCTGCGCGCCCTCGCCGTGGCGCAGCCGACGCGCTTCTCCACGCTACCCGAAGTCCCGACCATGAACGAGGCCGGCCTGCCGAGCGTCGTCGTCACCGGCTGGACCGGCATCGTCGCGCCCACCGGCACGCCG
>DATMIG010000197.1:0-11131 GCA_035554335.1 Burkholderiales bacterium
CTGGAGTGGCTGGAGCAGTGCGGCGACCCGGCCACCGGCCTGCCGATCGGCGGCACGCGCGACAACCTCAAGGCCGCCGTCGCCGGCGAGACCCACGAGTACACCGACATGTACCCGGGCATGGCGAAGCAGGCGCGCGACGAAGGCTTCGGCGAGATCGCCGACTGGTTCGAGACGCTGGCGAAGGCCGAGCGCAGCCACGCCAACCGCTTCCAGAAGGCGCTCGACGTCCTCAGTGATTAAGAGAGAAAGCCTGCTGAGCCTCGAGGCGTACGCGCGCGAGCGCAACGCGTTCCGCGCGCGCGTGATGGAGCACAAGAAGCGCCGCACGGTGCACCTCGGCGAGCACCTGACGCTGCTCTTCGAGGACGAGCTCACCATCCGCTACCAGGTGCAGGAGATGCTGCGCATCGAGCGCATCTTCGAGGAGGACGGCATCCGGCACGAGCTCGACGCCTACAACCCGCTCGTGCCGGACGGCTCGAACTGGAAGGCGACGATGCTGATCGAGTATCCCGACGCGGAAGAGCGCAAGCGCGCGCTCGAGCGGCTGAAGGGCATCGAGGACCGGGTGTGGGTGCAGATCGCGGGCCACGAGCGCGTGGCGCCGATCGCCGACGAGGACCTCGATCGCGAGAACGAAGAGAAGACTTCCTCGGTCCACTTCCTGCGTTTCGAGCTCAGCGCGGCGATGCGCCAGGCGCTGCGGCAGGGCGCCGCCATCACCGTCGGCGTCGACCATCCGCACTACAGCGCCACCGCGCAGCTCGGCCCCGACGTGCGCGCCGCGCTCGCCGCAGACCTCAATTGAGGGCGCTCGTCTTTCTCCTCGCGCTCGCGGCGTGCTCGACGCCGCCCGAAGTGAGCGACTGGGAGCGGCAGAACATGCTGCGCGAGGCGCCGCGGGAGGAGGCCGTGACGCCGCCACCCTTTCCCCGGCGCGGCAAGCTGATCGAGTTTCCGATGGCCGACGCGGCGGGCTTCCATTTCTTCGTCGACGGCTCGACCCTGAGCGTCGACCAGCAGGGCATCGTGCGCTACGTCCTCGTCGCGCAGAGCCCGAGCGGGGCGCAGAACGTGAGCTTCGAAGGCCTGCGCTGTCCCGCCGCCCAGCATCGCATCTACGCCACCGGGCAGTCCGACGGCACGTGGGCGCCGGCCCGCACGAGCTGGCAGCCGGTGAGCCACGCGCGGCGCTGGCAGATGGCGCTCTTCCAGGAATACTTCTGCCCGCAGAAGGTGGCGATCCGCGACGCGGGCGAAGGCGTCCGCGCCCTGCAGGACGGCGGCCATCCCTTCGCGAAGGGCTTCTCGCCGAACTACGGGCGCTAGAGCAGGACTAGATTATCCCGGTGGATGAGCTCGGGCTCGTCCATATAGCCGAGGATCGACTCGATCTCCGCCGACGGCCGCCGCAGGATGCGGCGCGTCTCGCCCGCCGAGTAATTCACGAGGCCGCGCGCCACCTCGCGGCCGTCCGGGTCGAGGCAGGCGACCACCTCGCCACGCTCGAATTCGCCCGACACCTCCGTGACGCCGATCGGCAGCAGGCTCTTGCCGTCGCGTGTCAGCGCGCGCGCGGCGCCCGCGTCGAGCTTGAGCTTCGCCGCCACGGTGAGGTGATCGGCGAGCCATTGCTTGCGCGCCGCGAGCGGCACGGTCTTCGCCGTGAGCAGGCTGCCGATGCGCTCGCCTTCCGACAGGCGCACCAGCACGTCCTTTTCTTTTCCGGAGGCAATCACGGTGTGCGCCCCGCTCCGCGCCGCCCGGCGCGCGGCCTGGATCTTGGTGAGCATGCCGCCCTTGGCGATCGCGCTGCCGGTGCCGCCGGCCATCGCTTCGAGGCTCGCATCCAGTGCATCGGCCTCGCGCACGAGCTGGGCATTCGGATGGCGGCGCGGATCGGCGTCGAAGAAGCCGGCCTGGTCGGTGAGGATGACGAGCGCATCGGCCTCGATCAGGTTGGTGACGAGCGCGCCGAGCGTGTCGTTGTCGCCGAACTTGATCTCGTCGGTGACCACGGTGTCGTTCTCGTTGATGACTGGGATGACGCCGAGCTCGAGCAACGTGCGCAGCGTGGCGCGCGCGTTGAGGTAGCGCTGGCGATCGGCGAGGTCGGCGTGCGTGAGGAGGAGCTGCGCGGTGTGCAGCCCGTGGCTGCGGAAGCACGACTCGTAGCACTCGACCAGCCCCATCTGCCCGACCGCCGCCGCGGCCTGCAGCTCGTGCATGGTCTGCGGCCGGCGCGTCCAGCCCAGGCGCTGCATGCCTTCCGCGATCGCGCCGCTCGAGACGAGCACCACGCGCCGACCCATGCCGACGAGCTTCGCGATCTGCCCGGCCCAGCGGGCGATGGCTTCGCTGTCGAGCCCGCGTCCCTGCGTCGTGACGAGCGACGAGCCGACCTTCACGACCAGCGTCTTGGCGTTCTTCAGGCTCACGCCGAGAGCTCCTTCGCGATCGCCTTGCTCACGGTGTCCGTGCCTTGCCCCGTGAGCGCGGAGATGGCGAACCAGGGCCGCTTCCAGCGCAGCGCGCGCACGATTTTCTCGGCCCGCTGCTCGGCATCGTCCATCGCGTCGATCTTATTGAAGACCAGCCAGCGTGGCTTGCGGGCGAGCGTGGCGTCGTACTTCTTCAGCTCGCCGGCAATGGCTTTCGCCCCCTGGGCCGGGTCTTCGTCCGTGAGATCGATCAGGTGCAAAAGCAGCTTGGTGCGCGCCAGGTGCCGCAGGAACTGGTGGCCTAGACCCGCGCCTTCCGCGGCGCCTTTGATGAGGCCCGGGATGTCGGCGACGACGAAGCTCGAGTGGCCGACGCGCACCACGCCGAGGGAGGGGTTCAGGGTCGTGAACGGGTAGTCGGCGACTTTCGGGCGCGCGCTCGACACGGCGCGAATGAAGCTCGACTTGCCGGCGTTCGGCAAGCCGAGGAGGCCCACGTCGGCCAGCACCCGCAGCTCGAGCGCGAGGCGGCGGCTTTCACCGGGCTCGCCGCGCGTGAACTGGCGCGGCGCGCGGTTCACGCTCGACTTGAAGTGCACGTTGCCGAGGCCGCCCTGGCCGCCGCGCGCCACCACGATGCGCTCGCCGTCCTTGGCGAGATCCGCCACGAGGTCACCCGTCTCCTCGTCGCGGATGATGGTGCCGACCGGCACCGGCAGATCGAGGTCGGCGCCTGCCGCGCCGGTGCAGTTGGAGCCGGCGCCGCGCGTGCCGTCCTTCGCGCGGTGGATGCGGGCGAAGCGGTATTCGACGAGCGTGTTGATGTTGCGATCGGCGCGCGCCCAGATGCTGCCGCCGCGGCCGCCGTCGCCGCCGTCCGGGCCGCCGCGCGGCACGTACTTCTCGCGCCGGAAGTGCGCGGCACCGTCGCCGCCCTTGCCGGCGTGGACCTCGATCTTGGCTTCGTCGATGAATTTCATGGGCGGAAATAAAAAAGCCCTATCCGACTTCGATAGGGCTTTCTATGGGAGGGGACCGGCTAAGCCGGCGAGTTTCCCTCTATGACCTCCACAGTCTGGTTGCCGTTGGCTCCGCGCACGCAGAACTTCACCTGGCCGGCAACGCGCGCATACAGCGTGTGGTCACGGCCGATGCCCACGTTGTCGCCGGGATGCACGCGCGTGCCGCGCTGGCGCACGATGATCGCGCCCGCAGTCACCTGCTGGCCGCCGTAGACCTTGACGCCGAGGCGCTTTGCCTGCGAGTCGCGGCCGTTTCTGGAGCTGCCGCCTGCTTTCTTGTGTGCCATTGCTGTTAGCCCTGAACGATGTCGTCGATGCGGACCTCGGTGTACGACTGCCGGTGGCCCTGGTTCTTGGTGTAGTGCTTGCGGCGGCGAAGCTTGAAGGTCTTCACTTTCTCGCCGCGGCCGTGGCTGACCACGGTGGCCTTGACGAGCGCGCCGGAGACGAGCGGCGCGCCGACCTTGACGGCGTCGCCGTTGCCGACGAGAAGCACCTGGTCGAACGAGACGTTGGCGCCGACATCGGCGGAAAGCGCCTCGAGGCGGAGCGTGGCGCCGGACTCGACGCGGTACTGCTTGCCGCCGGATTTGATCACTGCGTACATGGGTTACCCTAGGCGTTGCGCTGCAAAATTGACCACTGAGAACCCAGAATTATAAGGGAATCATGACTTTCCTGTCCATGCTGGCGCCGATCGCCGAGGATATGCGGCGGGTGGACGAGCTCATTTCAAGGCGCCTCGACTCGGACGTCCCCCTGGTTCGCCAGGTCGCCGAGTATCTCGTCGCGGCCGGCGGCAAGCGGCTGCGGCCGGCGCTGCTGCTGCTGTCCTCCGCCGCGTTGGGGT
Organism: Burkholderiales bacterium; assembly: GCA_035554335.1. Classification (GTDB taxonomy): domain Bacteria; phylum Pseudomonadota; class Gammaproteobacteria; order Burkholderiales; family SG8-39; genus SCGC-AG-212-J23. The sequence continues at coordinate 4,317 of DATMIG010000197.1, forward strand.
ACCGGGACGACGCGCGCTTCACGCTGGCGGCGGTGGTGGAGTTCATCCACACGGCGACCCTCCTGCACGACGACGTGGTCGACGAATCGAAGCTGCGGCGCGGCCACGAGACGGCCAACGCGGCGTTCGGCAATGCCGCTGCCGTGCTGGTGGGCGATTTCCTCTATTCGCGGGCCTTCCAGATGATGGTCGAGGTCGACGACATGCGGGTCATGCGCGTGCTCGCCGACGCGACGAACACCATCGCCGGCGGCGAGGTGATGCAGCTCATGGGCAGCCACGACCCGGGCGTCGACGAGGGGCGCTACCTGGAAGTGATCCGGCGCAAGACGGCGAAGCTCTTCGAGGCCGCCGCGCGTCTCGGCGCCGTGCTGTCGCGCAGCGCGCCCGACATGGAAGCGCGCCTCGCCGACTACGGGGCGCACGTCGGCACGGCGTTCCAGCTGATCGACGACGTGCTCGACTACTCCGGGGACGAATCGACGATCGGCAAGAGCCTCGGCGACGACCTGGCGGAAGGAAAACCGACGCTGCCGCTCATCCATGCCATGCGCGCCGGGTCGGCGGGCGACAGCGACCTCGTCCGCCACGCGATCCTGGGCGGTGGACGCGAGGATTTCGGCGCCGTGCTGAACGCGATCCGCGCGAGCGGCTCGCTCGACTATGCCCGGCAAGCCGCGCAGCGCGAGGCGGACGCCGCGAAAACCGCGATCGCGCCGCTGCCGGAGTCGGAATTCAAGCGTTCTTTGCTAGAATTGGCGTCCTTTTCCGTAGCCCGCCAATCGTAATTCGGGGTGTAGCTCAGCCTGGTAGAGTACTGCGTTCGGGACGCAGGTGTCGGAGGTTCAAATCCTCTCACCCCGACCAATTCTTCAAGCACCAATCACGCGCAACAGCTCCTTCGTCCGCGCGCGATACGAGTGATCCCGCTGGAAAGCCGGCGCGGCCGCGAGCGCGGCGGCCTTCAATTCCGCCGCTCGCGCTGAAACGGAGCGCGCGAGCGCGATCAGCTCCTCGTCGCTGCGGTAGATGAGCATGCCGGCGCGCTCGGCGGGGCCGAAGATCTCGTCGAGCTCGCGCTTCCAGTCGACGAGTTGCGGCGTGCCACTCGCGCCGGCCTCGAAGACGCGCGGGTTCAGGCCGAAATCGAATCGCCCGCGCCAGGTGTGGATGTTCAGCGTGGCGCGCGAGGCGGCGAAGATCTGCACCATGCGTTCCGGCGTGAAGAAGCCGTGGGTGAGGCGGATGGGCGAAGGCATTTTCAGCTTGCGGCGCCACGGGCCATAGACGCGTACATCGACGCCCGCCTCGACCAGGCGCCGAACCAGGTGCTCGCGATTCGGCGACCAGTCGCCGGCAAACGAAACGTCGGTCTCGATCGGCTCATCGAGCGGGTGGTGTACCGAGGCGTCGCAGGCGCTCGGTAGAAAACGCACCTGCCGCAGGCCCGCCGCCGCGTAGGCGTCGACGGAGTACTTGGCGTTGGTGAAGGCAAAGTCGTAGGCGCCGAGGATCTTCGAGGCGCGTTCCCACTGGAACGGGTCGTTCAGCCACCAGTTGACGGTCGTGACGCGCTTTTGCTTCAGCGCTGCCAGCACCTTCGGGGCGACATTGACGCCGTACAGGGTGAGAAAAAGGTCCGGCGCATGCGCCTCGACGGCGCCGAGGAGGCGCGGCGCCACCACGTCGGCGGCCGCGCGCGCGCCGAGCTTGCGGCGCAGCTTCTCGACCAACGTCGGCGTGTAATCCACCACGCGCACATCGTGGCCGTGCGCCACCAGCGCGTCGGGCACGAAGCGGTTCATGCGCACGGTTTGCAGCTTTCCCGGTATCGCGACCAGGATTTTCATCTTGGCTATGATAATCAGCCGTGGGGAAACTTCTGCTCCTGCTCCTTCTGGTGCTCGCCGGCGTGTGGCTCGTCAAGCGCGCGCTGCGCAACGCCGCCCGCCAGGAGCACGGCAACCCGGCAACGTCCAAGGCGAGCGAGGAGCTCGTGCGCTGTGCGCATTGCGGGCTGCTGCTGCCGCGCGGCGAGGCGCGCCAGGCCGGCGGCGCGATCTACTGCAGCGAAGAGCATTCCCGGCTGGGGCCCGGGCGCTGATGCAGTCGGTACGCTATCCGGAGCTCTTCCTCGGCCCGCCCGAGCGCACGCCGGACTCGTTCTGGATCTCGCTCGGCTACTTCAACCTGTACCGCATCGCGGTCGCGACGCTGTTCCTCGCGCTGTCCGTGGTCTACACGGACGCCCTCAACCTCGGCTCGCACGACCTTGCCCTCTTTCGCGCCACGTGCGCGGTGTACCTTTTCGGCGCCATCTTCCTGCACGTGCCGCTGCGGCGCGTGCGCGAGGCCTTCAACCTGCAGCTCTCGGTGCACGTCTGCCTCGATGTCTTCGCCATCACCATCCTCATGTACTCGAGCGGCGGCATGCGCAGCGGCCTTGGCGTCATGCTGCTCATCTCGCTCGTGGCGGGCTCGATCGTGGCGCCGCGGCGGCTGTCCTTCCTCTATGCCGCCCTCGCCACCATCGCGTTGCTGCTCGAGCAGGCCTACTGGGTGCTCGCGCACGACGCGCCGCCGGCGAGCTTCGCCCAGCCGGGGCTGCTCGCCATGGGCTGCTTCGCCGCGAGCGGCATCACCGGCTGGCTCGCGCAGCGCGTGGCGGCGAACGAGCGGCTCGCGCGCCTGCGCGGCCGGGCGCTCGTCACGCAGCAGCGTGTGAACCAGCTCGTCCTGCACGACATGCATGACGGCGTGCTGGTGGTCGACACGGCCGGGGTCGTGGTGCAGCACAACCCGCAGGCGCAGCTCCTCCTGCGCACCGACCGGCTCGTCGGCAGCCGCATCGACGAGCTCCTGCCGGGCTTCGCCGAGCGCTGGCGCAACTGGCGCGCGAGCGGCGGCGAGGACGGTGCGGCGGCGGACCTTGCGGTGCGCGGCCGCGACGTCGGCGTGCGCCTCTTCGAGACCGGCACCGAGGAGGGCTACACCGTCATCTTCGTCGAGGACCGCAGCCGGGCGCGGGAGCAGGCGCAGCAGCTCAAGCTCGCGGCCCTCGGCCGCCTGACGGCCAACATCGCGCACGAGATCCGCAACCCGCTCGCCGCCATCAGTCACGCCGCCGAGCTCCTGCAGGAGGAGAAGCGCGGGGAGGACCGCGAGCGCCTGACGCGCATCATCAATGACAACACCCAGCGCCTCGAGCGACTGGTCTCCGACGTGTTGCAGCTCAACCGCCGCGACCGCATCGACGCCGATCCGATCCGGCTGCATCCCTGGCTGCGCGAGTTCCTCGACGAGTTCGTGGCGAACGAAGCCGCCTCGCCGGAGCGGTTCGCCGTCGACGTGGCCTCCGACGCGTGGATCGAGTTCGACCGCGAGCACCTGCGCCAGGTGATGTGGAACCTGCTGCGCAACGCCGCGCGCTACGCGGGCCCGGAGCAGGGCGCGGTGCGCATCGCGCTGCGCGGCTACGCCGGCCGCGTGGAGCTCTCGGTCATCGACAATGGCCCGGGCGTGCCCCCCGGCCGGCAGGCGCAGCTCTTCGAGCCGTTCTTCACCACCGAGGCGAAGGGCACCGGGCTCGGCCTTTATCTCGCGCGCGAGCTCTGCGACGCCAACCGCGCGACCCTCGAGTACGTGAACGACAGCCGCGGCGCGCACTTCCGCATCCTCTGCCGGGAGGTCCGCGCGGCATGAGAAGGGGCGACAAGGCGGGAGAGCGCGCCGCGGCGCAAGTCCTGGTCGTGGACGACGAGCCGGATATCCGCGAGCTCCTGGAGCTGACGCTGGTGCGGATGGGGCTCGACGTCCAGACGGTCGGCAGCCTCGCCGAGGCGAAGGAACGACTGAAGGCCGACCGCTTCGACCTCTGCCTGACCGACATGCGCCTCGGCGACGGCGAGGGGCTGGACCTCGTGCGCCATATCGCGGTGCAGGCGGCCGACGTTCCGGTCGCGGTGATCACCGCCTATGGCAGCGCGGAGAACGCGGTCGCGGCGCTGAAGGCGGGCGCCTTCGACTACGTCTCGAAGCCCGTCGGCCTCGAGCAGCTGCGGGCGCTCGTGCGCTCGGCGCTCTCGCTGCCCGAGCGCGGCGAGGCCGCCCCGAAGGACAAGCGCCTGCTCGGCGAAAGCGCGCCGCTCGTGCAGGTGCGGGCGCTGATCGCGAAGCTCGCCCGCACCCAGGCGCCGGTCTACATCTCGGGCGAATCCGGCACGGGCAAGGAGCTCGCCGCACGGCTCATCCACGAGCACGGGGCGCGGCGGGAGAAGGCATTCGTGCCGGTGAACTGCGGCGCGATCCCCGAGAACCTGATGGAAAGCGAGTTCTTCGGCTACAAGAAGGGCGCCTTTACCGGCGCGGCCGAGGACCGCGAAGGATTCTTCCAGGCGGCGAACGGCGGCACCCTGTTCCTCGACGAGGTGGCCGACCTGCCGCTGCCGATGCAGGTGAAGCTGCTGCGCGCGATCCAGGAGAAGCGCGTCCGCAAGGTCGGCGCCACGCAGGAAGACCCGGTCGACGTGCGCATCATCTGCGCGACGCACCAGAACCTCGCCCAGCTCGTCGCCGCCGGCAAGTTCCGCCAGGACCTCTTCTACCGGGTGAACGTCATCCAGCTGGCGATGCCGCCGCTGCGGGAGTGCCGCGAGGACATCCCGCTCATCGCCGGCGCGATCCTCGAACGCCTGGGCGGCGAGGCGCGGCTCACGCCACCGGCGGTGGCGGAACTCCAGCGCTATGACTTCCCCGGCAACATCCGCGAGCTGGAGAACATCCTCGAGCGGGCGCTCGCGCTGTCCGGGAGCGCGGAAATCACGCCCAAGGACCTGCAGCTCGATGCGGCCGTCGATAACGCTCCCGAGACGCCGGCATCGGCCGACGCCGCGGCCGGAGCGCTGCCCGACTACCTGGACGACATCGAGCGCAAGGCGATCCTGGATGCGCTCGGCAAGACCGGCTTCAACCGCACGGCGGCGGCCAAGCTCCTCGGCATCACCTTCCGTCAGCTGCGCTACCGCATGCAGCGCCTCGGCATCAAGGATGATTCTCGGTAGTCCCTGCCGGTACATCGAGTCGCCGAACCAGGATGAGCGTCCCGGCGGCGAGGAGCCCACGCTTCTCGTCGTGCACTCGATCAGCCTGCCGCCGGGCGAGTACGGCGGCGATGCGATCGAGCGCTTCTTCACCAACGGCCTCGACCCGGCCGCGCATCCGTATTTCCGCGAGATTGGCCATCTCAAGGTCTCGTCGCACTTCCTCGTGCGCCGCGACGGCGGCCTCCTCCAGTTCGTGCCGACCGACCGGCGCGCCTGGCACGCCGGCGTCTCGCGCTGGCGCGGGCGCGAGCGCTGCAACGACTTCTCGATCGGCGTCGAGCTCGAGGGGCTGGACGACGCGCCCTTCGCCGAAGTCCAGTACGAAGCACTGATCCGGCTCGTGCGCACGCTGCGCGCGCGCCATCCGTTGCGCGACATCGCCGCGCACTCGGACATCGCGCCCGGCCGCAAGACCGACCCCGGTCGGTTTTTCGACTGGCGGCGCGTCCTCGCCGCGCTCGCGGCGACCCACTAAATCTAGTTTCCGCAGGTCGCGTTCGACCATATATTGTGGTGTCGTCGTGCTGCGCCGCCGCAATCGCCCCTATATCTAGGCCATGGTGTGCACAGGCGCACAATATTTAGTGTCACGTGCTTGCGGAAAAAAAATCCGTCTGCTACCTTGAACACAACAAGTAGAAGAAAAGGCAGCGTAGGTACTAGATGTAGTACCTAGGGAGGAGCGGCGTGGTCGGCGGCTCCTGGACAGCGCAACGGAACACGGGAGAGCACCATGCAGATCGCCCAGGACAACGCCCCAGTCACTCCCGGCTTCGGCGTTGCTCTCACGCAAGCTGACGCGGGGACGCGCAGCCCTTATTCGGATTACAAGATCATTCGCCGCAACGGCGCGGTGGTCGGTTTCGAGCCGGGGAAGATCTCGGTGGCGATGACCAAGGCGTTCCTCGCCGTGAACGGCGCCCAGGGCGCCGCGTCGGCCCGCATCCGCGAGGTGGTCGGCCACCTGACCGACGCGGTGTGCGGCGCGCTGATGCGCCGCCAGCCGGCGGGCGGCACCTTCCATATAGAGGACATCCAGGACCAGGTCGAGCTGGCCCTCATGCGCTCCGGCGAGCACGACGTGGCGCGCGCCTACGTGCTCTATCGCGAGGAACGCGCCAAGGCCCGGGCGCAGGAGAAGGCGGCGAAGAAGGCCGAGCCCGGCATCCACGTCGTGGAGAACGGCCAGCGCAAGCCGCTCGATCGTGCGGCGCTGCACGAGGTGGTGCAGGCGGCCTGCCAGGGGCTGAACGAAGCGTCGCCGGATGCCATCCTCGAGGCCACGCTGCGCGACCTGTACGACGGCGTGCCGATGGAGGAGGTGCGCAAGTCCGCGGTGCTCGCCGCCCGGTCGCTGATCGAAAAGGACCCCGCCTATAGCTTCGTCACGGCGCGGCTCCTGCTGCACGGCATCCGCCTGGAAGTGCTGGGCGAAGAGGCGAGCCAGGCGGCGATGGCCGGGCGCTACGCCAGCTACTTCCCGCAGTTCATCGAGCGCGGCATCGCCGCCGAGCTGCTCGACCCCGAGCTCGGCAAGTTCGACCTGGCGAAGCTCGGCCGCGCGCTCAAGTCCGAGCGCGACCTGCAGTTCGGCTACCTCGGCCTGCAGACGCTGTACGACCGCTACTTCCTCGTCGACCAGTACGCCCAGTTCGCCGGCGCCGGCCGCCGCTTCGAGCTTCCGCAGTGCTTCTTCATGCGCGTGGCGATGGG
>DATMIG010000198.1:0-3147 GCA_035554335.1 Burkholderiales bacterium
ACTTCGACCGCCGCCACATCGAGGTGCGCGAGATCGACAAGATGGGCCGCCACGCGGTCGACTCGAACCAGGTGTTCTTCGACGGCCTGCCGGTGCCCGAGGCCGACCGCATCGGCGAGGAAGGCAAGGGCTTCGAGTACATCCTGCACGGCATGAATCCGGAGCGCATCCTGATCGGCGCGGAGCTCGTCGGCCTCGGCCGCTGCGCCGTGAAGCGCGCGGCCAAATACGCCAAGGAGCGCGTCGTCTTCGATCGCCCGATCGGGCAGAACCAGGGCATCCAGCACCCGCTCGCGCGGAACTGGCTCGCACTCGAGGCGGCCGGGCTGATGGTGCAGAAGGCGGCCTGGCTCTACGACCAGGGCAAGCCTTGCGGCGCGGAGGCGAACGCGGCGAAGTACCTGGGCGGTGAAGCCTGCTTCGACGCCTGCCAGCAGGCGGTGATGACGCACGGCGGCTTCGGCTATGCCGCGGAGTACCACGTCGAGCGCTATCTGCGCGAGTCGCTCGTCGGTCGCATCGCGCCGATCACCCCGCAGCTCATCCTCTGCTACATCGCCGAGCGGGTCCTCGGCCTGCCGAAGTCCTATTAGGAAGAATCCTCTCGATCTGCCGCCGGTCTACCTCGTGCTCTCGATGGTGGCGATGGCGGTGCTGCATTTCGGCTTCCCGATCGCGCAACCGATCCGCGAGCCGTACCGCTACGCGGGCGCGGTGCTGATCGCGCTCGCCGTGGCGCTCGGCTTCTGGGCGCTGGCGCTCTTCCGCCGCGCCGGCACCGGGGTGGTGCCTTTCAGCGAAGCGACCACGCTCGTCGTTCGCGGGCCTTACCGCTTCACGCGCAACCCGATGTACCTCGCCATGGCGGGCATCCTCGTCGGTACGGCCATTTGGCTGGGGTCGGTAACGCCGTGGCTCGTGCTGCCGGCTTTCATGGCGCTCATCGCCGAGCGCTTCATCGCGCCCGAAGAAGCGATGCTCGAGCGCGTTTTCGGCGAGAGCTACGCGCGATACCGCGCGACCGTCCGTCGCTGGCTGTAAGCCGTCCGCAAACTCTGACATCCACGTTCGGAAAAATTCCGCCGCGCTCTTTTCGCGGAGCGGCGACAATGCGATAAGACGCGGCATGGGGGTGCCGCAAGGGAGCGCGATGGATTCGCAGGAAGCGACGCAGGTGAGGGCGCCGCACGCGGGAGGACCGCTGCGGCGGGCGCTGTTCGGCGCGGTGCTGGTCTTCGTCGGGATCGTGGTGGTCGAAGTCCTGACGTACCTCGGCACACCCCCGCTTACGCCGATCGGCTGGCCGAGCATGGGCGCCATCGTCGCGTCGGCGATCGGCGGCGTGAGTGCCCTCGTGGGCGGCGCCGTCACGCTGATCGCCTACGTCCTTTTCAACCTGCTCGAGCCCGAGCGCTTTGCGGACTTCTTCTCCCAGCCGGTCGTCATCGGCTCCTGGGTGGTGGCCGTGACTCTGCTCTGCGCCGGCGCGCTCTTCGTGCGGCCGCGCCTCGTGCGGCTCGCCGCCGCGGAAGCCGAGCTCGTCGCGCACCGCAAGTACGAAGCCGCGCTCCTCGAGAGCGAGGAGCAGGCTCGCATCGCTAAGGAGCGCCTCGAGATGGCGCTCGATGGCTCCAATGTCGTGCTGTGGGACACCGACCTGCGCAGCGGCCGCGTCTACCTCAGCGAGGCGTGGTCGCGCATCGTCGGCCACGACGAGGCCGACACCGTGACCACGGTCACCGATCTGCTCGGCATGGTGCATCCCGAGGAAAGGGAAGCGGTGCGCCGCACCTCGATCGAGGTGCTGAAGGGCGCGCGGGCGACCTACGGCGTCGAGCACCGCGTGCGCACGAAGGAGGGCGAATGGCGCTGGCTCATTTCCCGCGGCCGCGTGACCGAACGCGACCCGGAAAGCGGCCGCGCGCTCCGCATGATCGGCACCAACGTCGACATCACCGACCGCAAGCGCATGGAGGAAGCGGCGCAGTCGGCCGCACAGTCCGACCCGCTCACCGGGCTCGCCAACCGGCGCGCCTTCCACGACCGCCTGCGCATGGCGCTCGCGCGCAGCCGCCGCAGCGGCAACGACATCGCGGTGCTCTACCTCGACCTCGACCGCTTCAAGCAGGTGAATGACAAGTTCGGCCACGCCGCCGGCGACCGGCTGCTGCGCCACGTGGCGTTGCGGCTGCGCGGCTGCGTGCGCCAGAGCGATACGGTGGCGCGCTTCGGTGGCGACGAGTTCGTCGTGCTGCTGGAGGACCTGCGCGATCGCGAGCACGCGGTCGCCGTGGTCGAGAAGATCATCGACGAGATGCGCCGGCCGCTGAACCTCGAGGGCTTCGAGGTCTCCGTGACCACCAGCATCGGGCTCGCCTACGCCAACGTGGGCGCCGAGCCCGAGACGCTGGTGAAGCGCGCCGACAAGGCGCTCTACGAGGCGAAGGCCGCGGGCCGGGACTGCTTCAGCGTCGGGTAGTTCCCCGCAATTCCGTCGTCGGGCCCCCATCTTGCTGAGCGGCAGGAGTCCATCCGCCGCAAGGAGGCGCCATGTTCACTGCCGTAACCGACTGGTCCGAAGCCGTCCTCACCTCGCTCGCCGGGGCCATGGCGCTCTTTTTCGCCGCCATTCCCAAGGTGATCGCCTTCGGCGTGATCCTGGTGGTCGGCTGGTTCGTCGCCGGCCTGATCGCCCGCTTCGTCGCCACGGTGCTGCGGCGGATCCGCTTCAACGAGCTCGCCATGAAGTCCGGCTTCGGCGGCTTCGTGAAGAACGTGGGCGTGAACACCGACTCGGCGGGCTTCCTCGCGTCGGTGTCGAAATGGTTCATCCGGCTCATCGTGTTGGTGGTGGCCTTTGATGCGCTCGGGCTGCCGGCGGTGTCGGACGTGCTGCGCCAGCTCCTGCTCTGGCTGCCGAACCTGGCGGTCGGCATCGTGGTGCTGATCATCGGCGGGCTGCTCGCGAACGCCGCGTTCGGCATCCTGCGTGGCGCCACCGCGAGCGCGGGCTTCCGCCACCCGGAGCTGATCGCGAACATCGGCCGCGTCTCGGTCTGGATCTTCGCCATCATCGTCGCCGTCAATCAGATCGGCATCGCGCAGACGCTCGTCAACACGCTCTTCATGGGCGCCGTGGCGCTCGTC
>DATMIG010000199.1:0-23205 GCA_035554335.1 Burkholderiales bacterium
CGACTACAAGGAGCTGCCGCGCGACGTGAACGCGGGCGCGGTGCTCCTGCTCGACGACGGCAAGATCGTGCTCGAGGTGACCGCGGTAAAAGGCGAGGCGGTGCACACCGTCGTGCGCCATGGCGGCGTGCTCTCCAACAACAAGGGCATCAACCGGCAGGGCGGCGGCCTGACGGCGCCGGCGCTGACCGCCAAGGACATGGAGGACATCAAGACGGCCGCGAAGATCCAGGCCGACTACCTCGCCGTGTCCTTTCCGAAGAGCGGCGCCGACATGTACATGGCGCGCGAGCTCATGCGCGCGGCCGGCGGCAAGGCGTTCCTCATTGCGAAGATCGAGCGCGCCGAGGCCGTAGCGGAGGCGGCGCTGCTCGACATCATGCGCGGCTCCGACGGCATCATGGTGGCCCGCGGCGACCTCGCGGTGGAGGTCGGCGACGCCGCGGTGCCGGCGCTGCAGAAGAAGATGATTCGCCTCGCGCGCGAGCAGAACAAGCTCACCATCACCGCGACGCAGATGATGGAGTCGATGATCTCCAGCCCGGTGCCGACGCGCGCCGAAGTGTCGGACGTGGCGAACGCGGTCCTCGACGGCACCGATGCCGTGATGCTGTCCGCCGAATCGGCGAGCGGGCGCTTCCCGGTGGAAACCATCGAGGCGATGGCGCGCATCTGCGTCGAGGCGGAGCAGACGCAACCGCTCTCGCTCGACGCCGAATTCCTCAACCGCGTGTTCTCGCGCGTCGACCAGTCGATCGCCATGGCGGCGCTCTTCACCGCGTACCACCTCAAGGTGAAGTGCATCGCCTCGCTCACCGAGTCCGGTTCCACGGCGCTCTGGATGAGCCGCATGAATTCAGGCGTGCCGATCTATGCGCTCACCGCGCAGACCAGCACGCGCTACAAATGCGCGCTGTTTCGCGACGTGTTCCCGCTGATGGTCAAGTTCGTCGGCCACGACCGCGAGGAGCTGCTGCGCGAGGCGGAGAAGGTGCTGGTCGAGAACCACGTCGTGAAGGCGGGCGACATCATCGTGCTCACCATCGGCGAGCCGATCGGCAAGTCCGGCGGCACCAACACCATGAAGATCGTCAAGGTCGGGGAGCATCTCAAGCCATGAAACGCTCTGAACTCGCTTCCGTATTTGTCGACGTCGAGAACCTGCCGTGGGAGAAAACCAGGTACGACGGCATCGAGCAGAAGACGCTGATGCTCGAGCCGAAGACCGGCATGCTCACCGCGCTGATGCGCATGGCACCGGGCACCAAGCTGCCCGACCACGAGCACGTGAAGATCGAGCAGACCTACGTGCTCGAAGGCACCCTGATGTGCCCGGAAGGGGAGTGCAAGGCCGGCCAGTTCGTCTGGCGCCCGGCCGGCAGCCGCCACCACGCCTGGGCCGGCCCGAAGGGCGGCGTGTTCCTCGCCATGTTCCAGGTGCCGAACAAGTTCTTCCAGCCCGACGGCCGCGTCACCGACTTCCTCGGCCGCGACTGGGACGCGCACTGGAAGCAGTAGCCTCTCCCTCGTAGAGGTCGCGGCCCGCCGCCAGCGCGCGGATTTTTCCATCCGCGACGTTGCGCGGCAGCATCCAGAAGCCGCAATCGGGATGGATGTAGCGCACGCGGCTTCCCAGCGTCTTCTGCGCCCGTTCGATCGCGCGCGCGATCCCGGAGGCGGATTCGATTTCGGTCTGCTTGATGTCCACGACGCCGAGGCCGAAGCCGATCTCCTTGCGCAGGTCCTTGAACACGGCGAGCTCCTCCGGCGGCCGATGCGCCGTCTCCATCACGATGTGATCGACGTCCAGGGCGTTGAGGTAGTCCATGAGCTTCGCCCACGTGCCCTTCTGGATCGACTGGCCGCCGTAGTTGCCGAAGCACAGGTGCACCGCCGACTGGGCCTTTTCCGGCACCGCCTTCAGCACCTTGTTGATGGTCGCGGCGGCCCATTGCCATTCGTCGGGATGGCCGGGCAGGTTCGCTTCGTCGACCTGCACGACGTCCGCGTCCAGGTGCTTCACCTGCCCGGCGAGCACGTCGGCGATGGCATGCGCGAGCTTCTCCGGATTCTTGTAGTGCCGGTCGTGCAGCGTCTTCGCCAGCATGTGCGGCCCGGTGAGCGTGAACTTGAGCGGCTTGGCGGCGAGCGCCTTCGCGCGCGCGCAGGGCAGCTTGAGGTTGAGCGTGCCTTCGCCGATCTGGCCTTCCACCACGCCGGGCGGACGCGTGCGGAAGCGCATGCCGGCGCCCTTCGAGTAGTCGAGCCACTCGGAGAAGCCGATGTCGGAGCGCACGCCGCTCATCGGCCGCACGAAGTACTCGATCATGCCGTTGGTCTCGGGATGGTTGAGGTCGAAGCGATAGAGCTCGCCATCGGCGACGACGTCGACGCCCGCCTTCTCCTGCGTCGCGATCACCACGCGGGTCGCGTCGAGCAGCGCCTGCTCGGAAGGCGCGCGCACCAGCCAGTCGGGCATCGGGTAGGAACCGACGACGGTGGTCAGGATGCGTGGCATCGCAGAATTATAATTTCATCAGATGGTTAACTGGCCTGCGCGCTTCGAGGACGTCGACGCGCTCGAGGAGTTCATGACGCGCCCGAACGCGGACCTCGAGCGCGAGCTCGCCGGCATCGACGAGATCATGGTGCTCGGCATCGGCGGCAAGATGGGGCCGACGCTCGCGCGCCTCGCGCGGCGCGCGGGCAAGCGCGTGATCGGCGTGGCGCGCTTCTCCGAGAAGGGCCTGCGTGAGAAGCTGGAAGGCTGGGGCGTCGAGTGCCTCGCCTGCGATCTCCTGGATCGCGAGCAGCTCGAGCTCCTGCCGCGCATCCGGCACGTCGTCTTCATGGCCGGCCACAAGTTCGGCGCGAGCGGCAATCCGTCGCTCACCTGGGCGATGAACGTCGGCGTGCCATTCATGGTCGCCGAGAAATTCCGCGACTCGAGCATCGTCACGTTCTCCACCGCGTGCGTCTATCCGTTCGCGTCGGTCACCGGACGCGGCGCCGACGAGTCGGTGCCGACGCTGCCGCCGCCGGGCGATTACGCCACCTCCTGCGTCGGCCGCGAGCAGGCCTTCCTCTACGGCTCGCACCGCTACGGCACGCGGGGCCGCCTGATGCGGCTCGAATACGCCATCGACATGCGCTACGGCGTGCTTCACGACGTGGCGGAAAAGGTGTTTGCCGGCAAGCCGGTCGACGTCACCATGGGGCACGTGAACGTGCTGTGGCAAGGCGAGGCAAACGAGCAGGCGCTGCGCCTGCTCGCGCATTGCACGGCGCCGACTTCGCCCATCAACGTGAGCGGCCCGGAAGTGCTGAGCGTGCGCTCGCTCGCCGAGGAATTCGGCAAGCGCTTCGGCCGGAAGCCGACGATCACGGGCAAGGAAGCGCCAACCGCCTGGCTCGTCGATACGCGCGCGGCGCAGAAGCTGTTCGGTGCGCCGCGCGTGCCGCTCGGGAAAATGCTCGACTGGCAGGCCGACTGGATCGCGCGCGGCATGCCCGACCTCGGCAAGCCGACGCATTTCGAGACGCGTGACGGCAAGTACTGAACACGCGCTGGGGCCGGAGCACGTCGCGCAGTGCCTGGTTCTATCGCAGGCGGCCAGCTGGAACCAGAACGAGGCCGACTGGCGCCTGATGCTCTCGCTCGGGCACGGCTGGGGCATTTCCGAGGGCGGCCAGCTGGTCGCTTCGACGCTGGTGATTCCTTATGGCGGGTTCGCGTGGATCAGCATGGTGCTCGTGCTGCCCGAGCATCGGCGCCAGGGCCATGCCTCGCGCCTCCTGCGCATCGCGCTCGACGATCTGCGCGCGAGCAAGCTGACGCCGATCCTCGATGCCACGCCGGCCGGGCGCGAGGTGTACCGGCAGGAAGGTTTCAGCGACCGCTGGGGCTTCAAGCGTTTCCGGTTGCCGCAACCCTGGACCGCGATCAACGGCCAGCCGGGCCGCGCGATCCAGTGGCGCAAGGCGCTCGAGCTCGACGAGCAGGCCTTCGGTGGCGAGCGCGAGTGGCTGCTGCGCGCGCTGCAGTCGCGCCTGCCGAAATGCGCGCTCGGCATGGCGAACGGCTTCGTGCTCGGGCGCGAAGGCCGCGAGGCGGCGCAGATCGGCCCGCTCGTCGCGCGCGACGAATCGACCGCGCTCGCGTTGCTCGAGCACGCGCTCGCCAACGTCGATTCGCCGGTCTACGTGGATGCCGTCGACCACGCGCCGCGCTTGCAGCAATGGTTGCTGGAGCATGGCTTCGAATTCCAGCGACCCTTCACACGCATGGTGCACGGCGACGGCCGCGCGCCCGGCGACGAAAGACTCGTCTACCTAGTGGCGGGGCCCGAGCTCGGCTAATCCGAGGTCGGCGAGCAGCACCTGCGCGGCGTTATAGCCGGGAAGGCCGGTGACATTGCCGCCCGGGTGCGAGGACGAACCGCAGAGATAAAGACCGTCGATCGGCGTCCGGTACTGGCCTGCGCCGCGGAACGGGCGGTCGTAGCCGACCTGTCCGTTCGCGAACGAGCCGACGAGGAGGTCCCCACCTTTCATGTTCGGCAGTGTCCGTTCCGTATCGAGCGGGCTGCGCGCGAACCAGCCGATGGTGTCCTCGGCGAGGTTCGGCGCGAACTGCGTCCAAAGCTCGAGCATCCGGCCCGCGTGCGAGTCGCGCACGCTGTCCCAGTCGCCGTTTTTGAGGCGATACGGCAGCTTCTCCCACATGAACGCCACGTGCCCGCCGGCGGGCGCCTGGGTCGGATCGAATAGCGTCGGGCACGCGCCCCACATCACCGTCGGCGGAATCGTGCCCGCCTCGTGGTGCCGCACGATGTCGTCGAACTGCTCGTAGCGCTCGAGGCCGAGGATCACCATGAACGGCTTCTCCAGCCCGCGATAGCGCGGCGGATTCTTCAGCACCAGGTTCAGCGCGAAGAGCGGCGCAAGCAGGTTGTACTCGAAGCGCTCGGCCTTCGCTCGCACCTCCGCCGGCGCCTCTACCAGATCGATGAACGTCTGCTGCGGGTTCAGGCCCGATGCCACGCACCGGGCGCGGATCATTTCGCCATCCGCGGTCTCGACCCCGATGGCGCGTCCTTTCTCCGTCACGATCCGGCGTGGAATGCAAGAAGTGCGGATCTCTCCGCCGGTCTCGCGCACCGCTCGTGCGAGCGCGTCGGCCAGGCGCGCCGCGCCGCCGACGCACATCTGCGCCTTCGCCGGGCTGGCGAGCAGCGCGGGGATGTGGTGGCCGAAGCCGCGCAGCCGCAGGTCGACCTCGCGCAGCCCGTTGAAGAACAGCAGTCCGGCTTTGACGACCGGGTGCTGGAACTCGCGCTGCACGAACTCGAGCGGCGAGAGAGCGCTCGTCTCGAGCAGCAGCCGGCCTTCGGGCGTTTTCTCGAGCGCCGCGCGGCGCTCATCCGGATGCTGCGGCGGCCGGCGGGCCTCCGGCCCCAGGATCTTCTCGAGGATCGGCACGAACGCCTCGCGCCATCGCCGCAGCGTCGCGGCGTCGCGCGCGCTGAATTGCGCGAACGACTCCACGGTGCGCTCGAAGTCGGTCCACCAGCAAAGCGAGTCGCCGCTCTTCAGGGCGAGCGCCACGTTGAGCTCCGGCTCGAGATATCTCGCGCCGCGGCGCTCGAGCTCGAGGTCGCGGTACCACGGCATCTGGTCGAGCGCGCGGTGGAAGAACGAGTGGACGTTGTGCCGGTAGCCCGGCCAGCGCGGATCCTCGATCGTGGAGAGGCCGCCGCCGATGGCCGCGCTGCGCTCGAGACAGACCGTCTTGAGGCCGGCGCGGCCGAGATACGCCTGCAGGACGAGGCTGTTGTGCCCCGCCCCCAGGAGGATGACGTCGTACGTGGTCAGTCGCCCTTCACCGCCGTCATCTTGATCGACTTGTCGAGGAAGGCGTTGGTGTAGACCGTCTTCACGTCGAACGGCTTGTCGATGCCGACGTAGTCCTTCACCAGCTTGTAGTCGTCCTGCATGCGCTTGTCGTCGTGCCAGCCGAGCGCCACGGTCTGCGAGATCTTGTCGCTCATCAGCACCTCGACCAGCTGCCAGTTGACGAGCTCGTTGTCGAAGCTGAGCGCGCCGTTCGCGTCGACCAGCGACTGCACGCATGGCTTGGGCTGCTTCACGCACTCGGCGAAGGCGCGCTGCGTGACCTTCACGAACTTCTCGACGGTGGCGCGATTTTTCTTCAGGTAATCGGCATTGACGATCACCGAGTTGCCGTACGGGTTGAGGCCGACGTCGCGCCAGGCGAGGAAGCCCATGTCGTCGCCGAGTTCCTTCTTGAATACATGGTGCAGGTTGTAGAACGAGGTGGTGACGTCGATGGTCTTCGCCTTCAGCGCGGCGAGCTTGGCGTTGGCATCGATGTTGACCCACGTCACCGACTTGGGATCGATGTGGTTCGCCTTGGCGAGCGCCGGCCACATCACACGCGCGCCGTCCGCCGCGGGATTGCCGATTTTCTTGCCGGGGAAGTCCTTGATGCCCTTGATGCCCGAGCTCTTCAGCCAGTACATGCCCTGCGGCGAGTTGGCATAGACGTTGAACACCGCCACCGCGTCGGCGCCTTTGCCTTTGGCGACCAGCACGCCCGCCATGTCGGCCAGGCCGACCGGGTTCGCGCCGGCGCCGACCTTCTGGGTGGCCAGCGCCGAGCCCTTGCCGGGCTCGAGGTTCAGGTCGATGCCTTCCTTCTGGTACCAGCCGAGCTTCTTCGCGTAGTAGTAGGGCGCGTGGTCGCCGCCCGGCACCCAGTTCAGGATGAAGTCGATCTTCTGCTGCGCGGCCGCGGGAACGGCGAAAGCGGCAGCGGCCGCAGCGATGACGAGTCTGCGCATGGATATCCTCCTATGAAGAGCCGATGCTACCATCGAGTAACCGTCTGGTTAACACATGCTCGACATCCTGCGTCGCGGTACGGTCATTCCCGCCCACCCGCTTGCGCTGAACGCGCAACGGCAACTCGACGAGCGCCGGCAGAGGGCGCTTGCGCGCTACTACCTCGATGCCGGCAGCGGCGGTCTCGCCGTCGGCGTGCACGCAACGCAGTTCGCGATCCGCGAGGTCGGCCTGTACGAGCCGGTGCTGCGCATCGCCATGGAGGAAGCGGCGAAGCGCAAGGTCGTCATGATCGCCGGACTTTCGGGCAGGACCGCGCAGGCGAAGCGCGAGGCGCAGCTCGCCCGATCGCTCGGCTACCACGCCGGCATGCTGTCGCTCGCGCCGATGAAGGGCGCCTCCGTTGATGAACTGATCGAGCATTGCGCCGCGGTGGCGGCGGACATTCCGCTCATCGGCTTCTACCTGCAGCGCGCCGTCGGCGGCATTGCGCTGCCGATACAGTTCTGGCAGCGCTTCGCCGCCATCGAGAACGTGGTGGCGATCAAGATCGCGCCCTTCAACCGCTATGCGACGCTGGATGTCGTCAAAGGTGTGGTCGCAGCGCGAGCGGAAAACCGGATCGCCCTCTATACGGGCAACGACGATCACATCGTGCTCGACCTCGCGGTGCCGTTCGACGTAAAGCGCGGCGGCGAGACCGTGCGCGTGCGAATCAAGGGCGGCCTGCTCGGGCACTGGAGCGTCTGGACGAAGAGCGCCGTGTCTTTGCTGAAAAGAGTCCAGCAGGGAAATATCGACGACGACCTGCTCGCCCTCGACGCGCGCGTCACCGACTGCAACAGCGCCTTCTTCGACGTCGCCAACAACTTTGCCGGCTGCATTCCCGGCTGCCACGAGGTGCTGCGGCGGCAGGGACTGCTCGAAGGCACGTGGTGCCTGGACCCGAACGAGAAGCTCTCGCCCGGGCAGGCGGAGGAGATCGACCGGGTGTACCGGGAGCATGGGGACCTTTCCGACGATGCCTTCGTGCGCGCCAATCTGGGGAGATGGCTGTCATGAATTCCAAGGCCGGACGCTGGACGCTCGCCATCCTCGCCCACGTGGCGCTGATCGCGGCGTGGTATCTCTTCGTGCGCCTCGGCAACGTGCCGAAGTTCGTCATGCCCTCGCCCGAGGCGACGCTCAACGCGCTGCTGCAGCCGAACTACAGCTGGTGGACCAACATCGCCGTCACCGGCACGGAGATCTTCGGCGGCTACCTGCTCGCGCTTGTGATCGGCGTGGCGCTCGCGCTGGTGTTCACGTGGTCGAAGACGCTGGAGGCGTTCTTCATGCCGCTCCTCGTCTCGCTCAACATGATCCCGAAGGTCGCGCTCGGGCCCCTGATCATCGTGTGGTTCAAGTACGGCGTGCTGCCGAACTCGATCATGGCGTTCTCGATCGCCGTATTTCCCATCCTGCTCACCACCGCGCGCGGCCTGCGAGAGATCGAGCCGGAGCTCCTCGACCTGGTGCGCTCGCTGAAGGGTTCGCGCTGGCAGCTCTTTACCAAGATCCAGCTGCCCGGCGCGCTGCCCTACATCTTCTCGGGGATGAAGGTCGCCGCGATCCTCGCCGTGGCCGGCGCCATCGTCGGCGAGTTCCTCGGCTCGGACAAAGGCCTCGGCTACCTCATGCTGCAGGTACAGGTGACGCTCGATACGCCGGCGATGTTCATGGCGGTGCTGATCATCACGCTCCTCGGCATGCTGCTGTATGGGCTGGTGCTGATCCTCGAGCGGCTGCTCGTGGTCAAGGACGCCCGCGTTGGCTGAAGCGTTTATCCACCTCGCCGGCGTGCGCAAGCACTACGGCGAGCACCTCGCGATATCGGACGCGAGCTTCGATGTCATGCCGGGCGAGCTGGTCTCGCTCGTCGGGCCTTCCGGCTGCGGCAAGTCGACGCTCCTCAAGATCCTGGCCGGACTCCACGCGCACGACAGCGGCGAAGTCCGCATCGGCTCGCCGTCGCATCCGTTCGATCCGGCGCGCGACGTCGGCATGGTGTTCCAGGCGCCGCTGCTCCTCAAATGGCGCCGCATCCTCCAGAACGTGATGCTGCCGGCGGAAATCCTCGGCCTGCCGAAAGCCGAGTCGCGCGAGCGCGCGCGACACCTCCTCGACATGGTGGGCCTCGCCGGCAACGAGGACAAATATCCGTACGAGCTGTCGGGCGGCATGCAGCAGCGGGCGGCGATTGCCCGCGCACTGGTTCACGACCCGAAGCTCGTACTGATGGACGAGCCGTTCGGCGCGCTCGATGCGCTGACGCGCGAGAAGATGAACCTCGAGCTGCTGCGCATCTGGAAGGAGGCGGGAAAGACCATCGTCTTCGTCACCCACGGCATCTCGGAGGCGGTATTCCTCGGCACCCGCGTGATCGTGCTGAGCGCCGGTCCGGCGCGCATGGCGGACAACTTCGAGGTCGACCTGCCGCACCCGCGCACGCTCGACATGAAGACCAACGAGCGCTTCGGCGAGTACACGCGCCGCGTCTACCGCCTCCTCGGGATGGAATGAGGGGAATGGAATGAAGGGCACGCGCGAGCGCATCCTGGCGGCGGCGACCGCCGAGTTCGCCCAGCACGGCTTCGGCGGCGCGCGCGTCGACCGCATTGCCGCCCGCGCCGCCGCCAACAAGCGCATGCTCTATTACTACTTCGGCTCGAAGGACGAGCTCTTCCTCGCCGTGCTGGAGGAGGCTTACGCGCACATCCGCAGCGCCGAGCACGATCTCGATCTCGAGCACGCCGATCCGCGCGCGGCGCTGAAGCGGCTGGTCGAGTTCACCTGGAACTATTACCTGGAGCACCCGGAGTTCATGGCGCTGCTCGCCACGGAGAACCTGCACAAGGGCAGCCACGTGCACCGCTCGCGCCGGGTGCGCAAGCTCCATTCGCCGCTCGTCGATACGCTGCGCGCCATCCTGCGCCGCGGCGAGCGCCAGGGACTTTTCCGGCGCGGCGTCGATCCGGTGCAGCTCTATATCTCGATCGCCGGCGAGGGCTACTTCTACCTCTCCAATCGCTTTACGCTGTCGCGCATCTTCGGCCGCGACCTGATGGCGCCGAGCGAGCTCGATGGACGTGCGCGCCACATCACGGACATGGTGCTGAACGCGGTGCGCTCATGAGAATCGCCCTTTGCAACGAGGTCATCGCCCCGATGCCCTTTCCGCAGCAGTGCGAGTACGCGGCGAAGCTCGGCTACGACGGGCTGGAGGTCGCGCCTTACACGCTGTCGGACGAGCCGCACCGCATAGGCGCCGCCCAGCTCGCGGCGGCGCGCAGCGCCGCGGAAGACTGCGGCATCGCGGTGACCGGGCTGCACTGGCTGCTCGTCAAGCCGGCGGGGCTCTCCATCAGCACGAAGGACGCCGCCGTGCGCAGGAAAACCGTCGACATCATGCGCGGCTTCATCGAGCAGTGCGCCGAGCTCGGTGGCAAGTATCTCGTGCACGGCTCTCCGCACCAGCGCCGCGTCGATCCGGGGGAAACGCGCGCGGCGGCGATGGCACGTGCGTGCGAGAGCTTCGCGGCGATTGCCGAGGATGCGGCCAAGGCGGGCGTCGTGTATTGCATCGAGCCGCTTTCGTCGGAGCAGACGCCGCTCATCAACACGCTGGACGAGGCTGCCGCGCTGGTGGACCGCATCGGCAGTCCGGCGGTGCGCAGCATGCTCGACTGCAGCTCGGCGGGCCGCATGGAGAAAGAGCCGCTGCCGGCGCTGGCCGAGCGCTGGCTGCCGAAAGGTGTCATCGCACACGTGCAGGTCAACGACCGCAACCGACGTGGTCCAGGGCAAGGCGAGCAGCGCTTCGCGCCGTTATTCGCTGCATTGAAAAGAAATGGCTATCGGGGCGACGTGGCGGTCGAGCCGTTCGATTACGTGCCCGACGGACCGGCCGCCGCGGCGCGCGCCATCGGCTACATCCGCGGCATCATCGAGGCGAGCGAATGAAATTCGCGGTTCGCCAGATCGATCTCTTCGAGCGTGACGTGCGTCTGCGCATGCCGTTCCGTTTCGGCATCGTCACGTTGACCGAAGCGCCGCAAGCCTTCGCGCGTGTACGCATCCGGCTGGAGAACGGCGCCGAGGCCGAAGGCGCGGCGGCGGAGATGCTCGTGCCGAAGTGGTTCGACAAGAATCCGGCGCTCTCGAACGAAGACAACATCGAGCAATTGCGCAGCTCGCTGGCCATCGCCAAAGGCATGTATGGGGGTGGAGCGAATACCGCGTTCGGCCACTTCCAGGCGCACTACCGCCACCAGATCGAGCGTGCAGCAGCGAAGGATCTGAATGCGCTCGTCGCGTGCTACGGCCCGGCGCTCATCGATCGCGCGCTCCTCGATGCGCTCTGCCGGGGCTTGGGAATCAGCTTCTACGACGCCGTGCGGCGAAACATCGTCGGCCTCGAGCTGCCGGCCGCATTCCTCGAGTCGCTGAAGCCCGCCGGCCAGATCGCCGCGCGCCATACCGTCGGCCTGCTGGATCCGATCTCCGCCACGGAGCAGCGCATCGGCGACGGCCTGCCGGAGACGCTGGAGGAAGTCATCGCGCGCTACGGCCACCGCTGGTTCAAGCTCAAGGTCGGCGGCGATGTCCGTGCCGACGTGGAGCGCCTCTGCGCCATTGCCTCCGTGCTGGAGCGCCTCGGCGAGTACCACGTGACGCTGGACGGCAACGAACAGTACGAGAACGTGGACGGCGTCCTCGCCCTCTGGCATCGCATGAAGGCCGAGCCGCGCCTGCGGCGCCTGGTCGCGAGCGTGGTGTTCATCGAGCAGCCGATCAAGCGGCACAACGCGCTGAGCGCGGACATTGCGGCGTTGGGAAAAGAGAAGCCCGTGATCATCGACGAATCCGACGACACGCTCGACGCCTTCGCGCGCGCCAAGAGCCTCGGCTATCGCGGCGTGTCGTCGAAGACCTGCAAAGGGCTCTACAAGTCGATCATCAACGCCGCGCGTTGCGCGGAGTGGGGCAAGGGCTACTTCATGAGCGGCGAGGACCTCACGGTACAGGCCGGCCTTGCGGTCCAGCAGGACCTCGCGCTCGTGTCCCTGCTCGGCATCACGCATGTCGAGCGCAACGGCCACCACTACGTAAACGGCATGGCGGGCTTGCCGGCGCAGGAGCAGGACGATTTTCTGCGCGCGCATCCCGACCTGTACGAGCGCAGCCACGGCGCCGTGCGCCTGAAGATCAGCAAGGGCCAGCTCGCGCTCGGCAGCCTCAATTGCACCGGCTTCGCGAGCGGCGCGATGCCCGACTGGAACGAAATGGGAGAGATGAAAGTTAAATGAGCGAAAAGCGCATCGGCATCATCATGCACGGCGTCACCGGACGGATGGGCATGAACCAGCACCTCATCCGCTCGATCCTCGCCATCCGGCAGCAGGGCGGCGTGGCGCTGAAGAACGGCACGCGGCTCATGCCCGATCCGCTCCTCGTCGGCCGCAACGCAGCGAAAGTGGAAGAACTCGCGCGCAAGCACGGCATCTCGCGCTGGACCACCGACCTCAATGGCGCTTTGAAGGGCGATGATGAAATCTTCTTCGACGCCGCTTCGACCCAGCTCAGGCCGAAGCTCCTGAAGCGCGCCATCGCCGCCGGCAAGCACATCTACTGCGAGAAGCCGGTCTCCACCACCCTCGCCGAGGCGAAGGATCTCTACGCCGCCGCGAAGAAGGCGCGCGTCAAGCACGGCGTGGTGCAGGACAAGCTGTGGCTGCCCGGGCTGCTGAAGCTCAAGCAGCTGCGCGATGAAGGCTTCTTCGGCCGCATCTTCGCCGTGCGCGGCGAGTTCGGCTATTGGGTCTTCGAAGGCGATCGCGTACCCGCGCAGCGGCCGTCCTGGAACTATCGCAAGAAGGACGGCGGCGGCATCATCCTCGACATGCTGTGCCACTGGCGCTACGTGCTCGACAACCTGTTCGGCGAAGTGCAGGCGGTGAGCTGCCTCGGCGCGACGCACATCCCGTATCGCTGGGACGAGAACAACAAGAAGTACAAGGCCACCGCCGACGATGCGGCTTACGCGACGTTCCAGCTTGCCGGCGGGATCGTCGCCCATTTCAATTCCTCCTGGGACGTCCGCGTTCGCCGCGACGACCTGCTCACTATCCAGGTCGACGGCACCGAAGGCAGCGCCGTCGCCGGACTGCGCAAGTGCTACACCCAGTCGTACGCCGAAACCCCGAAGCCGGTGTGGAATCCCGACATCCCGCAGCCGATCGATTTCTTCCAGAACTGGAAGGAATTCGGCGGCGACGACTACGACAACGCCTTCAAGGTCGAGTGGGAGCTCTTCCTCAAGCACGTCGCCGGCGAAGGCCCGTTCCGCTGGAACCTGCTCGAGGGGGCCAAAGGCGTCCAGCTCGCCGAGCTCGGCCTGAAGAGCTGGCAGCAGAGAAAGTGGCTCGACGTACCGAAGATCAAGCCGTAAACGGTCCTGAATTATTGATCTGACCCCGATTAGGAGTTGGAGATGAAACGAGACACGCTCCTGACCATCAAGCTTCCCGCGGCCGGCGGCCGCATGGAGGAATACGCCGTCCGCGAGCCGAAGTCGTTCAAGCGGCCGAGCAAGCCGTTCACGCGCAAGGCGCTCGCCGCGGCGCACGTGGTCGCCGATCCCTTGTCGACGAAGGAGCCGTGGCTCGAGGCGGCGATCGACTGGGATGCGACGCTCGCCTACCGGCGCCACCTCTGGTCGTGGGGCATGGGCATCGCCGAGGCGATGGACACGGCGCAGCGCGGCATGGGGCTCGACTGGAGGAATTCGCTCGAGCTGATTCAGCGTACGGTGAGGGAAGGCGGCGGCGACGTGGCGTCGGGCGCCGGCACCGATCACCTCGCTCCCGGCCAGTACACCATGGAGCAGATCATCGCCGCGTATGAAGAGCAGTGCGCCGCAATCGAGAAGGTCGGCGGCCGCATCATCCTGATGGCGAGCCGCGCGCTCGCCGCATCGGCGAAGTCGCCCGACGATTACGGGCGCGTGTACGACCGCATCCTCTCGCAGGTGAAGCAGCCGGTGATCATCCACTGGCTGGGCGAGATGTTCGATCCCGCGCTCGAAGGCTACTGGGGCGCGAAGGACCATTACACGGCGATGGACACCTGCCTCGCGGTGCTGCAGAAGAACGCCGCGAAGGTGGACGGCGTCAAGATCTCGCTCCTCGACAAGGAAAAGGAAGTGCGCATGCGCCGCAAGCTGCCTAAGGGCGTGCGCATGTACACGGGCGACGACTTCAATTTCGCCGAGCTGATCGAAGGCGACGAGCAGGGCTATTCGGATGCGCTGCTCGGCATCTTCGATTGCATCGCGCCCGCGGCCTCGCATGCGCTGTCGAACCTGGGTAAGCCGGAATACCACGAGGCGCTGGCGCCGACCGTGCCGCTCTCGCGCCATATCTTCCGCGCGCCGACGCGCTTCTATAAGACCGGCGTGGTCTTCATGGCCTGGCTGAACGGCCACCAGAAGCACTTCGTGATGGTCGGCGGGCAGCAGTCGGCGCGGCACATCCTGCACCTAGCCGAGCTCTTCCGCCTGGCCGATGCGGCCGGGCTCCTGACGGATCCGCAGCTTGCCTGCGCGCGCATGGACCACCTGCTCTCGGTGCAAGGATGCACGTAAGAAAGCTCGGCGCGTTCGGCGCGGAAGCCGACTCGATCGACGCGCCGTTCCGCGAGATCTGGGATGCGTTCTTCGCCGCGCAGATCCTGGTCTTCCGCGCGCAGCAGCTGACGCCGGATCGCTACCTCATGTTTGCGCGCCAGTTCGGCCGGCCCGAGCCGCACGTCATCGACCAGTTCCACCATCCCGAGTACGCGGACATCCTGATCCTCTCCAACGTGCAGAAGGACGGGAAGCCGGCCGGGCTCGCCGATGCCGGGACCTACTTCCATACCGATTACTCGTACCTGGAGGTGCCGGCGCGCTGCACGATGCTGTATTCGATCCAGGTGCCGAAGAAGGGCGGCGACACGCTCTTCGCCGATCAGTACACCGCCTACGACGACCTGCCGGCGGCGATGAAGAAGCGGCTCGACGGCCTCATCGCGCTGCACCATTACGGCAACCGCGACGATCTCGAGAAAAGCTCGCGCACCGTCGCCTCGGTGCTGACCGAGGAGCAGGAGCAGAAAATGGCCTGGGTGCGCCATCCGGTCGTGCGCAAGCACCCGGTGACGGGCCGAGAGGCGCTCTATTCGGTATCCGGCAGCTCCTTCGGCATCGAGGGCATGCCGGAGGACGAGGCGATCGACCTGCTGGACGAGCTGAAGGACCACTCGACGCAGGCGAAATACCAATACCGGCTCAAGTACGGCGTGGGCGACGTCGTGATCTGGGACAACGCGTCCCTGCTGCAGTCGGCGACGCTCACGGATCCCGGCGACCCACGTACACTATGGCGCATCACCGTCAAGGAGGAGGGGAGGACATCGTGAGGAAGCTCGCATTCGTAATGGCTGCCGCGTTGGCCACTTCGGCGGCGGCGCAGGCGCCGACGTGGCACGGCGCGTCCCAGTTCAACGACGACCACGCCTTCACCAAGGCGCTCGTCAAATTCGAGGAGCTGGTCAACAAGTACTCCGGCAAGAAAGTCCAGTTCGTGCTGCACAAGAATTCCGAGCTCGGCCTGGAGAAGCAGTACTTCGAGTACATGGCGCAGGGCAAGGCGGTGGATTACGCCATCGTCTCGCCCGCGCACATGTCGACTTTCTCCAAGGCGGCGCCGTTCATCGATGCGCCGTTCCTGTTCCGCGACCTCAACCACTGGAACAAGGTGCTCGACGCCGACATCCTGAAGCCGGTCGCCGACGAGATCTACCAAAAGGCCGACGTGATGCTGATCGGCTACGCCGGCGGCGGCGTGCGCAACATCTTCGTCAACAAGCCGGTGCGCAATATGCAGGAGCTGAAGGGCCTGAAGGTGCGCGTGCAGGGCGCGCCGATCTGGAGCAAGACCTTCCAGGCGGCCGGCATGGCGCCGACCGTGATCGCCTACAACGAGGTCTACAACGCGATCCAGAACGGCGTCATCGAGGCGGGCGAGAACGAGGCGGCCGGCGTGGAGTCGATGAAGTTCTTCGAGGTGGCGCCGAACCTCGCCATGACCCAGCATGCAATCACCATCCGGCCGCTGTGCTTCTCGGGCAAGACCTTCAAGGGCCTCGACAAGAGCCTGCAGCAGGCGGTGCTGCGCGCCGGCAAGGAAGCGGGCGCCTACGGCCGCCAGGTCGAGTCGGGCGAGGACGAGCAAAAGCTGGTCGCGCTCGAGAAGGCCGGCAAGCTGAAGCGCGTTCCCTTCCAGGGGCGCGACCAGATGAAGAAGCTGGTCGACCCGGTGATGGCCGCCTACGCCAAGGAGATCGGCGCCGACGGCATCCTCGCCAAGATCAACGCCATGAAGTGACCTTCTTCATGGAAAAACCGGCGGCGCTAACGCGCCGCTTTTTTTATGTTTAGACGCCTCGCGGCCGTCTACGCCACTTTCCTGCGCTGGCTGCTCGCCGTCGCGGTGGCGATCCTCATCATCCCGGTCTCGCTGCAGATCTTCTCGCGCTACACCGAGCTCATCCCGAGCTACATCTGGACCGAGGAGATGGCGCGCTTCCTCTTCGTCTGGATGATCATGATCGGCGCCATGCTCGGCATCTACGAGGGCCGCCACTTCGAGGTGGACATCTGGCCGCGCCTTTCGCCGCGGCCGCAGGCGGCGCTGCGCCTCGTGAGCAATGTCGCCGTGCTCGCCTTCTCGCTGGTGTTCGTCTATGCGGGCTGGCATTTCACCCAGTTCGCGTGGAACCGCATCTCCGAGCTCGCCGAGCTGCCGCTCTGGCTGATCCACATGGCGTGGCCGATCGCCGGCGCGACGTGGCTGGTCTTCAGCGGCGAGCAGGTTTGGGATAACGCGCGCACCCTGGTGACGGGCATACCGGTGGAAAGCGACGAGGCGCCCGATGCCGGCGCGAGCGGCGGGAGCGCGGTATGACGGGCGCCGTCCTCACACCCGGCAATGCGGCCACGATCCTGTTCGGCGTGTTCTTCACGCTGATGCTGCTGCGCGTGCCGGTCGCCTTCGCGCTCGGCCTCGCCTGCCTGCCGATCATGATCATCGAGCCGCGCCTGGACTCACAGGCCCTCGTGCAGGAAACCTTCAACGCCTACAACTCGTTCATCCTGCTCGCGGTGCCGTTCTTCCTGCTCGCCGCCAACCTGATGAACGTGGGCGGGATCACCGATCGCCTGGTGCGCTTCTCGCGCGCGCTCGTGGGCCATTTCCCCGGCGGGCTCGCGCAGGTCAACGTCGTGCTGTCGATCTTCTTCGCCGGCATCTCGGGCTCCTCGACCGCCGACGCCGCCAGCCAGTCGAAGATCTTCATCGAGGCGCAGAGGAAGGAAGGCTACGACGACAGCTTCTCCGTCGCCATCACCGCCGTGTCGGCGGTCCTTGCCGTGATCATCCCGCCGTCGATCCTGATGATCGTCTGGGGCGGCATCCTCACCACCTCGATCGGCGCGCTGTTCCTTGCCGGCATCATTCCCGGGGTGACCATCGGCCTGGTGCAGATGGCCACGGTCCACGCGTACGCCAAGCTGCGCAACTACCCCACCTATCCGCGGGCCACGCTGAAGGAGCTGCTCGGCTCCGCGTTCGTCTCGATCCCGGCGCTGCTCATGCCGATCATCATCATCGGCGGCAAGGGCTGGTTCACCGCGACCGAGTCGGCCGGCATCGCCGTGCTGTATGCCATCATCCTTTCGGCGTTCTTCTACCGCGAGCTCAGCCTGCGCGGCCTCTACGACGCGCTGCTCGAGACCGGGCGGCTCGCCGCGGTGGCGCTGTTCTGCGTCGGCACGGCATCGGCCTTCGGCTGGCTGCTCGCCTATTACCAGATCCCGAAGGCGATCCTCGCCGGCGTGTCGGCCTGGAACATGGGCCTCTACCAGACCGGCTTCTTCATCGCCCTCGTCTTCCTCGTAGTCGGCTGCTTCCTCGATGCCATCCCCGCCATCATCATCGTCGGCACGATCCTGCAGCCGCTTGCCCAGGCGGTGCACATGCATCCGGTGCATTTCGCGATGATCGGGATCGTGTCGCTCGCCTTCGGCCTCGTCACGCCGCCCTACGGCCTGTGCCTGATGATCTCCTGCTCGGTGGCGGGCATCCGCATCATCGACGCCCTGAAGGACACCATGATCATGCTGCTGCCGATGCTCGCCGTGCTCGCGCTCGTCATCCTGTGGCCCGACATGGTGCTTTTCCTGCCGAAGATCGTCTCGCCGGAGTTCCTGCGCTGAAGCTTTCCCTCAACACGGCGACGGTGCGCAAGCAGTGGACGCTCGCGCAGATCATCGACGGCTGCGCGCGGCACCGGATCACCGGCATCTCGCCCTGGCGCGACCAGGTCTCGCAGATGGGCCTCGCGCAGGCAAAGGCGGCCATCCAGGCGAACGGCCTGACGGTCACCGGTCTGTGCCGCGGCGGCTTTTTCACGGCGCCCGACTGGCACGACGACAACCGCCGCGCGCTCGAAGAGGCGCACGAGCTGGGCGCGCAATGCCTGGTCCTCGTCGTCGGCGGACTGCCCAAAGGGTCCAAGGACATGCGCGGCGCGCGCCAGCAGGTGCGCGATGCGATCGCCGCTCTGCTTCCCGAAGCGCGCGCGGCGAAGGTGCCGCTCGCCATCGAGCCGCTGCATCCCATGCAGGCAGCGGAGCGCGCCTGCATCAACACGCTCGAGCACGCGCTCGACCTTTGCGACGAGCTCGGCGACGGCATCGGCGTCGCCTGCGACGTCTACCACGTGTGGTGGGACCCGAAGCTCGAGCAGCAGATCGCGCGCGCCGGGCGCAAGAAGCGCGTGCTCGCGTATCACATCTGCGACTGGCTGGTGCCGACGCGCGACCTCCTCAACGACCGCGGCATGATGGGCGACGGCGTGATCGACCTGCCGCTGATCCGTTCGTGGGTCGAGCGAGCCGGCTACGCCGGCTTCCAGGAAGTGGAAATCTTCTCCGAGCTCGACTGGTGGAAGCGCGATCCGGACGAAGTGCTGCGCACCTGCGTGGAGCGCGCGGCACGCTGCTAGGGTGAAGCTCGGCTACTTCACGATGCCGCTGCATCCGGTCGGACGCGACTGGCGGCAGACGCTGGCAGAAGACCGCGAAGCGATCCTCCTCGCCGAGAAGCTGGGCTTCGAGGAGGCGTTCATCGGCGAGCACGTCACGGACCTCGCCGAGACGATCACCTCGTGCCTCATCTTCATCGCCACGCTCGCGCGCGACACGAAGCGCATCAGGCTCGGCAGCGGCACGGTGAATCTCGCCAATCGACATCCAGCCGCCACCGCGGCGGAGATCGCGATGGTCGACACGCTGCTCGATGGCCGCTTCATCCTCGGCGTCGGGCCGGGCGGCCTGCCGTCCGATGCGGAGATGTTCCAGACGATGGACGAGGACCGCAACGCGATCTTCCTCGAGTCGATGGAGCACATGATCGCGCTGTGGACCGGGGAACCGCCGTACCGGCGCGAAGGCAAGCGCTGGCGCCTGACGACCGAGCGCACGTTCGCGCCGGACATCGGCATGGGCGCGATGCTGAAGCCATTCCAGAAGCCGCACCCGCCGATCGTCGTGACGGCGATCCTGCCGAACTCGAACGGCATCGCGGCGGCCGCCGCGCGCGGCTGGACGCCAATCTCCGCCAATTTCGTGCATCCCTGGGTCATCCGCACGCATTGGCCCAAATATGCGGAAGGCTGCGCGCGCTCGGGCCGTGAGGCGCGGCCAGCGGACTGGCGCGTAGCGAAGAGCATCTTCATCGGCGACGACGACGCAACCGTGCGGCGCATCACCCGCGCGCCGGGCAACATCTTCGGCGACTACTTCCGTAACCTGCAGAGGAAGGCGCAACGCACGCGCGGCAATGCCTTCTTCAAGCACGACCCTTCGGTTCCGGACGCCGCCGTCACGGAGGAGTACCTGACGGACCAGCTCCTCATCGCCGGCACCGTGAACGAGGTGGTCGACAAGCTCCTCGCCTTCCGCGAGTCCATCGGCCCGTTCGGCACGCTCCTTTATTGCGGCCACGACTGGTCCGATGCGCGCGCCATGCGGCGCTCGATGGAGCTGATGGCGGCAGAGGTGATGCCGCGCGTCAATCGCGAGATCGGCTGACCGAAGCGGCTGCCGTACGAGGACTAGTCGTAGAGCTTGCGGACCGCGGAGGTATCCAGCTCGGTATCGCCGCGCTTTTTGAGCTCGCGGTAGAGGAAAAGCGCCTGCGACAGCATCGGCCGCTGGGCATCCATCCCGGCGGCCCAGGCGTTCACCATCTCGAGGTCCTTCAGCAGCTGGCGCACGTAGCCGCGCGGCGCAAAATCGCGGGTGACCATGCGCGGCCAGTACGCCTTCATCAGGTTGGAGTCGGCGTAACCGCCGCCCAGGCACTCGGGAATGCGCGCGGCGTCGATGCCCGCCTTTTCGCACAGCGCCACCGACTCGGCGAGCATCGCATGGCCGACGCCGACGATGAGCTGGTTGATCATCTTCGCGGCGAGGCCGGCGCCGACGGGCCCCATGCGCGTGCAGCGGCCGGCGATGTCCTTCATCAGCGGCTGCAGGCGCTCGATGTCCTTCTCGTCGCCCCCCGCCATGACGGTGAGCGAGCCGGCCTCGACGGCCGGCGGACCGCCCGACACCGGCGCATCGACCCAGCGGCAGCCGGTCTGCTTCATCAGACGCTCGGCGTGCCGGTGGCACTCGTCGACGGGAATGGTGGAGAAGTCGACCACCAGCTGCTTGCCGCTCACCGCGCTCGCCACGCCGTCGGCGCGGAACATCGCGTCCTTGACGGCGTCGTTGGTCGGCAGGTTGAGGAGCACTACGTCCACGCCGCGCGCGGCTTCGGCGGGCGACTTCGCCGTCGAGCGCTGCGGCACGATGTCGTAGCCCTTCACGGACCAGCCGAGCGAGGCGAGGCGCTTCACCATCGGCCCGCCCATCAGGCCGACGCCGATATATCCCAAAGTGAATGGCTTCATTGCATCCGGTAAATGCGCATGGCGTTGTCGTGGAAGAGGGCGCGGCGCTCGGCGTCGGCGAAGCGTTGCGTGATGTCGTCGAACGTGCGCCAGATGGCGTCGAAGCGGTCGCGCAGGCTGTCGACGGGATAGTTGCTGGCGAACATTGCGCGCTGCACACCGAACTGCTCGATCAGCGCGAGCGTTACATCGCGCCGCGCTGCCGCATCGAGATTGCCCAGGCCGGAGATTTTCACGGCTACGTTCTCGCAAGCGGCGAGCCCGCTCATGGCGTCGCGCCACGCGGAGCGATCCATGGCGGGCGGCAGGCCGGCGTGGTTTACCACGATCGTCGTATCGGGGAAGTCGCGCGCCAGCCGCGCCGCCTCGCTCATCTGCGCGAACGGCGCCTGCAATTCCAGGTGCAGGCCGAGCGGCGCAAGGCGTGCGCAGCCCTGGCGCCAGCGCGCGTCGTCCATCTGGCCGGGCCTGGGCTTTTGCCGCACGCCGCGGACGAAGGGACGAGTGCCATGACTTTCCAAAACCGAAACAACGTCATCGCGATCGAGCCACGCCTGGGCGACGGCGACGGTCGGGAAGCCTTCTTGCGCCCGCACGCCGGCGATGAAGTCCATCTCGCCGACCGGATCGCGCGGATCCCATTCGGCCTCGACGTACACGCCGTGCGTGACGGTCCAGCCGACCGAGTCCCGGCGGTAGTCGCCCACGGTGTACCGGCGCGGCAGCGCGCTGTAGTCGCCATAGCGGAAGGCGACCGGCCGATCGGAGAGCCAGGGGTAGTAATGGGCCTGCGCATCCCAGACGTGCAGATGCGCATCGACGATCTCAGATGGCAGCTTCGGTGCTCGCGTCGAAGAAGTGCACGCGCGCCGGGTCGAGGGCGAGGCGCACCTTTTCGTGCACGCTCACGCGCGTCGACGGCTCGACGCGCGCGACCATCGGCGTTCCGCCGGCGCGGACATTGAGAAGGATTTCGGCGCCGAGGGGCTCGACCACCTCGACCACCGACTCGAACGAATAGTCGGCCGGGTCGCCGCCGTTGGCGGGCCGCAGCGCCTCGGGGCGCACGCCGAGGATCACCCGCTGGCCGGAGTAGGCTCGCATGCCCTCCGCCTTGGCCGGCGGCACACGCAGCCGCACGCCGGGCGACTCGACCCACAGCCCGTCGCCGGAAGCGACCGTGGTGGAGACGAAGTTCATCGCCGGCGAGCCGATGAAGCCGGCGACGAAGCGGTTCGCCGGGCGCTCGTAAAGCTCGAGCGGGCGTCCCTGCTGCTGCACCACGCCGTCCTTCATCACCACCACGCGGTCGCCGAGCGTCATGGCCTCGACCTGGTCGTGAGTGACGTAGATGGCGGTCGTTTCCAGCCGGTCGTGGAGACGCTTCAGCTCGACTCGCATCTGGACTCGCAGCGCGGCGTCCAGGTTGGACAGGGGCTCATCGAACAGGAACACCCTGGGATTGCGCACGATGGCTCTGCCGAGCGCCACGCGCTGCCGCTGGCCGCCGGAGAGCTGCCGCGGCCGGCGCTCGAGCAGCGCGTGGATGCCGAGGATCTCGGCGGCCTGCTTCACGCGCCGGTCGATCTCGTCCTTCTCGAACTTGCGCATGCGCAGGCCGAACGCCATGTTCTCGTACACGTTCTTGTGCGGGTAGAGCGCGTAGTTCTGGAACACCATGGCGATGTCGCGGTCCATCGGCGCCAGGTTGTTCACCACGGTGCCGTCGATGCTGACCTCGCCCGAGGTGATCTCCTCGAGCCCCGCCACCATGCGCAGGGTCGTGGTCTTGCCGCAGCCGGAAGGTCCCACCAGCACCACGAACTCGCGATCGGCGATCTCGAGGTTCACGTTCTTGACGACGTGGTTGCCGTCGAAGACTTTGTTCAGGTCTTTCAGGAGTACGCGGGCCATTTCAGCCTTTGACGCTGCCGGTCATGCCGGCGACGTAGTGTTCGACGAAGAACGAATAGACGATCGCCACCGGAATCGAGCCGATCAGCGCGCCGGCCATCAGCGCGCCCCAGAAGAAGACGTCGCCGCGGATGAGCTCGGAGGTGACGCCCACCGGGACGGTCTTCTGCTCCGGCGAGGAGAGGAAGACGAGCGCGTAGATGAATTCGTTCCACGACAGCGTGAAGGCGAAGATGCCGGCCGAGAGGATGCCGGGCACCGCCACCGGCAGGATGATGTACACCATCGCCTGCCAGCGCGCCGCTCCATCGATGCGCGCGCATTCCT
>DATMIG010000200.1:0-4310 GCA_035554335.1 Burkholderiales bacterium
GAAGCCGATGCCGAGCGCTTCGCTGCCCGGCACGCCGCGCAGGAAGCGCAGGACAGCGAGAAGCTCCGGCGCTTCCTCGGGCACGAGCGCCAGCTGCCGCACCTGGCTCGCGCGCACGTAGCCGCCGCGCTCGCGCGCGTAGTCCCACACCTGGAGATAGTCGAGCCGCTCGCCGCGCACCTCGACCGTCTCGCCCTGCGACAGCACCGCGAGCGGCCGCGCCGAGGCGCCCGGCGTCGCGCGCAGCGGCACTTCGTCGTGCATGACGATGGCGTAGCCCGCGGCATGGGCGTTCACACAGAAGAGGAGGAGAACGAGGAAGCGGATCATTTGCGGCCTCCGCCGAGGAGCGTCGCGCCGATGAAGCCGCCGTCGGCCGGCGGCGGCGCGATGATCACCTGGATCTTGTCCGAGAGCTTGTCGACCAGCGCCTTCTGCACGAGCAGCGGATGGCGCGAGACGAGCGCCCCTTCGCGCTCCATCTGCTCGGCGTTCGCCTTGCCGACCTGGTTGAGCCGATACGCCTCGGCGTCGGCGAGGCGCTGGCGCGCCTTCGCTTCGCCATCGGCCTCGATGCGGCGCGCCTCGGCGTGGCCCTTCGCGCGGCGGATGGTGGCGACGCGCTCCGCCTCGGCCTCGAGCCTGCGCTGCTCGACCTGGCGCTCCTTGAAAGGCAGCACGTGCTTCATCGCCTCGTCCTGCGCGCGAGCGGAGATGACCTGCTCCTGCGCGGCGGCTTCCGCCGCCTTCTCGCGCCGCACGCGCGCCGCTTCCGCCTCGAGCTCGGTCTCCTTCACGCGCTTTTCCTTGAGCTCGAGCGTGTAGCGCATCTTCTCGGAGGCGAGCTCCTCCGCGAGCAGCGCCTCCATGCCGCGGCGGTAGTCGGCCGGCAGGTCGACCTTGCCGATCAGCACGTCGCGCAGCGCGATGCCGTCGGCGGCGAGCTTGGGCTTGAGCTCCGCCTCGATCGCCTGCTGGATCTCGGGGCGCTTGGTGGAGAAGATCTCGCGCACCGTGTAGCGCGCGAAGACCTTGTACATCACGCTCTGCACCGCGGGCTCTACCAGGTCCGGGCCGAGCGCCTCCGGCAGCGTGTTCCACAGGGCGCGCAGCCGCGTCGGATCGCGCGTGTAGCGAACCGCGACCTCGACACCAAGCGAAAGTCCCTCTACCGACTGAAACGGCGCCGGACCGTCGGCCCGCGCCGCCTCGACCGGCCGGTATACGCGGTCGCGCAGCGAGAAGACGCGCAGCTCGTGCACGCCGGGCACCACGACGACATTGGCGTCGCGCCATTCGTCGACGGTGCCGGTCAGGCGGTTAAGACGAATGCCCACCTCGCCACGCGCGACAGCCTTGATCGGCGGATGGCGGTAAAGCGCGTAGCCGGCCGCGGCGAACGCCAGGACGACGACGATGAAAACCGGACCGATATCGCGGAAGCGTTGCAGCATCTCCCTTTCCTCGTGGTTGGACGACGCTGCCATTGGATAAGGCTTCGGAGGCGTGGCACCGGACAATCCGAGTCACGCTGCTGATGAATGCGGGCAAACCGCAGGCAGGCGTAAAAGGAAAATGGGGTCTGACCCCATTTTTCCGATTTCCGACTATGCTGCGCGCGTGAGGCGTCCCGACCTGCCCGCGTCCACCACCGCGACCAGGCGAATCCGCGACCTGCCCGGTCCGCCCGGCCTGCCGCTCGTCGGCAATCTCTTCCAGCTCGACATCGCGACGCTCCACCGCACGGTGGAGAAGTGGCACCGCCAGTACGGCGACTACTACCGATTCCGCAACACGCGCAACGAGATGATGGTGGTCGCGGACCCGGAGACCATCGGCGCGCTGCTGCGCGATCGACCGGACGGCTTCCAGCGCACGAGCCGCATGTCGAAGATCGCGGACAGCATGGGCTTCCATGGCGTCTTCAGCGCGAACGGCGCGCGCTGGCGGCGCCAGCGGCCGATGGTGATGGCGGGCCTCGACCCGGCGCACGTGAAGAGCTACTTCCCGGCGCTCGTGCGGGTCACCGAGCGCTTCGCGCGCCGCTGGCAGCGCGCGGCGGACGCAAGCGCGACCATCGAGCTGCAGACCGACCTCATGCGCTACACGGTCGACGTCACGGCCGGCCTCGCCTTCGGCGCCGACATCAACACCATCGAGTCCGACCAGGACGTGATCCAGCAGCACCTCGACAAGGTGCTGCCGGCGCTCTTCAGCCGGCTGATGGCGCCGTTCGAGTACTGGCGCTACATCAAGCTGCCGCGGGACCGCGCGCTCAGCCGGCACCTCGAGGCGCTGCAGGGCGCGGTCGACGGCTTCATCGCCACCGCGCGCCAGCGCATGCAGGAAGAGCCGGCGCGGCGCGCCGAGCCGACCAACCTCATCGAAGCGATGATCGCCGCGCGCGACACGGAAGGGAGCGGCGTCGACGACGCCGACGTCGCGGGCAACGTGCTCACCATGCTGCTCGCCGGCGAAGACACGACCGCGAACACGCTCGCCTGGATGATCTGGCTCCTCGGCCGCAACCCGGCGGCGCTGGAGCGCGCGCGGGCGGAAGTGCTGTCCGTGCTCGGCAACGAGCGGCTGCCGTCGCGCTACGAGCAGCTCGGGTCGTTGCCGTACGTCGAGGCCTGCGCCAACGAAACCATGCGCCTCAAGCCCGTGGCACCGATCCTGATCCTGGAAGCCATCCGCGACACGGTCGTCGCGGGGATCGAGGTGCCGGCGCGCCAGCTCATCATGTGCCTGATGCGCCCGCCGGCGGTCGACGAGAAGTACTTTCCCGACCCGCAGTCCTTCGAGCCGGCGCGCTGGCTCGAGTCCGGCGCCCGCAGCGCGTCGTCCGCCAAGCGCGTGGCGATGCCGTTCGGCGCCGGTCCGCGCCTCTGCCCGGGCCGCTACCTCGCCATGCTCGAGATGAAGATGGTGATGGCCATGCTGCTCGCCGGCTTCGAGCTCGAGTCGGTCGGCACCGCCGACGGCGCCGAGCCGCGCGAGCGGATGGCGTTCACCATGCAGCCCGTCGGGCTGCGCATGCAGCTTTCACGCCGCTAGGCGCTCTTCCGCTTGCGCCCTTCGTTCGCCGCCTCGGCGCTCTCGGCCATCGATCCCGTCGCCTGCGACACCTGGCTCGCCGCCGTGCGCGCCACGTCCTCCGAAGTGCGGGTGGCGAACGACTGCGCGTCGCGCAGGCCCTGCGTCTGGTTCTGCGCCATCGTCTGCCACATGTTGGACCACATCTCCGCCCAGCGGCCGAGCTGCGCGGTGGCAAGACGCGACTGCAGCGTCATCAGCTCCTGGACGCTGCCGGCGCGCGCGATTTCCTCGGCCGAGCGCGACTGCTCGGCGATCAGGTTGCGCACGATCTCGAGCTGCTTCTCCTGCATCCGCACGCTGTTCTCGAGGGATGCTCGCGTCACGTCGGCCGCGGTGCGCATGCCGTGACGGTACAGATCGATGAACTGGTTCTGCATGGATACCTCCGCCTTGTTGAGAGGCCAATCTAATGACCGCAGCGCGCGGCGACTATAGTCGGGACCGTGCGCCCTTTTGTCGCAGCGCGCTTTATATTTGCCGCATGCTTCGCTGGCTTCTCCCGCTCTTCGTCGCGGTCAGCGCTCACGCGCAGCCGTATCCCGACAAGCCGCTGCGCCTCGTGGTCGGCTTCAGCGCCGGCGGGCCGACCGATCTTCCGGCGCGCTTTCTGGCCGAGCGCCTCGGCACCGCGCTCGGCCAGCGCGTGGTGGTGGAGAACCGGCCCGGCGCGGCCGGCCAGATCGCGACGCAGGACGTGCTCTCGAAGCCGCGCGACGGCTACAACCTGCTCCTTTGCACCCACTTCGAGGCGATCAACCTCGCCGTCTATCGCAATGCGCCGTACAAGCTCGCCGATCTCGCGCCGATCACGCAGATTTCGCGCTACTACTACGGCGTGATCGCCGCGAACGATGTGCCGGCGCCGGATTGGGATGCGTTCGTCGCGTACGCGAAGAAGAATCCCGGCCAGCTCAACTACGGCATGCTCGGCAAGGGCTCGGCGCAGCACATCCTCGCGCTGGAATTGAGCAAGCTGGCCGGCATCGAGATGACCGGCATTCCCTACAAGGGCGGCGCCGACGCGCTGAACGAGGTGATCGCCGGCCGGATACAGGTCTACATGTCGCCCACGCTGGCCGTGATCCCGCCCTACAAGGCCGGCCGCGTCCGGCTGCTGGCCGTGTCGAGCGCCGAGCGGCTCGCGGCGGCGCCCGAGATTCCGAGGCTCGCGGAGAAGGGCTTGCCGTTCGTGCGCTTCGGCTGGCTCGGCG
>DATMIG010000201.1:0-7899 GCA_035554335.1 Burkholderiales bacterium
CCGTCACGGAAGCACGCTATAGTGGAATCGCACGAGGGATTGCCCGATCGCCGAGTGAGCGCCGATAGCTCGCCGGGGTCGGCAAGCCCCTTGGGCACCGCCTCTAAAATCGGCGGGTGCTTCCCGAAACAAATTCCCAAGTTCTGATCGTCGGCGGCGGCCCCTGCGGCCTCATGCTCGCCAACGAGCTCGGCCGTCGCGGCGTGCGCACGCTGGTCCTCGACCAGAAGCCCGGCACCGCCTTCAACCCGCAGGCGAACGCCACGCAGGCGCGCACCATGGAGCACTATCGGCGGCTCGGCTTCGCCGACGAGGTGCGCTCGCTCGGCATGCCGGGGGACTTCCCGACCGACATCGCCTACTTCACCCGCTTCGCGAAATACGAGCTGGCGCGCTTTCGCCTGCCCTCCGCGCGCGAGGCGAAGCAGCTCATCACCACCCTTTCCGGCTCGTGGAGCGCGGCGGAGCTGCCGCATCGCGTGGCGCAGAAGTTCGTCGAGCAGGTGCTCCGGCGTCACGCCGAGCGGCTACCCGCCGTGACCGTGCGCTACGGATGGCGCGTCACGCGCTTTTCCCAGTCCGCCGACGGCATCGAGGCGCAGGCGACCGACGGCGGCAAGCCGGTGCGCATCGGCGCGAAGTACATCGTCGGCGCCGACGGCCCGCGCAGCCTCGTGCGCCAGGCGATGGGCTGGCGCTACACCGGCGAAACCGGCGTGACGCGCGACTTCGTCGGCGGGCGCATGTATGCCGTCTACTGCCGCATTCCCGACTTCTACCGCAGCGTGCCGCATGCGCCCGCGTGGATGAACGTGAGCTTCAACCGCGAGCGGCGCTGCTTCATGCCGGCGGTGGACGGCAAGGGCGAGTTCGCCTTCCATACCCAGCTCAAGCCGCACGAGGAGGAAGCGCAGATCGACGAGGGACGCGCCGCCGACATGGTGCGGCAGGCGATCGGCGCGCCGCTCGAGGTCGACGTGCTCTCGCGCGACACCTGGACCGCCGGCCATGCCCTCGTCGCCGAGCGCTTCGCCGAAGAACGCGTCTTCATCGGCGGCGACGCGGCGCATCTCTTCACGCCGACCGGCGGCCTCGGCTACAACACCGCGGTCGAGGACGCCGTGAACCTCGGCTGGAAGCTCGCCGCCGTGCTGCAGGGACGCGCCGCGCCGCGGCTGCTGGAAAGCTACGAGCTCGAGCGCAAGCCGCTCGCCGTGCGCAATACGGCCTACGCGAACCGGTTCGCGCAGTCGCTCGGCGGCTTCGAGCCCGTGCCCGAAATCGAGGACCCGACGCCGCAGGGGGCCGCGGCGCGTGCCCAGGCCGGCGCGTACCTCGAGGCGCATGGCCGCGCCGAGTTCAACATCCCCGGCATCACCTTCGGCGGGCGCTACGACGGCTCGCCCGCCCTCGTGAGCGACGGCAGCTCGCCGCCGCCGGAGGCGATGAATTCCTATACGCCGAGCGCCTGCCCCGGCGGCCGGCCGCCGCACGCCTGGCTGAAGGACGGCCGCTCGCTCTATGACCTCTTCGGCTTCGAGTGGACCCTCCTCTGCCTGAACGAGGCGTCAGCCTTGGGCGCGCCCGACCTCAAGATCGTCCATCTCGCGGACAATGCAGTCCGCGATGCTTACCAGGCCGACTACGCGCTCATCCGCCCCGACCAGATCGTCGCCTGGCGCGGCAACGATGCGCGCGCGGCGCTGAAAGCGCTGGAAAAGCTGCGTGGCTGAGCACGCCCACCATCACCACCATGAGCACGAGCATCACCCCCATCACGGCCATGGTGGGGCGGGGATGGGCCTGCGCGCCGCCGCGCTGCTCACCATCGCGTTCGCCGTGGTGGAAGGCGTGGGCGGCTGGTGGACCGGCTCGCTCGCCCTCCTCTCGGACGCGGGACACATGCTCACCGACGGAGCGGCGCTGGGGCTGGGCGCCCTCGCCGCCTGGATGGCGCGGCGCCCGCCGTCGCAGCGCCACTCCTACGGCCTCGGCCGTGCGGAGATCGTGGCGGCGCTGGTCAACGCGGCGGCGATGCTGGTCATCGTGGTGGCGCTCGCCTATGAGTCCATCGTCCGCCTGAAGGCGCCGACCGCCGTCAATGGCGGCGCGGCCGCGCTGATTGCCGCGGTCGGCCTCGCGCTGAACCTCTGGGTCATCCGGCGATTGCACGGCCACGACATGAACACGCGCGCCGCCCGCCTGCACGTGGTCGGCGATGCGCTCGGCTCGATCGCCGCGCTCGGCGCCGGTGCGGTGATCTATTTCACCGGCTGGACGCTGGTGGACCCGCTCGCCTCGCTTGCCATCTGCGTGCTGATCGCCGTCTCGAGCGTGCGCCTTCTGCGCGAGAGCATGCACGCGCTGATGGAAGGCGTGCCGCACGGCCTCTCGGTCGAGACCATCGGCGCGGAGATGGCGCGCATCGACGGCGTGCTCTCGGTGCACGACCTGCACGTGTGGACGCTCTCCGGCAGCCGCATCGCGCTCTCGGCGCACGTCGTGGTGCGCAGCATGGCGCACTGGGAACGCACGCTCGCCGAGCTGCAGGTGCGGCTGCAGGAGAAGTTCAAGATTGACCACATCACGCTGCAGCCGGAGTCGACCACCCGGCCGCTGGTCCGTCACTAGTCGCAGATCCCGCAGATCGCCGAGGAGTCGACGAAGATGTGCCGGATGCGCGGATAGCGCTCGTGGATCGTCCCCTTGATGCGGGCGAGCCCGTCGCGCAGGCCGGTAAGCGTGGTGCCGCTGCGGAAGCGGAGGGTGATGGTCAGCATGACCTCTTCGGGACCGAGATACATCGTCGAGAGCTTGTCCACGCTCTCGATCGCCGGCTCCGCCTGCACGATCGCCCGCAGGTGCTCGAGGGTCTTCTTCTCCATGCCCTCGCCGACGAGGAGCTCCTTGCTCTCGAACACCATCACGAACGCGACGAAGCAGAGCAGCACGCCGATCGCGATGGAGGAAGCGCCGTCGATCCACGGCGCGTCGAGCCGGTCGGCGAGAAAGATGCCGGTCGCGGCGAACGCGATGCCGACGAGCGCGGCCGAGTCCTCCAGCAGCACGGCGAAGTTGGCCGGGTTCTTGGTGGCGTGGATGGTCTCGAACACGCCGCGCCCGCGCAGCTCCGCCTGGAACGCCTTCAGGCCGAAGTACCACGAGCCGCCTTCGAACACGGCCGCGAAGGCGAGCACGGCGTAGTTCCACGCCGCGTTGTGCGGCGGCCGCGGCTCGGCGAGGTGCGACAGGCCGGTGACGATCGACATGCCGCCGCCCAGCGCGAAGACGAGGATGCCGACCATCAAGGTCCAGAAGTAAAGCTCGTGGCCATAGCCGAACGGATGGTCCTCGTCCGGCGGCTTGCGGCTGCGGTGCAGGCCGTAGAGCATCAGCCCGCCGTTGCCGGTGTCGACGAGCGAGTGGATCGCCTCCGAAAGCATCGCCGCGCTGCCGGAGAAAGCGGCGGCGGCGAACTTGGTCGCCGCGATGCCGAGGTTGCCGATCAGCGCGGCGACGACCGCCGCGCGAGTCTCGCCTGCCATGACCCAAAGCTACCCTAAACTAGGCCATGCTCACGATCATCGGTGTTTCCGGCAGCACGCGCCGCG
This sequence comes from Burkholderiales bacterium, assembly GCA_035554335.1. Classification (GTDB taxonomy): domain Bacteria; phylum Pseudomonadota; class Gammaproteobacteria; order Burkholderiales; family SG8-39; genus SCGC-AG-212-J23. Next base: position 3,612 of record DATMIG010000201.1, read on the forward strand.
GTTCCTTCAATTCAGCGCTGCTGCGTGCGCTCGCGGCCGCTGCGCCGCAGGACGCGCAGGTGCGCATCGAATCGATCGCCGCCATCCCGCTCTATAACGGCGACGAGGAAGCGGAGCACGGCGTGCCCGAACCGGTCGTCCGGCTGAAGGACGCCATCGCGTCGGCGGATGCCCTGCTCCTCGTCACGCCGGAGTACAACAACAGCATTCCGGGCGTGGCGAAGAACGCGATCGACTGGTGCACGCGACCGCCGAAGGACGTGCCGCGGGTCTTCGGCGGCAAGCCGGTCGCCATCGCCGGCGCCTCGCCGGGCGGATTCGGCACCGTGCTTTCGCAGAACGCGTGGCTGCCGGTGTTCCGCACCGTCGGCGCGAGCCTCTACCCGGGCAAGCTCCTGGTGTCGCGCGCGGGCAGCGTGTTCGATGCCGATGGAAACATCACCGACGCCGCGGTGAAGGAAAGCGTCGCCAAGTTCATGTCCGGCTTCGTCGCCCATGTCCGGGGTGGATGACGTCGAGCGGATTCGCGCGGTGAGCGAGTCCGACGCGCGCCTCTTCCAGCGCTCGGAGGTGCTCATGCGCGCCTTCGCGGTGGCCGCCGTGATCACCGTGCCGGTGGCGGTCTGGTCGCTCGTCACCGGCAACCATGCGGTGCCGGTGGGTCAGGTGATTTTCATCGCCGTCGTCGCGCCGGTCGGCTTCGTCGTGAGCGCGTGGCTGCGGCGCCGCATCGCGCGCAAGCATGGCCTGCTCGCGCGATCGCAGGCTTCCTAGGCGGAAGCGGCCGCGGTCTTGACGGCGGCGGCGATCGACTGCGCGGCGGACTCGATGGCGTCGCGCGGCTCGCCCTCGACCATCACGCGCAGCACCGGCTCCGTGCCCGAGGGGCGCAGCAGGACGCGGCCCTTGCCGTTCAGGTTGCGCTCGGCCTCGGTCTGCGCCCGCTTGATAGCGTCGAACCGGTCCCACTTGAAGCCGCGCGGCACGGCGACGTTCAGCAGCACCTGCGGGTACATGACGAGCTCGCTCGTCAGCTCGGCGAGGGTCTTGCCGGACTCGCGCACCGCGCGCAGCACCTGCAGCGCCGAGACGATGCCGTCGCCGGTGGTGTGCTTGTCGAGGCAGATGATGTGGCCGGAGTTCTCGCCGCCGAGCTGCCACTTCTTGTCGCGCATCATCTCGAGCACGTAGCGGTCGCCGACCTTGGCGCGGCCGAAGCCGACGCCCATGCCGCGCATCGCGTTCTCGAAGGCGAGGTTGGTCATCAGCGTGCCGGCCACGCCCTTCAGCTTCTTCTTCGAAGCCGCGTTCTTGGCGATGACGAAGAGCAGCTGGTCGCCGTCGTACGAGCGGCCCTGCGCGTCGATCATCAGCACCCGGTCGCCGTCGCCGTCGAGCGCGATGCCGAGGTCCGCCTTCTGCGCCGTCACTTCCTTCTGGATCGCCTTCGGCGAAGTGGCGCCGACCTTGTCGTTGATGTTGAAGCCGTCGGGCTTGTTGCCGATCGCGATCACCTCGGCGCCGAGCTCGTGAAACACGTGCGGCGCGACGTTGTACGCGGCGCCATGCGCGCAGTCGACCACGACCTTGAGCCCCTTGAGATCCAGCTCGTTCGGGAACGTCGACTTGCAGAACTCGATGTAGCGCCCGCCCGCGTCGTCGCGCCGGCGCACCTTGCCGAGCTGCGCCGAGGCGTTGCAGTGCATCGGCTTCTCCATCTCGGCCTCGATCGCCTCTTCGGTCTCGTCGGGCAGCTTGAAGCCGTCGCCGGAGAAGAACTTGATGCCGTTGTCGGCGTAGGGGTTGTGCGAGGCGCTGATCACCACGCCCGCCGAGACGCGGATGGCGCGCGCGAGGTAGGCCACGGCCGGCGTCGGGATGGGACCGCACATGTGGACGTCGACACCCGCCGCGGAAAAGCCGGCCTCGAGCGCGGACTCGATCATGTAGCCCGAGATGCGCGTGTCCTTGCCGATGAGCACGGCCGGATGCGGCTGCTGGCCGGAGAGCACCTTGCCCGCGGCATAGCCGAGCCTCATTACGAATTCCGGCGTCATGGGCGTCTCGCCCACCGTGCCGCGAACGCCGTCCGTGCCGAAATATTTGCGAGTCATGTATTCACTGCCTCCCACACCGCGACGACATCCTTCGTTTCCTTGACGTCGTGCACGCGCAATATTTTCGCGCCGCCCTGCAGCGCCAGCAAAGCCATGGCGAGGCTGCCCGCCAGGCGCTCGTCCGCCGGCCGGCCGGTGATCCGGCCGACGGTCGACTTGCGCGACAGGCCTGCCAGCAGCGGCACGCCGAAGTCCATGGTCTTCAGATGCTTCAACACGATCAGGTTGTGCGTCGCGGTCTTGCCGAAGCCGAAGCCCGGGTCGACCACCAGCCGCTCTCGGGCGATGCCGGCCGCCTGGGCCTGCGCAACGCGTTCCTGGAGAAAGGCTTTCACCTCGCCCACGACGTCATCGTAATGGGGGCCCTGTTGCATCGTCGCCGGCTCGCCCTTCATGTGCATGAGGCAGACGGCGCAGTTTCGCTCGCGGACCGCGTCAAACGCCCCGGGCGCCTGCAGCGCCTGGATGTCGTTGATCATCGAGGCACCGGCGTCGAGCGCGGCTTTCATCACGGCCGGGCGGCGGGTATCGACCGACACGCAGAGATCCCCCAGCTGCTCCAGCACCGGCATCACCCGCTCGAGCTCGTCGTGCTCGCTGACGGCAGCCGCTCCCGGCCGCGTCGACTCGCCGCCGATGTCGACGATGTGCGCGCCCTCCTCGGCCAGCTTTCGCGCCTGCGCGATCGCGGCATCGGCCCTGAAAAAGCGGCCGCCGTCCGAGAAGGAATCGGGCGTGATGTTGACGACGCCCATGATGAGGGGACGGCTTAGATCAAAAAAAAATCTCCCGGCTTGCAGGCCGGGAGATTTCGGGTTGGAGGACTGCTTAGGCTGCAGGCGTCGGTGCCGCTTCGCCCTGCGTGCCGCCGTCGTTGGCGGGCGGCTTCTGCGCCTGCGAGCCGGAGGGCTTCGGCGGGCGCGGCGGCTTGCCGGCCATGATGTCGCCGATCTGGTCCGCGTCGATGGTCTCCCACTCGAGGAGCGCCTTCGTCATGGTCTCGACCTTGTCGCGGTTCTCTTCGAGCAGGCGCCGCGCGAGCTTGTACTGCGTGTCGACGATGCGGCGGATCTCGCTGTCGACCTTCTGCATGGTCGCCTCCGACACGTTCTTGTGCGTCGTCACCGAGCGGCCGAGGAAGATTTCGCCGTCCTGCTCGCCGTACACCATCGTGCCGAGCTCGTCGGACATGCCCCACTGCGTGACCATGCGCCGGGCGATGTCGGTCGCGCGCTCGAAGTCGTTCGACGCGCCGGTCGTCATCTGGTGCATGAAGAGCTCTTCGGCCACGCGGCCGCCGAACAGCACCGCGATCATGTTGAGCAGGCGGTCGCGGTCCTGGCTGTAGCGGTCCTCGGTCGGCAGCTGCATCGTCACGCCGAGGGCGCGCCCGCGCGGGATGATGGTCACCTTGTGCACCGGGTCGGTCTTCGGCAGCAGGCGGGCGACGATGGCGTGGCCCGACTCGTGGTACGCGGTGTTGCGGCGCTCTTCCTCCGGCATGACCATCGAGCGGCGCTCCGCTCCCATGATGATCTTGTCCTTGGCGCGCTCGAAATCGTCCATGTCGACCAGGCGCTTGCTGCCGCGCGCAGCGAACAGCGCCGCCTCGTTGACGAGGTTGGCGAGGTCCGCGCCGGAGAAGCCCGGCGTGCCGCGCGCGATGATGTCCGGCTTCACGTCGGTCGCGATCGGCACCTTGCGCATGTGGACCTTGAGGATTTCTTCGCGGCCGCGGATGTCCGGCAGCGGCACCACCACCTGGCGGTCGAAGCGCCCCGGGCGCAGGAGCGCCGGGTCGAGCACGTCCGGCCGGTTGGTGGCGGCGATGACGATCACGCCCATCGTCGCCTCGAAGCCGTCCATCTCGACCAGCAGCTGGTTCAGCGTCTGCTCGCGCTCGTCGTTGCCGCCGCCCAGCCCCGCGCCGCGCTGGCGGCCGACCGCGTCGATCTCGTCGATGAACACGATGCACGGCGCATGCTCCTTCGCCTGCTCGAACATGCCGCGCACGCGGGCTGCGCCCACGCCGACGAACATCTCCACGAAATCCGAGCCGGAGATCGAGAAGAAAGGCACTTTCGCTTCACCCGCGATGGCGCGGGCGAGCAGCGTCTTACCGGTTCCGGGATTGCCGACCATCAGCACGCCGCGCGGAATGCGCCCGCCGA
>DATMIG010000202.1:0-7195 GCA_035554335.1 Burkholderiales bacterium
ACCATCGCCAAGGGCGTGGTCGCGGCGGCGCGCGAGGTCAAGCTCACCGTGCCGCTGGTCGTGCGCATGAAGGGCAGCAACGAGGACCTCGGCAAGAAGATCCTCAAGGATTCCGGCCTGCCGATCATCTCCGCCGACAACATGGCGGAGGCGGCGCAGAAGGTGGTGGCGGCGGTGAAGAAGAAGGCGGCGGCTCCGGCGAGGAAAAAGAAGGCGGTCGCCGCGAAGAAGGCGAAGGCGAAGGCGAAGGCAAAGAAGGCCAAAGGGAGAAAGAAGAAAGCATGAACGCCACCAAACCCCCCGTTCGCCTTCGGCTCGCGACCCCCTTATCAGGGGGTCAAGACCAATGAGTATCCTCATCGACAAGAACACGCGGGTGATGACGCAGGGCATTACCGGCAAGACGGGCATGTTCCACACGCAGACCAGCCGCGCCTACGCGAATGGGAAGGCGTGCTTCGTGGCGGGAGTCAATCCCAAAAAGGCCGGGGAGGACTTCGAGGGGATTCCGATCTACGGCACGGTGGCCGACGCGAAGAAGGCGACCGGCGCGAACGTGTCGGTGATCTACGTGCCGCCGCCGTTCGCCGCGGCGGCGATCGAGGAGGCGGTGGACGCGGACCTCGACCTCGTGATCTGCATCACCGAAGGCATCCCGGTGCGCGACATGATCCGCACCAAGCACCGCATGAAGGGCAAGCGCACGCTGCTCGTCGGGCCGAACTGCCCGGGCGTGATCACGCCCGACGAGATCAAGATCGGCATCATGCCGGGCCACATCCACAAGAGAGGGCCCGTCGGCGTGGTGTCGCGCTCCGGCACGCTCACTTATGAAGCGGTCGGCCAGCTCACCGAGCTCGGCCTCGGGCAGTCGACCTGCGTCGGCATCGGCGGCGATCCGGTCAACGGGTTGAAGCACATAGACGTTCTGAAGATGTTCAACGACGACCCGAAGACCGAAGCGGTGATCATGGTGGGCGAGATCGGCGGCAGCGACGAAGAGAACGCCGCGCGCTGGGTGAAGGCGAACATGAAGAAGCCGGTGGTGGGCTTCATCGCCGGCGTGACCGCGCCGCCGGGCAAGCGCATGGGCCACGCCGGCGCGATCATTTCCGGCGGCAAAGGCACTGCCCAGGAAAAGCTGGCCGTGATGGAGGAGTGCGGGATCAAGACCACCCGCAACCCGGCCGAGATGGGCAGGACGCTCAAATCCGTACTCAAGTAATCCGCTTCCCGCTTCTCGCGACGCTGCCGTACGCAGGGACGATCTTTCTCTCGTCGTTCCTGCTGTTCCTCGTCCAGCCGATCATCGCCAAGCAGATCCTGCCGTGGTTCGGCGGCTCGGCCGGCGTGTGGACCACCTGCCTCGTCTTTTTCCAGAGCATCCTGCTCGCCGGCTACGCGTACGCCGACTGGACGAGCCGGCTCGGCGCCCGCCGGCAGGCGTACCTGCACGTCGCGCTGCTCCTGGTGTCGTTCGCCTGCCTGCCGATCATCGCCTCGACGAGCTGGAAGCCGCAGGGCGACGAGGAGCCGATCCTGCGCATCCTCGCGCTCTTGGTGGCGACGATCGGCCTGCCGTACTTCCTGCTCTCGACGACCACCCCGCTCCTGCAGGCGTGGTACTGGCGGCGCTTCCAGAGCGCGGTGCCGTATCGCCTGTTCGCGCTCTCCAACTTCGCCTCGCTCCTCGCGCTGCTCGGCTTCCCGCTCCTCTTCGAGCCGGCGTTCGATTTGCAGCAGCTCGGCTGGGGCTGGTCCTTCGTCTATGGCGGCTTCGCAGTGCTGTGCGGCGCGGTCGCGCTCATGTCGGGCAATGGCTCGGTCGAAAAAACCGCACGGCCATCCCCGCTGCCCTGGCGCGACCAGGTGTGGTGGCTCGCGCTTTCCGCCATGGGCTCGGTGATGCTGCTCGCGGTCACCAACCACATCACGCAGAACATCGCGAGCGTGCCCTTCCTCTGGGTGCTGCCGCTCGCGCTCTACCTCATCACCTTCATCTTCGCCTTCGACCACCCGCGCTGGTACGTGCGGCCGGTGTTCGTCGCCGCGATGCTGGTGCTCGTGCCGGTGATGGCGTACCACATCCCGTCGCTTCACCTGCGCATCGCGGCGCCGCTCTTCCTCGGCGGCCTGTTCATCGCGTGCATGTTCTGCCATGGCGAGCTGGCGCGCTCGAAGCCCGATCCGGCGCACCTCACGCGCTTCTACCTGATGATCTCGCTCGGCGGCGCGCTCGGCGCGGTGCTGGTGGCGATCGTCGCGCCGCTCACGCTGCCCGGCTACTTCGAGATCGGCATCGCGCTCGCCGTGCTGTCGGTGATCGTGGCGCTGCGCCTGCGCAGCCGCGCGATGGTCGGCGGCATCGCTGTTGCGGTGGCGACGTTCGTGCTGGCGGGCAAGGCGGCCGTCGACTACTCGCACGGCATGCGCGTGATGGAGCGCGACTTCTACGGCGTGGTGCGCACCGCGGACCACCTGGATCCCGTGCCGTACCGCTCCATGTACCACGGCGGCATCATGCACGGCGGCCAGCTCCTCGGCGATTCGTTCCGCAACACGCCGGCCGACTACTTCAGCCCCGGCTCGGGGTACGGCCGCGTATTTACCACGTGGCGCGCCATGGAGCCGTGGCGCAAGCTCAACGTCGGCGTGATCGGCCTCGGCGCCGGCGTGCTCGGCGCCTGGATGAAGCCGGGCGACAACCTGGTCTTCTACGAGATCAGCCCGCGCGTCGTGGACATCGCGAAGCGCGAGTTCACCTACCTCGCCGACACCGCGGCGCGCACCGAGGTGATCCTCGGCGACGGCCGCCTCTCGCTCGAGCGCGAGCCGCCGCGCGGCTACGACGTGATGGGCATCGACGCCTTCTCGGGCGACTCGATCCCGATGCACCTCATCACGCGCGAGGCGATGGCGCTGTACGTGAAGCACCTCAAGCCCGACGGCGTGATCGTCTTCCAGGCCACCAACCGCTTCATCGACCTGCTGCCGGTCGTGAAGCGCCTCGCCGAAGAGTTCGGCATGGAGGCGGTCAACATCTCCGATTCGCCGGACGTCGTGGACGGGCCGCAGTACTGGTACTCGGCCACCGACCAGGTCATCGTCACCCGCAACCAGAAGCTCCTCGCCTGGCCGACCATCGACGACGTCTCGGACGAGATCGAGGACCGCCCCGACCTGCCGACCTTCACCGACTCCCACCACAACCTGCTGCGCATCCTGAAGTAGTATTTCCGGGCATGCGCCCGGACCCCGCGATCGTCGAGACCTTCCTGCGCTATGCGCGCCGGCTCGCCGCGCGCGGCTACGTGCACAACACGCTCGGCAACATCGTGATGCGCGGGCCGCATCCCGACTATCCGCACGGCGTCGCGTATACCAAGCACGCCGAGCTTTCGCTCGAGGAGATGGAGGCCGGGAACATCGTCATCACCGACATCCCGACGAGCCAGGTGCTGTACGGCAGCAAGATGACCAGCATCGGCCATAACCTCTCGCGCGAGATCCTGCGCCTGCGGCCGGACATCCAGGCCACCATCCACGTGCATGACGATGCGCTGATATCCCTTCTCGGCTCCGGCGCGGTGAAGGAGGTCGGCATGCTGTCCCTCGACCCGCCCTTCGTCCTCGGCAAGCCGGTGCACTACGTGCCGGCGCATGTCGACGTCGAGGCGGACGTGAGCGGGGTGAAGGACTTCATCCAGAACACGAACAGCGTGGTGCTGGTCGGCCACGGCGTCACCACGCTCGGCCGCAACGTGTCAGAGGCCTATCACCGCCTGACCACGCTTACAGCCGAGGCCCGGCGCAACATCGACGCCGAGCTGCTAGCGGCCGCGACGGGAACGCGCCCCGCCTATAGGGGCGAGGCCGAAGTGCAGGCGATGTATCGCCACGCCGAAAGCATCATCTATCCCAAGCGCGCCGAGCGCGTGATGCACGAAGACTAGCTGGCGAGGTCCGGCTCGCCGCAGTGCTTGAGGATCTCGGCGCGCACTCGATCCCGCAGCTTCACCGCCGCATTCCAGTCCGTGCCTTCCGGCGCGATGGGCGCGCCGATGGTCACCGAGATCGGATGGCGGCGCAGGTACCACGTCTCGTCTCGCAGCACCGAGCGCACACCGCGTAGCGCGATGGGCACGACCGGCACCTGCGCCTGCGCGGCGGTCTGGAAGGCGCCGGTGCGGAAGGGGAGGAGGCCGGTGTGCCGCCGGAACGTGCCTTCCGGAAAGACGACCAGCGTCGTCCCGCTTCGCGCGGCCTCGGCGAGCTCCTCGGCGTGCTCGGTGCTCTTCTGCACGTCGAACCGCTCGATGAACTTGGTGCCGATGCCGCCGAAGAAGAGGCGCGCGAGGACGTTCTCGCCGAGCTCGCGCTTGGCGACGAAGACGCTCTGGTGCCACGGCAGCACGGAGAGCAGGACCGCGGCATCCATGTAGCTGGTGTGATTTACGGCGACGACGTAGGGGCCGTGCGCCGGGATGTTTTCCGCGCCGCGCACGACGACCGGGATGCGCAAAAGCTTGAACAGCAGCCTTGAGGAGGTGTGGGCGACGTTCCAGGTGCGCCGCCCGGGGACGGTGGCGGCGGCGCAAAAGATGACGATGAACGTGACCGCGCAGACCAGCCACGCCCAGAGGACGAAGAGCATGCCGCGCGCCACGCGCAGGACGCGGCGCGTTTGCGGGAGCACGCCGGCGAGCACCAGGCGCGCGAACTGCATCCACACCGCCTGCGGCTTCACGGCCGACGGGCCGCGCTCGTAGTACTCGCGAGCGGCGACGCGGCGGATCTTGCCGCTGGAGGTCTTCGGCACCGTGTGCGGTGGCGCGAGGACGATGTCGTCGACCGGCGCGCCGATGAGGCCCATGGCGAGCTCGTTGATCTTCGTCTTCAGCTCGGCGTGGCGCGCGGCGTCGCGCTCGCGCGTTTCGGCGAGCACCACGACCTTCTCCGTGCCGCCGGCCGCGTCGGCCGCGCCGAACACCGCCACGCAGCCGCGCCGCACGCCGTCCAGGTCGCCGACCGACTCTTCGAGCTCGTACGGGCTGATGTTGCGGCCGCCGCGGATGATGATGTCCTTCTCGCGCCCGGTGATGTAGACGCGCCCCTGGTCGAGGTAGGCGCGGTCGCCGGTGTTCACCCATTGGCCGTCGAAAAGCGCGCGGGTCGCCTCCGGGTTGCGGTAGTAGCCGCTGGTGGCGGAAGGTCCGCGGAACTGGAGCTGGCCTTCGCTGCGGTCGGGAAGCTCGAGGCCCGCGCCGTCGACCACGCGCATGTCGTGGTCGGGAATCACCGTGCCGCAGGCGACGACCTTGAGCGGCGCCGGATCCCCGGCCTTCGCGGGAATCGCCTCGCCTTCGAGCGAGAAGCGCTCGCGGTCGAGCACGTCGACCTGCCATGCCTCGCCCGGCGGCGTGAAGGCAAGGCCGACGGAGCATTCGGCGAGACCGTAGACCGGCGACATCACGTTCTTGCCGAAGCCGACTTTCGCGAAGCGATGCTCGAATTGCAGCATCGTCTCCGGGCTCACCGGCTCGGCGCCGTTGAAGGCGAAGCGCCATGACGCGAGGTCGAGTCCCTCCAGGTCGTCGTCGGGGATGCGGCGCAGGCAGAGCTCGTAGGAGAAGTTCGGCCCGCCGGAGATCGTGCCGCGATGGCGATGGATCGCGCGCAGCCACGAGCTCGGCCGCGACAGGAACGCGAGCGGCGACATGAGCACCACCGGGAAGCCGAGGACCATGGTCGCGAAGCAGCCGCCGATGAGTCCCATGTCGTGATAGAGCGGGAGCCAGCTCACGAAGACATCGGCGCTCGTCGCGCGTGCCGCCTTGCCCATCGCGCGCACGTTGGCGAGCAGGTTGGCGTGCGTGAGCACCACGCCTTTCGGCTGGCCGGTGCTGCCGGAGGTGTATTGCAGGAAGCCGATCTGGCCGCCGCCGCCGCGGACCGGGGTGAAGCCTTTCCCGTCCGCCGGAAAATCGGCCGGCACCAGCACGGCGCGCAGCGATTCGACTTGCGCGCGCAGGAGCCAGGCGATCGGCTTCGCTTCCGGGATGGTGACCATCACTGCCGCGCCGCAGCTCTTCAGTATCCCGACATGCCGCGTGAGGTGGTCCTCGATCGTGGTGAGGCGCGCCGGCGGATAGAGCGGCACCGGGATGCCGCCGGCGAGCAGCGTGCCGTAGAAGCAGAAGAGGTATTCCTTCGACGTCGGCAGCATGATCGCCACCGTCGCGCCCGGCGTGAGGCCGGCATCGGCGAGGCGCGCGGCGTAGGCGAGGGCGCCGTCCCAGAGCTGCCGGTAGGTCAGCGGATGCTCGGCGCGGTCTTCATATAGATGAACGGTCAGCCGGTCGGGCTGTCGCTCGACGTGGTACTCGAGCGCCTCGGTCAGCGTCCTGGCGTGGTCGGGCGGACGTATGCCTTCCGATTGCACGAGGCTCGCCACCGTGCTCTCGGCATGCACCGGCGCATGGCCGGCGCTGGCGAGCACATAGCGCAGGAGATCGCGCGGCGTCTCGCTCGTCGCGAGCGCCTGCTCGGGCAGGCTCGCGCCGAACTCGCGCTCCACGCGCAGCACGAGCTCGACGCGCGCGAGGCTGTCGAGCCCGAGGTCGCGCTCGAGCGAGCTGTCGAGCGCGACGTAGGCGTCGACGTTCGGACGGGCTTCGCGGGCGACGGCGGCGACGACAGTGAGGAGCCGGTTCGGGTCGATCACAGTTGCCAAGGCGGGCGAGTGTACACTCGCCTCGCCATGGCTTTTGCGAGCCTGCTGCCCCTCTCCCGTCCTCTGGATTTCAAGCGCGGCGAGCGTCTCGTGCGGCAGGGCGAAACCTCGCGCGGCGCCTTCCTGATTCGATCGGGCCGAGCGGCAGCGGAGGTCGCGCTGCCCGGCGGCGGCATGCTCACCGTCGCGGAGTTCGGCAAGGACGACGTGTTCGGTGAGATGGCGCTCGTCGAGCGCGGCGTGTGCTCGGCGACGGTCCGCGCGCTCACCGATGTCGAGGCGGCATTCGTCGAGCGCGAGGACTTCCGCGCGCTCGTCGCGAGCCGCGACGCTTCTGCCCTGGAAGTGCAGCGCGCGCTGACCCGCGTTCTCGCAAGCAAGCTGCGGACGTTGAACGAGAAGGTGCGGAGCTTTCCATCGGCGGAAGACCGGCAGCCGCGCGATGAGGCCATCGTGGATTTG
>DATMIG010000203.1:0-8509 GCA_035554335.1 Burkholderiales bacterium
GGACCTGACCCCGAATTACCCACCGCTCGCGCGGACCTTCTTGATCTCGTCGCAGCTGCGGGCGACCTTCTCGGTGTTGATGGCCTGCACGTTGGTCACGCCGATGCCGTCCGGGAAGGACGCGTCGCGCTTCACGTCGCCGACGTAGAAGTTGTAGAGCGCCATGTGGTCGCAGGCGCGGATCTTGGTGGGGCCGGTCGGGCCTTCGAACTGTACGGTGTCGAGCGCCTTGCGCACGGCGTCGACGTCGTCGGTGCCGGCCTTGCGGATGCCCTCGACCAGCATCTTGCCGGCGACGTAGCCCACCGCGGCGGAGCCGTTGGGGTAGGTCTTCATGCGCTTCTCGAATTCCGCGGTGAAGACTTTCGACTTCTCCGACTTGATGGCATAGAACGGGTACCAGACCGTGCCCATGGTGTTCTGCGGCAGCGAGTCCTTGAGCGAGCTCATCTTGGCCAGATCCAGCCCGTGGGTGAAGAACTGCGTCTTGCCGCTGAAGAGGCCGAAGTCGCGCGCCGAGCGCAGGAAGTTCGTGAGGTCCGCGCCGAACATGCCGCCGACCACGAGGTCGACCGGCTGCGCCTGGAGCGCCGTGACGTGCGGGCCGAAGTCGGTGGCGCCGAGCTTGTGCATCTCGGTGCGCACGACGGTGATGTCGGGCCGCGCCGTCTTGAGCCCGGCGATGAAGTCCGCCGCGAAATGCTGGCCGTACTCGTAGTCGGGCGCAATCACGGCGACGCGCTTGATGTCCGGGCGGGACTTGAGGTGCTCGGCCATCACGCGGCCGATCTCGACCGTGGAGAGGTTCGCGCGCGCGACATAGTCGTGACCCGCCTCGCCGGTGAGGCGCTTGGTGGTGGCGAAGCCGCCGTTGATGAGCACCTTGTATTCCTTGCCGAGATTGCCGACCGCGACCGCCGCGCCGCTGTGGATGCCGACGGTGACGTACTTGATCTTCTCCTCGAGGATCATGCGGCGTGCCTCGGTGACGGCCTTGTCGACCGAGCCGCCCATGTCGGCGGTCACCACCTCGAACTTGCGGCCCTTGAGGCCGCCTTGCGCGTTCGCCTCGTCGACCGCGATCTGGAAGCCGGTGCGGATGCTGTCGGCGATGAACGCGAAGCCGCCGCTGTAGATGTCGATCAGGCCGAGCTTGACCGTGTCCTGCGCCGCCGCGGCCGTGGCGGTGAGCGCGAGCGAGACCGCCAGGATGATTGACTTCATCGTTCACCTCCTCCAGTAGGTTCGCTGAATTGTCTGGACAAGGCTCTCCCGTTGTCAAGGCGCGTGCGTATACTCGGCCGGCGTGATCGACCTCGTCGTCCAGCACCTCGCGTGGGTGCAAAACCCGGTGGTGGTGGCTCGGCAGCTCCTCGCGGGCGTCTCGAACGGCATGCTGCTCTTCCTCATCTCGGCGGGGCTGTCGCTCATCTTCGGTGTGCTGCGCATCATCAACTTCGCGCACGGCTCGTTCTTCATGCTCGGCGCGTTCATCGCGGTGAGCGTGGGCGCGCTCGCGCCGGGCGGCAGCGCCAGCTTCGCCGGCGCGCTCGTCGGCGCGGCCGCGGGCCTCGCGGTGCTGGGCGTGGTGCTCGAAACGGGCCTCCTGCGACGCATCTATCGTGCGCCGCACGAATACCAGCTGCTCCTCACGTTCGCGCTCGTCTTCATCCTCGGCGACGTGGCGAAGCTGATCTGGGGCCGCGAGGACAACTCCGTCGCCATGCCCGAGCTCCTCGCCGGAGCGACGCGAGCGTTCGGCCTCACGTTCCCGACCTATCGGCTGTTCCTCATCGGCGTCGGCCTCCTGGTCGCGGCCGTGCTGTGGTGGATTCTGCATCGCACGCGCTGGGGCATCTTCGTGCGCGCGGCCACCATCGACCGCGGCATGCTAAGCGCGCTCGGCGTGAATACGCGCTGGCTCTTCACCGCCGTGTTCGCCGCTGGCGCCGCGCTCGCCGGCCTCGGCGGCGCGCTCGCGGCGCCGATCGTGGCCGTCGGGCCCGGGCTGCATGTGCAGGTGATCATCGACGCCTTCGTCGTCGTGGTGATCGGCGGCATGGGAAGCGTGCTCGGCGCGCTGGTCGCCTCGCTGCTGGTCGGCTTCGTCAACGCCTTCGGCATCCTCGCCATCCCGGGCGCGGCGGTGGTGCTGACGTTCGCGCTGATGGCCGTCGTCCTTATCGTGCGGCCGCACGGCCTTTTCGGCACGCCGGAATGACGCGCATCGTCATCGCGGCGGTGGTCCTGCTCGCGCTGCCGCTCGCGTTGTCGCAGTTCTGGACCTTCATCGCCATCGAGGTGCTGGCGTTCGCGCTCTACGCGGTGAGCTTCAACGTGCTGCTCGGCTACGGCGGCATGCTGTCCTTCGGGCATGCCGCGTTCTTCGGCGTCGGTGGCTACGCCGCCGCGATCCTCCTCAAGAAGGCCGGGCTGCCCGCCGGGCTCGCCTTCGCGCTCGTGCCGTTTGCCGCGCTGCTCGTCTCGGCGCTCGTCGCGCTCGTCATCGGCATCTTCTCGGTGCAGCGCTCGGGCATCTACTTCGCGATGCTCACCTTCGCCTTCCAGATGCTGCTGTACACGATCGCGCTCAAGGCGAGGAGCATTACCGGCGGCGACGACGGCATGACCGGCCTCAAGCCCCCGGGCATCCTCGCCCAGCCCATCTACTACTACTACTTCGCGCTCGCCTTCGTCGCCGGCGGCATCTACGTTCTCTATCGCCTGGTGAGCTCGCCTTTCGGCTTCACGCTGCGCGCGCTGCGGGCGAATGCGCGGCGCGTGCAGTACGTCGGCGTCAACGTGCGCGCACACCAGCTCGCCGCCTTCGTCGCGAGCGGCGCCTTCGCCGGCCTCGCCGGCGGCCTCTTCGCGCTCTCGACCGGCAACGTGTTCCCCGGCTGGTTGGACTGGACGGCGAGCGCGACGCCGATCGTCATGGCGGTGCTCGGCGGCGTGCACACCTTCCTCGGCCCGGCGCTCGGCGCAGCGGTGTACGTGGTGCTCGAAGTCATGATCAGCGGCAAGACCGAGTACTGGCCGCTCGCCATGGGCGTGATCATCGTGGCACTCGTGATCGCCATGCCGGAGGGTTTGAGCGGATTCCGGAGAAAACCGGCATGAGCGAGCCGATCCTTCGCATCGAGGGCCTCGCCAAGCGCTTCGGCGGCCTGGAAGCGCTCGGCGGCGTCAACCTGAACGTCTCGCCGGGCGACTTCCGCGCGATCATCGGACCGAATGGCGCCGGCAAGAGCACGTTCTTCAACACCATGACGGGCCTCCTGCGTCCCGATGCCGGCCGGGTCATCTTCGAGGGCCGCGACGTCACCGGCGAGGCTCCTCATCGCCTCGCGCGCCGCGGGGTCGCGCGCACCTTCCAGATCACCAGCGTGTTCGCCGACCTCACCGCGCTCGAGAACGTGCAGGTCGCGTTGTTCGCGCATGCGCGCCAGAGCTGGAGCGTATGGCCGGCCGCCCGTTCACTGCACACCGCTCGTGCACGGGAGCTCCTCGGCATGGTCGGACTGGGCGGAGAGCGAATGGCGCGCACGCTGTCCCACGGCGATCAGAAGCGCCTCGAGCTCGCCATCGCGCTCGCCGGCAAGCCTCGTCTGCTGCTGCTCGACGAGCCGACCGCCGGCATGGCGGCGCAGGAGCGGCTGGAATCCATCCGCCTGGTGCACCGCGTAGCCGAGGAGCTCGGCGTCTCCTGCGTATTCACGGAGCACGACATGGCGGTGGTCTTCGCCGTCGCCACGCATATCACCGTGATGCACCAGGGACGGGTGCTCGCCGAGGGCACGCCGGCCGAAGTGCGCTCGCGGCGCGAGGTGCAGCAGGTCTATCTCGGGGAGGCGGCATGAACTTCGAACGGGTGCCCGAGCACGACATGCTGCGCGACAGCGTTCGCGGGTTCTTCGAGCGCGAGCTGCCGGAAACGAAGATCCGCGAGATGGACCGCGCGCGGCGCATTCCGCGCACCCTCTGGAAGCGCATCGGCGAGCTCGGCTGGACCGGACTCTCGGTGCCGACCGAATATGGCGGCAGCGGTGCCGACGTGTCGACCGGCGCGGTGCTGTGCGAAGAGATCGCGCGGCGCTTCCCGTCGATGGCCACCGACTGGCTGATCCTCGCCATGACGGCGCGCGTGCTGCGCGAGTCGGGCACCGACCAGCAGAAAGCCGAGCTCCTGCCCCGCCTCGCCGCAGGCGAGTTCATCATGAGCTTCGGCATGACCGAGCCGGGCGGCGGCACCGACATCCTCGGCCTCAAGACGCGCGCTTCGCTGCAAGGCGCCGAGTGGGTGCTGCGCGGGCAGAAGCTGTACACGTCCTTTGCGGACGACGCCGACGCGATCCTCGTCCTCTGCCGCACCGATCCGGCGCCCGACGCGAAGCGGGCGCGCGGCCTCTCGCTCATCCTCACGCCGCGCAACCAGCCGGGCGTGACCGTGCGGCGCCTCGAGCTGATGGGCCAGCGCGCCGCGTGCACGAGCGAAGTGTTTCTCGACGACGCGCGTGCGCCCGCGGATGCGGTGGTCGGGGAGCAGGGCCGCGGCTGGTACACCCTGCTCCGCTCGCTCGACGAAGAGCGCATCCTTTGCGCGGCGATGTACGTCGGCATCACCGCCGCGGCGCTGGAGCAGGCAGTGCAGTACGCGCGCGACCGCCAGGCTTTCGGAAGGCCGATCGGCGCCTTCCAGGCGGTGCAGCATCCGCTCGCCGAAACCGCCGCTGAGCTGGAGCAGATCCGGCTGCTGACCGCGAAGGCGGCGTGGCTGCAGAGCGAAGGACGCGACTGCGCTATGGAGGCGGCGATGGCCAAGCTCGCGGCGAGCGAGGCGGCACTCCGCGCCACCGATCGATGCATGCGAGTGCTGGGGGCCTACGGGCTGGTGGAGGAAAGCCCGATGGAGCGGCTCTTCCGCGACACGCGGCTCGGGCCGTTCAGCCCGATCTCCAACGAGATGGTGAAGAACTTCGTCGGCGAGCGACTGGGCCTGCCTCGCAGCTACTGAATATGCGCATCACCAAGCACTTCGTCACCGTCGGCCAGCGCCGCGTGCATTACCTGCGCGGCGGCAGCGGCCCGGCACTCGCCCTCCTCCACGCCTGCCCGGTCTCGGCCAAAGTGATGCGGCCGCTGATCCCGGTGTTCGGCGAGAGATTCACCTGCCTCGCCTTCGACATGCCGGGGTTCGGGCTCTCCGACAAGCTGCCGCAGCCGAAGCCGTCGATCGAGGACTTCGCCGACGCGCTCGCCGAGACGCTGACGGCCCTCGGCATCGAGCAGGTGGCGACCTATGGCCGCCATACCGGCGCCTCGATCGCCGTCGTCTTCGCCGAGCGCCATCCTCGGCGCTGCTCGATGGCCGTTGCGGACGGCTATGCCATCTTCGCCAAGCAATACAGCGACGAGGAGCTCGAGCGCTATCTCGAGCGCTTCGTACCCGTGTGGGACGGGACGCACCTCGTGCACGCGTGGTTCCGCTATCGCGACCAGCACGTGTTCTGGCCGTGGAACAACCAGAGCGCGGCGGGACGCTCCGACGCCGACGTGCCCGACCTCGACTTCCTGCATCGCGGCGTGATCGAGATGCTCGAGGCCGGCGACGACTATCGCATCGGCTACGCCGCGCCCTTCCGCCATCGCGCGCTCGACGTGATCCCGAACCTCAAGGTGCCGGTGGTCTTCGGCAACCGGCCCGGCGACAGCATGTGGCGCACGCGGCACATGTATCCCGCCCGCGCGCGGCAGGAAGCCATCCCGCGCGAGCACGGTGCGGCGACGCTGCGCGAGCGCGAGATCCTCCTCGAGCACCCGCCGAAAGGTACGCCGCCACCCGCGCCGCTCGCCACGCCGCTTCCCCGGCGCACGACGACGAACTATATAGACGGCCTCTTCGTGCGCTCGACCGAGCTGGGCGACTGCCCGACGCTCGTGATCCACCATCCGCCGGGCTCGTCCTTCCTGTACGACGAGCTCATTCTCGCGCTCGGCAACGCGTTCGCGCCCGACCTGCCCGGAAACGGCGAATCCGAGCCGGGCGAGCAGTCGGTGCGGACCTGGACGGACGCGGTCCAGAAATTGATTGAACGCCTGAACGTCGCCGAGCTGCGCATCTACGGCCACAACGGCGGCGCGACGGTCGCGGTCGAGCTGGCGCATCGTCTCGGCAAGCGCGTGCGCGGCGTGGTGCTGGATGCGCCCGCATTCGTCAACGATGCCGGGATCGCGGAGCGCTATGCGCCGTCGGTGGAACCCGTCTGGGACGGCAGTCACTGGCTGCGCGCCTGGCACCACGTCCGCGACCAGGAGCTCTGGTGGCCGTGGGACGAGCGCAAGCACGAGAACGTGCGCCGCTCCGCGCGCATCGATCCGCAGGACCTGACGATTCGCGTGCGCGAGGCGATGAAGCAGCCGGCGAGCTACGAGCCGGCCTGGCGGGCGTGCCTCTCCTACGACTGGCGCAGCCGCATCGAGGGACTGCCGATCACCTACATCGCGGCGCGCGAGGATGTGTTCGCGCACCTCACGCCGGCCGCTACGCTCGTCGACGACACGCCCCAGGCCCGCGCCGCAGCGATCCGCCGTTGACTTTGACTCTAAAGTCAAAGACGATCAACCCATGCCGACGAAGCGCGCCCAGGACCGTCGCGACGAGATAGTGCGCGGCGCCGCAGCGGTCCTGCGCCGCGGCCGCGACGGTGCGCTGCGCATGGAGGAGGTCGCGAAGCACGTCGGCCTCGTCAAGGGCAACCTCTACTACTACTTCAAGGACCGGCAGGAGCTCATCTTCCACTGCCACATGCGCTGCACGGAGATGAGCCTCCAGGCGCTGGAAGAGATCGCGCGAGGCGGCGGCAGCGCCGAGGAGCGGCTGCGCGAGTTCCTGCGCCGGCACATCGAGATCATCATCGCGAGCGACTACGGCGGCGCCCTCCTCGCCGACATCGGCGAGCTCACACCGGCGCAGCGTCGCCGCTATGTGGCCCTGCGCGACCGCGTCGAGGCCGGCGTGCGCAAGCTGATCGAGGAAGGTGTCGCGCGCAAGCAGTTCCGCCCGCTGCCCGTGCCGCTCGCCGGTTTCGCCATCCTCGGCTCGATCAACTGGATGCCGAAGTGGCATCGCCCCGACGGCGCGCGTTCCGCGCGCGAGGTCGCGGACACTTTCGTCGATTTCTTCATTCGAGGGCTCAAGGCATGACCCCCACCAAGCCGCGTTACGTCGTGCGGCCTTCCGAGCTCGACTCGTACTCGCCCGCCAACCACACCGGCACGAAGAACACCCGCCTCGTCAGCGCCGCGCTGAACGGCGCGCGCTACATGGAGGTGATCCTCGGCGACGTGGAGCGCGGCGCCGGCGTCTCGACGCACGCACATCCAGGCATGGAGCAGGCGCAGTACTTCCTCGAGGGCGAGGCCGAGGTGATCGTCGACGGCGTGACCTACCAGGCGCGCGCCGGCGACCTCTGCTTCTTCCCCGCCGACGTCTTCCACTCCATCCGCGTGACGAGCGAGCGGATGAAAGTGCTGATCATCTACTCGCCGCCGTTCGCCGAATCTCCCGACAAGGTCGTGCGCAAATGAAACGAATCATCGCCCTCCTCTTCCTGCTGGCGAGCACAGCGGTGCTCGCGCAGCCCTACCCGTCGAAACCGATCCGCATGGTGGTCGGCTTCGTCGCCGGCGGTCCCACGGACGCGCTCGCGCGCATCGTCGCGCTCCGGCTCAGCGGCGCGCTCGGCCAGCAGGTGGTGGTCGAGAACCGCGGCGGCGCGGACGGCATCATCGGCGCCGACGTGGTGGCCAAGAGCACGCCAGACGGCTACACGATCTTTTTCGCTTCCGCCGGCCACGCCATCAACGCCAGCCTGTATGCCAAGGTGCCCTACCGGACGGTGGAAGACTTCGAGCCGATCACCCGCGTCGGGGAATCGCCGAACATCATCGCGGTGACGCCGTCGCTGCCGGCGAAGGACCTGCGCGAGCTGATCTCGCTCGCCAAGGCGAAGCCGGGCGAGCTGAACTACGGCGCCACGTCGAGCCCGACGCATCTGGCCACCGAGCTCCTCGCGTCGAGCGCCGGGATCAAGCTGACGCGCGTGCCCTATAAGGGCGCGGCGCCCGCGATGCAGGCGCTGATGGCCGGCGACGTGCAGATCGTCCTCTCCGGCATCGGCACCATGCTGCCGCAGGCGAAGGCCGGCCGCATCAAGGCGCTGGCGGTCACCGGCGCGGAGCGCTCGCCGCTCGCGCCCGAGCTTCCGACGGTGGTGGAGTCCGGCATCAAGTACGTGGCGACGACCTGGTACGGCCTGCTCGCGCCCGCCGGCACGCCGCGGCCGGTGATCGATCGCCTCAACCAGGCCGCGCGCACGGCGCTCGACGATCCGGCGACGAAGGCGCAGCTCGCGCCGCAGGGCGTGGTGCTGCAGCTCTCCACGCCGGAAGAGTTCGGCGCGTTCCTGCGCTCGGAGGTCGCGACCTGGGGGAAAGTGGTGCAGGA